>SACH01000029.1 GCA_009928645.1 Gammaproteobacteria bacterium | reverse complement strand
ATCAGTTGTTCTGGATGACGATGCGCGGGAACTTGGCGGCGTAGTCCTTGGCCTGGAGCGACAGCTTGGCCGCCGTCTTGCGGGCAATCTCCCGATAGATCTGTGTGACGCGGGAGTCCGGCTGCGCGACTACCGTGGGCTTGCCGCTGTCGGTCTCCACGCGGATGTGGATGTCGAGAGGCAGGGAGCCCAGCAGGTCGACCCCGTATTGCTCGGCCATGGACTGACCACCGCCGGAGCCGAAGATGTGCTCCTCGTGGCCACACTTGGAGCAGATATGGATGCTCATGTTCTCGACGATACCCAGGACGGGGACCTCCACCTTCTGGAACATCTTCAGCCCCTTGCGGGCATCCAGCAGTGCGATGTCCTGGGGGGTCGTGACGATGACGGCCCCAGACACGGGCACCTTCTGCGCCAGGGTCAGTTGGGTGTCGCCGGTGCCCGGGGGCAGGTCGATGACCAGGTAGTCCAGATCCGCCCAGTTGGTGTCGTTAAGGAGTTGCTCCAGGGCCTGGGTGACCATAGGCCCACGCCAGATCATGGGCGTCTCTTCATCGATGAGAAAGCCAATGGACATGGCCTGGAGGTGGTAGGAGTTCATGGGCTCCAGGCTGTTGCCATCCTTGGATTCGGGCCGGCCGGAGATGCCTAGCATGCGCGGCTGGGAGGGTCCATAGATATCAGCGTCGAGGATGCCGACCCGGGCGCCCTCAGCCGACAGGGCCAGAGCCAGGTTGACGGCAGTGGTGGACTTGCCGACGCCGCCCTTGCCCGAGGCCACGGCGATGATGTTCTTGACGTTATCGATGGGCTTCAGGGATTTTTGCACCGAGTGGGCGACCACCTTCCAGGAGACATCCACCTGAGCGTCCGTCACCCCGGGCACGGCGGCGATTTTCTCCTGGAGCGCGGCGCGGATCTGATCGAGGACCCCGTTGGCCGGGAAGCCGAGGACCACCTTGACCTTGACCTGGCCGCCCGCGATCTCGATGCCCTTGACGCAGGCGGCCCCGACCAGGTCACGCCCCAAACTGGGCTCGACATAGGTCTTGAGGGCGGCTTCGATGGCTTCTTTGGTGACGTCTGACATGGAACTCTCCGATGAGTGGGTCCCGCTACCGCCGCCTCAGGGGGCGGGACCCGTCTGACGGGCCGGTTCCGGGAGGGATAAGAAGGTATAAAAGCGGATCTCAGGCCCGCCACGGCAGGGGGGCCCGACGATGGGGGCGAGTTTGGTCTTG
The DNA here is from genome assembly GCA_009928645.1 of Gammaproteobacteria bacterium. Classification (GTDB taxonomy): domain Bacteria; phylum Pseudomonadota; class Gammaproteobacteria; order Chromatiales; family Chromatiaceae; genus M0108. Next base: position 34,628 of record SACH01000029.1, on the reverse strand, counting down.
GCCCCGCGCTTTTCAAGCCTGGGGCGACGACGACCACTTGGCCCAGGGGCACCCGTCGCCGTGCAGGTGTCGCAGCCCTTCAGCTCCCAGCCCTGCACGTCTCCGCCCTTCAGCTCTCGGTGACATCGGCCGCATGGTCGAAGAGCGCCGCCCATGCGATACTCGCCCCGCCAATAACCGGAGCATATCCTTTTGCGATCGACGCCCGATGGGGCTGGAAATATCGGCAAATAGATTTGCGCTGGCAGCCATACCGCCCCCGCGCCGCGCCGCGCCGATCTCGCCGGAGCCGGTCCGGCGTCCCAAGGAAACTTCCCACCGCAAGAATCCGCGTCATGAACGATAAACGAGACATTCTGGTCACCAGCGCCCTCCCCTACGCCAATGGCCCCATCCACATCGGCCACCTGGTGGAATACATCCAGACGGACATCTGGGCGCGGTTCCAGAAGATGCGCGGCCACCACTGCTATTACGTCTGCGCCGACGACGCCCACGGCACCCCTATCATGCTGCGCGCCCGCCAGGAGGGCATCACCCCGGAGGAACTCATCGCCCGGGTGGCCGTGGAGCACCAGGCCGACTTTGCCGCCTTCCGCATCGGCTTCGACAACTACCACTCCACCCACTCCCCGGAAAACCACCACTGCGCCACCCTCATCTACGCGCGCAACCGGGATGCGGGCCATATCGCGAAGCGCACCATCACCCAGGCCTACGACCCGGTGGAAGGGATGTTCCTGCCGGACCGCTTCATCAAGGGCGAGTGCCCCAAGTGCGGGGCGGCGGACCAGTATGGCGACAACTGCGAGGCCTGCGGCGCCAGCTATTCCCCGGCGGAACTGAAGAACCCCCGCTCCGCCGTCTCGGGCGCCGTACCCGAGCAGCGCGAGTCCGATCACTACTTCTTTAAGCTAGCCGATTTCGAGGACATGCTGCGCGCCTGGACCAAGGGCGGCGCCCTGCAGAAGGAGATCGCCAACAAGCTGGACGAATGGTTCGAGGCCGGCCTTCAGGAGTGGGACATCTCCCGCGATGCCCCCTACTTCGGCTTCGAGATCCCCGAGCACCCCGGCAAGTTCTTCTATGTCTGGCTGGATGCCCCCATCGGCTACATGGCCAGTTTCAAGAACCTGTGCGACCGCACGCCGGGGCTGGACTTCGACCACTTCTGGCAGGCCGGCTCCACCGCCGAACTCTACAACTTCATCGGCAAGGACATCATCTATTTCCATGCCCTCTTCTGGCCCGCCATGCTCCACGGCGCCGGCTTCCGCCCGCCGACGGCGGTCCTGGCCCACGGCTTCCTCACCGTCGACGGCCAGAAGATGTCCAAGTCCCGCGGCACCTTCATCCGCGCCCGCACCTACCTGGACCACCTCAATCCGGAATACCTGCGCTATTACTTCGCCGCCAAGCTGGGCCCCACCGTGGAGGATATCGACCTCAACCTGGAGGACTTCACCCTGCGGGTCAACAGCGACCTGGTGGGCAAGGTGGTCAACATCGGCAGCCGCTGCGCTGGCTTCATCACCAAGCGCTTCGCCGGCCGCCTGGCGGACGACTTGATGGATGCGGCCCTGTTCGCGGACTTCGTCGCCGCCGGGACCAGCATCGCCGAGGCCTACGAGCGCCGCGAGTTCAGCCGCGCCACCCGCGAGATCATGGCCCTGGCCGATCGCGCCAATCAATGGATCGACGAGCAAGCCCCCTGGGTGGTGGCCAAGGACCCGGCGCGGGAGGCCGAGCTCCAGGCCATCTGCTCCCAGGGCCTCAACCTCTTCCGCCTACTCATCGGCTACCTGCGCCCGGTCCTGCCTGGCACCGCCGAGGGCGCCGAGGCCTTCCTACGCATCCCCGCCCTGACCTGGGCGGACCTGGAACGGCCCCTGCTCGGCCATGTCATCGGCGAATTCATGCCCCTGATGACCCGGGTCGACCCCAAGCAGATCCAGGCCATGCTGGCGGCGAGCAAGGAGGACCTGGCCGCCCGCGACGTCAAGAAGACCAAGCCCCACGAGACCCGCAGCGAGGGCCATCTGGTGCGGGACCCCCTCGCCGACCCGATCGAATACGCCGACTTCGCCCGGGTCGACCTGCGCGTCGCCCTCATTCAAGAGGCCCGCCCGGTGGAAGGCTCCGACAAGCTGATCAAACTCCTGCTCGACCTGGGGGGTGAGACGCGCCAGGTCTTCGCCGGCATCCGCACCGCCTATGACCCCAAGGACCTGGAAGGCCGCCTGACGGTCATGGTCGCCAACCTGGCGCCGCGCAAGATGCGCTTTGGCGTCTCGGAGGGCATGGTCCTGGCCGCCGGCCCTGGCGGGGAGGACATCTTCCTCCTCGCCCCGGATGCCGGCGCCGAGCCAGGAATGAGGGTCAAGTAGGTCCCCTGTGTTTCCGCATGGCGATGGCTGATCCCGAGGCCGCAAGATTCCTGACCTGCGGCGAGAGGGTCGGGTGGCGTCTGACGGGGGTGTCGCCAGCAAGGATGCTGGCGGCAAGCCTCCAGGGACGGATTCACGGCGTCCCCCGTCAGACGCCACCCGACCCGGAAAGCCCGAAAATTGACGGTTCAGCGCCCGTAGATCGCCACCATCCGCCGCACCTTCTGGCTCAGTCCTTCGGGGACCATGTCCCAGGCGAACCGCCAGGTCCAGTTGCCCGCGGCGGTGCCGGGGACGTTCATGCGGTGGACGCCATCCAGTTCCAGCAGGTCCTGCATGGGCAGCACCGCCAGGGTGGCGCGGGAGGCCAGGGCGGCGCGCACCAGGGGCCAGGGCATGGGCTCGGCGGAATGTCCCAGGAACTCCTCCACATAGGCCCGGCCCGCCGCGTCCAGGGACAGGTACCAGCCCAGGCTGGTGTCGTTGTCGTGGGTGCCGGTGTAGACCACGGCGTCGTGGTCGTGATGAAAGGGCAGATAGGGGTTGCCCGCCCCGCCCTCGAAGGCGAACTGGAGGATCTTCATGCCCGGGAGGCGGTACTTGCGCCGCAGGGCCTCGACCTCCGGGGTGATGACGCCCAGGTCCTCGGCGATCAGGGGCAGGGGACCAAAGCGCTGGTGGAGGCGTTCAAACAGCTCGTCCCCCAAGGCCTTCACCCAGCGGCCGTTGATGGCGAACTCCTCCGTGGCCGGGATCTCCCAGTAGGCCTCGAACCCGCGAAAGTGGTCGATGCGGATCAGGTCGAAGAGCCGCAACTGGGTGCGGATGCGGTCCAGCCAGAAGCGGAAGCCCTCGGCCTCCATCCGGTCCCAACGGTAGAGGGGATTGCCCCAGCGCTGGCCGGTGGCGGAAAAATAGTCCGGCGGCACCCCGGCGACCACCCGGGGGCTGCCATCGGGATGGAGGTCGAAGTCCTGGGGCCGGGCCCAGACCTCGGCACTGTCATGGGCGACGAAGATGGGCATGTCGCCAAAGAGCTTGATGCCCCGCGCCGTGGCGTGCTCCCGCAGCCAACTCCACTGACGGAAAAAGAGAAACTGCTCGAAGACGATGGCGTCGATGCGCGCGGCTAGGCGGGACCGGGCCCGCCCCAGGGATTGGGGCTTGCGCTCGCGCAGACCCGGGGGCCACTGCCACCAGCCCTGACCGCGGTCTTCATGGATGGCGCGGAACAGGGCGTAGTCCGCCAGCCAGTAACGATTTTCCTGGCTGAAGGCGGCGAGGGCCGCGCGGTCCTCGTCGTCCGCCTGGGCCTGGAATCCCGCCCAGGCGAGGGACAGGGCGGCGAGCTTGGCCGCTTCGGTATCATCCGCGGGCAATTCAGCGAGCCAACCCGCCGCCACCAGGGGTTCGAGGGCAATCAGCAGGGGCTCGCCGGCATGGGCAGAACTGTTCTGGTAGGGGGAACGCTCACTCAGGGTGGGTCCGACCGGCAGCATCTGCCAGACGCTCATGCCGCTGTCGGCGAGAAAGTCGATAAAGGCATGGGCCTCGGGCCCTAGACTGCCACAGGGGCCGCAACCGGGCAGCGAGGTGAGATGCAGCAAGACTCCGGCGCGCCGGCGATCGAGGCTGGCGGGGGGAGAACGGGATTCAGTCGTCATGACGCGATGCTCCATGGTTTGCGCCGCCGCTGGGTGACAGGGCAAATGGTCCCTGGCAAGCCCGCAACCGCGCCCGAACCGGGTGAGGAATGAACCAGACCCTGAGTGCGCGGGGAGTCACCCGGCCGCCAGGGATAGGGACCTGGGTCAAAGTTCGAGCTGGGTGCGGCCCGACTCGGTGCGCAGCTCGCGGATTACCTCCTCAAGACGTTCCACCGAGGCGTTGACGGCCTCCCGCACCGCCTCCCGCACCAGCAGTTCCAGATCCTCGCGATGGGCCTTGTCGATTTGCGCGCCCACCTCACCGGGGAGTAATTCGATAAAGCCATCCACCACTTCCTTTGCCAGCAACTGGGGATCGATCGTCATTTTCTTCTCCTGGGAATGGGGGGAACCGACGGCGGTCAGCGCCGGGCAGGGGCATTTTACCCCTTTCCGGACTGGCGGGAATCGCTGGCCTGGGCCCCCATCTGGATCTCAAACTGGGTCCCTATAGGGGTATCAACCTGAGTCTCAGCCTGGATCTCCTCAGGGGTCCCCATGGGTCCCTCCCAACGGCGGGCCAGGTCATTGTCGATGCCGAAGAGGTCCAGGAGGCGGCCGATACTGTGATCGATCAGATCCGCGATCGTCCGCGGGGCATTGTAAAAGGCGGGCATGGGGGGACAGATGAGGGCGCCCAGGGTGGCGGCTTCGTGAAGTAGCCGGGTGTGGCCGACATGCAGGGGGGACTCCCGCGGTACCAGGACCAGGCGTCGCCCCTCCTTCAGGCTCACGTCCGCCGCGCGCACCAGCAGGTTGTCCGCGTAGCTGTTGACGACCCCGGACAGGGTCTTGATGGAGCAGGGCACGATGATCATGCCCGCGGTGAGGAAGGAGCCACTGCTGATGGGTGCCGCGAGGTCTCGGTCCGCGTAGGCGTAATCCGCCAGGGCCTCTACCTCCCGGGGTTTCCAGTCCGTCTCCAGGGCGATATTCAGTTTGGCGCCCTGACTGATGACCAGATGGGTCTCCACCTCCCGCCGCCCCCGCAGCACCTCCAGCAGGCGGATGCCATAGATGACGCCAGAGGAGCCGGAGATGCCGATGACGAGTCGCATGGGAGATTCCTGGAGTTAGGGCTGGAAGCTGAGGAGGGGGCTGATGGCTGGAGCCGAAGCCGAAGCTGAAGGCTGGCAGTTGGGAGTTGTGACTTGTGAGTTGGGAGTGGGGAGTGGGGAGTGGGGAGTTGGGGCCGAGCCAAGTTCGGTTGTTAGGTTAACCTTGCCCCAGTGCAGCCGCCAAATCTACCCGGTGGATTTCGGTTTTCGTCCGAGGGTGCGAATGGCGCGATGGCTTGGCAGTCGGGGGCGGGTCAGCCACAATGCCGGCCGTTATTCAGGCTCAGGCTTCGGACAGGCCGGGACAAGCACGCCCTCGGGATACCCAAGGCCAGGTAATTGGCCGGCTGCCGACCCACCCGGTCAGGGGCCCCGTCTGACCATGCTCTACTGATCCAGGTCGAGGACCGAGAGTCAATTGCCGCCCATCACCCGTCCCTCCCTGTTGACCACCCTGGTTTTTGCGCTGCTGTCCCAACCCCTTGGGGCTGAGGTGCTGCTCTATGGCAAGCTAAACGTGGCCCTCGTTTATCTCGATCAGGGGGCTGACGACCTGCCAGCGGGTAGTCAAACCACACAGTTCAGGGGCTTTGGCCTCAACGATAACAAGGCAGTCCGACCCTGGTTGCTGAATCCTTTCATCACCACCCCCCGGGGTCCGGCCAACCGCTTCGGCCTGGAGGGTTCCTCGGACTTGGGTGATGGGCTTAAGACCTTGTTCAAAATCGAGTTGGGACTCAGCCTGGCAGACAGCAATAACGACGGCTTCAATCTCCAGGCCAGCGAGACCCTGACCATGCGTAACACCTACCTGGGACTGGGCGGGACCTGGGGCCGCCTCCTCCTCGGTCGTCAGGATACCCCCTTCAAGTCTTCGACCGCGCCCCTGGATCTGTTCATCAACACCTTGGGGGATTCCGCCAGCACCATCGGCTTTCAGAATTATCGCGCGGACAACTCCATCTACTATGCCAGTCCCAGCCTCGGCGGCCTGAAAATTGCCGTGGCCATCCTTGCGGGTGGCGGGGCCAAGCTGCTCGGGGGCGTCAATCCTGAAGCCAACCGGTTGGTGGAGGCCCTCTCCCTGTCCGCCATTTATGCCCAGGGCCCCCTCTATGCCAGTCTCGCCTTCGAGACCGCTAGCACCGATCTTTCCGCCCCGGACAGCTACTCGACCGACGCCCCATGGCGGAAGTGGCGTTTGGGCCTGGGACTACTGGACTGGCGGGGTCTGAGCCTGACGGGGATGTTCGAGCACTGGGATCATGCCTTCTGGGGCGACGATCACCGGGCCGACCTCTGGCAACTCCAGCTCGGCTACCGGCTGGGCCGGTTCCAGATCAAGGGTAAGATCGGCGGCAATCGACAAGGGGGCGACTTTGTGATTCTGGCCCCGACCTGCTGTGATCTCCGGGCCGAGGATGAATTCGCTTTTCACAGTTGGGCCCTGGGTGGTGACTACTCCTTTTCCCGCCAGACCAAAGTCTTCCTGGTCTATGCCGCCAATCTGGCTGATCCCCTTATCCAGGCGGAAAGCCAGAAAACCTATGACCTTCTTGATTGGCAAGGGGCTCAGCTTGGCATCTCCCATGCCTTTTGACGGCCCGCCGCGCGCGGCACGGGGAAAAACTAATGGCCAGCCTAGAGTGCATTACCCATAATGCCTTCCCCCTGCCCGCCACCTGCCCGCCAGCCTGACCGTTTCAGCCACCGGCCCCGCCACCCGATCCACAACCAGGTAATTGCAGCCGACATGAATGAACCCGCGGAATCCATCCCACCACCCAGTCTCTGGGAAATCTTTCTCGAATTCCTCCTGATCGGCGCCATCAGCTTTGGCGGTGGCATCGTTGCCTACCAGAAAATCCTCCTGACCGAAAAACGGCGCTGGCTGAATGACGACGAGTTCATGGCCTGCCTGGCGATCAGTCAGACCATGCCCGGGCTCAATGCGGTGAACATTGCCGTGCTCACGGGGGATCGCCTGCGTGGGGTGCTCGGTTCCATCGTTGCGTCCGTGGGTCTGCTCCTCCCTGGCGTAGTCTTCGTTCTGGTGATTGGCATCCTCTACCTGAAAAATACCGACCATCATCTAGCGAACCTCCTGCTCGCCGGGGTGGCCGCAGCAGCTACGGGCCTCCTGTCCGCCATCACCTACCGCCTGGGACACCGACAATTCAACCATTTCAAATCCCTGCTGGTCGTCTTCGCCTCATTTTTTCTGATGAGCATCATGAGCCTGTCCTTACCCATGGTGCTGCTGATCATGGTGCCCATCTCCCTCCTGCTCTTCCGTCCCAAGGCCTGAACCCATGGTTTCCGTACTCATTCACCTCGTCCTGACCTTTGGCACCCTCTCCCTCCTGGCCGTGGGCGGCGGGACCGCCGTGCTGGCGGAAATGCAGGAGGTCCTGCACCAGCAGTTTCAGATCACCCCAGATCGCTTCCTGGAGGTCTATAGCGTCGGTCAACTAGCGCCGGGGCCGAATATGACCATGGTGGTGATCTTTGGCTTCCAACTGGCAGGAATCCTGGGTGCACTGCTGGTGGGTCTGGCCTTTTTTCTGCCCTCCAGCGTGCTGTGCTTCTGGATTGGCCGCTTCTGGAATTACGTCGGAGAAACCCCCTGGCGACGGGCGGTGCAGAATGCCCTGGAACCGATCTCGATTGGTTTGATGTGTTCCGGCGTTTACGCCGTGGGCAAATCCGCCCTGGATGGCCCCTTGACCATCGCCCTGGCCATGACCGCCTTTATGGGCGTGCTCTTTACGCGCATCAATCCCGTCTATGTGATTCTGGGGATCGGCACCCTGGGAGCCGCCATCAAATACTGGCAGCCGGGCCTGCTCTGACCCCAAGCCCGCCAGGACCAGGGTTGTCCTAGGTGGGCCGTCCCGGGTCTTCCCCCGCGAACCGTGCCGATCTCCTCTTCCCAGCCCGCCCCCTCCCGGGGGTGGGAATGGGAAATCAGTGGCTTGGGTTCTGTGCCAGCCCGGACGGCCGGGAAGGTGTGACCGCTTGATCTTTCGCGGTCGTGCCCCGTTTCATTCAGCGTTGGCAGGACGCAGGATGTGATCCAGGAAATCACTGTAGCCGGCCACCTGCCCCTCGCCCACGGCGATTCTCCTGGCAAGGATGCGCAAGGGGGTGAGATAGGGGCTCTCCAGGCTGATGGAGTGGTACACCTTGTCCTGAACCTGGATGCGGGCAAATTCGACCTGCACTCCGAACATCATGCTGACGCCATGCCGTACCTTGGAGACGGTAATCTTGCCGGGCTGGTAACCGGTCGCGGTCATGACCTGAAGTAAGTCATTGATGCTGTGCAGCTTACCACGCACTTCAAAGAGGCGGGGGAAGATGGTGGACAGCAACAGGGCCTTCTCCGGGAAACGGAATTTAGCGCTGGGTCCGAAGGCAATGAACTCATCGAAGGCCTCGAGGACGGGCTTGATCTTGAGGTTCTTGCCGCGGATCTTGATGTTGTCCTGCTTGCCATGGACGAACAGGTATTGGTCGTCGTTGGTCTCCTCGGTGACATCGGCATTCTGGGTGATTTCGACCCAGGAGACGGGCAGTTCCACAATCTGCCCTTCCGGCCAGAAGGCCCGCCACTCCCAGGTGGTGGTACTGCGCTGGTAGAGCCCCTCCTTTCCGGCATCAGGCTTGCCGACATTGGCCTTGCTGGCATTGGCTTTGTCGCCCGTTGCCGTCGTGGATTGGTCCTGGCCCGCATCCAAGAGGTAGGTGCGCAGGCGCAAGCGCATTTCGGTAACCGCCGTCACCACGGCATGGCCAACCAATTCCATGCGGCGAATGATGTCGATGCGGGCGCCATAGGCCAGCAACCAGTGCTGCCAGGACTTCCCCCCCAACACCGGGCCGATGATCTCGCAGCCGTGAAGCAAGGCGATAAGGGCGGCCTCCCTGGGATCCGGCAATTCATCCGACTCGATCAACCTCAGCAGCGACTGCCGGAGTTTGGCCACCTCGGCCTTTCGTGACTGACTGATGGTCAACTGCCGAAAGTCCCAATTGAAGGGCATACTGGTCGTCAGGCAAATATTCTTCGCCGCCAGGCTGGCGCGACCCGCGGCCCGCAGATCACCCACGCGATCGGCGAGTGCATTGAGGGCTATGTCCAGGGGGATGGTATGTCCCAGGCGCCTCAGGGAGGCCAAAGCCATGACCTGAACCGGATCCAGGCCGGGCTTCTCGTCCAGCAGGATCAGATGCTTGAGATCGCTGTCGACACACCCGACCAGGGATAGGTCAATCAGCACAGCCCCCACCAAACCAAAATCCGCGTCGGACCAGGCGATCAATGGGTCGATGGTGGCGGGCCATTCCAGACTCAGCAGGGCAAAGGCCTCCGCGACGCTGAGTTCGTTCTGGGGCTCCGAAGGATGGGATTTACGCGTCATGGATCAAACCAACTGAAAAGGAACAGGGTCGGTGACCGCCTCGTGGGGAGGCGCAGCCAGTGCCGCTGAGCCCCGCTACCCCTTGGGGAATCAGCAGATTCATCCTAGCCTAACCGGGCCTGACGGGGCCACTGATTATTGGCTATTGCCGCGGCGAGGCCCTCTTGGCTCTCGCCACTGCAAAAACCCTGTTCGCTTCAGGCCGTTCCCTGGGCACCCCAGCCCGACGGGGGTTCTTGCGGCGCGGCGCTTCCGTCCGGACTAGCTGCCGCTGGACGCGCGAACCGCAACGCCTGGTCATAGGGAAAGACATCCTCCCAGACACCACTGGCGGTCTTCTTCTGGCGTTGCTGCCAGTAGCGATAGTCATAGATCTCCGGATGGGTGGCGAAGAGGATCTGGCGAATCGCCTCGCTATTGGTGAGAAAGGTCGGGAACTCCTCGGGAAAGACATCCCCGGGGTTGATGCTGTACCAGGGCTCGGCGCTCATCTCGTCATCCAGGGTGCGTGCCTGGGGGATCTTGCGGAACTTGCACTCGCTGAGATAGCAGATCTCGTCGTAGTCGTAGAACACCACCCGCCCATGACGGGTGACGCCAAAATTCTTGAACAGCAGATCGCCGGGAAAGATATTGACCCCCATGAGTTCCTTCAGGGCCAGACCCCAGTCATCCAGGATGGCGTGCTGCTCGGCGGGCGTCGCCTCGGCCAGATAGATATCCAGGGGGGTCATGCGCCGCTCGATGTAGAGATGGCGGATCACCAGCATGTCCCCATCCCGCTCGAGGAGGGACGGCACCTCCTTTTCCAGTTCCACCAGCAGGTCCGGCGCGAAGCGGTTGCGGGGAAAAGCCACGTCCGAGAACTCCAAGGTGTCGGCCATACGCCCCATGCGGTCATGGTGTTTGACCTGGAGATAACGCTGTTTGACCTGCTGACGGGTGACGTCCTTCTGCGGCGGAAAGCGGTCGCGGATCACCTTGAAGACGTACGGATAGGACGGCAGAGTGAAGACCAGCATGACCAGACCCCGGGTCCCCGGGGCGATCTGGAAGCTATCCGTCGAGCCCGCGAGATGGGCGAGGAAGTCGCGGTAGAACTCGTTCTTGGCCTGCTTGAGGAAGCCGATGCTCATATAGAGATCGGAGAGGGACTTGCCCGGCATCAGGCTGTGCAGAAAGTCCACGGTCGCCGCCGGTACCGGCGTCTTAGCCATGAAATAGGCCCGGGTAAAGCTGAACACCAGTTCCATCTGCGGGCGGCTGGTCAGGAGGGTATCGGCATAGATGGCCCCCGCATCGTTGTTGACCAGGGGAATGATAAAGGGCTGGCAGTCCGTGCCCAGCACCACTCGCCCGATCAGGTAGGCCGCCTTGTTGCGGTAGAAGGGCGACTCCAGGACATCGATGCGCGCCTCGTCCGGGATCTGGGCGCCGAAGGGGCCCCGGGCGCGAAAGGCGGCGGCGATCCGCTGGGTATCCCGCTGGAGATCCTCGAAGGGGAGGGAAAAATAGAAGGCGGAGAGGATCTCCCAAACGCAATGCTCCAGGCCGCCATCCCGGGGATGGAAGGACATGTAGACCCGATAGCCGGCGGCCAAAGACTCGCGATCGACGCTGGAGAGCAGGAAGATATTGTCGTTATTGAAGTACTTGCGCTCAAAACTCCGGCAGAAGACGGAGTTGTAGAAGGTCTCCGCCAATTCCGGGCGGCTATGGCGGGCCAGGAGGACCTGATAAGCCCGCTTGACCTCCTGCCAGAGGGGCTCGTCGAGGGTCTGGATTCCGAAAGCGGAACGTACCTTGTCGACGGTCTCGCGCACCCGCAAGTCGTAGTAGTTAATGCGATTGGCGGAGGCCACCCGGCCGGACTCCCAGTCGGTCCGCTCAAAGCGTTTCCGGGCGGAACTGGTGATCTCCTGAAAAATGGAGTAATGCCGGTCGAACCCCGTCAGGACGGAGCGTGCGATCTGACGAGCCCGTTCCTGCAACTCTTCGTTCATAAAATTTTTCTCCCAGCGAATAGGCAAGCGGGCCAGCACGCGGGGCATCCAATCACAGCCATGGGGACCCTCCGTCTGACCCGGGGGTAAGGCCCCGAATTCCAGGTAACACCGTGACGCATCAACCGCGGGCGATGTCAGGACCAACGGCATGCTTACCTCCTAGCCTGGTTAATTATTGGCGGCAACAAATGTCTGTATTGAATTTTTTGACTTTATAAACTCATCGTTTTACTACATTTTGTTGCACTGCACAATACAGGGGTCCACCGGCCCTGACAACAACAAATTCTCACCCGTATCCACAGGAGACGTTCATGCCCCAGGTCCAGCTTCTCGCCCCCGTCCCTCCCGCCTTCCAGCAGGTCCTCTCCCCTGCGGCCCTGGACTTTGTGGTGGACCTGGAGCAGCGTTTTGGCCCGCGCCGGCGGGAGCTGCTCGCCGCCCGCGCCACCCGCCAGGCGCGCCTGGACGCCGGCGAGTCCATGGATTTCCTGGCTGAGACCGCCGAGATCCGTACCGCTGACTGGCGGGTACGCCCCGCCCCCGCCGACCTCCAGGACCGCCGCGTGGAGATCACCGGTCCGGTGGACCGCAAGATGGTCATCAATGCTCTCAACTCCGGCGCCAAGTGCTTCATGGCCGACTTCGAGGATGCCCATGGTCCCACCTGGAGTGCCACCCTGGAGGGCCAACAGAATCTCTCCGCGGCCATCCGTCGCACCCTGACCTTCACCAGCCCCGAAGGCAAGGATTACCAGCTTAACGAGCAACTGGCCACCCTCATCGTCCGCCCCCGCGGCTGGGCCCTGCCGGAGAAGCATGTTGAGGTCGACGGCCAGCCCATGTCCGGCGCCCTCTTCGACTTTGGCCTCTACCTCTTCCACAACGCCCAAGAGCTGTTGGCCCGCGGCAGCGGCCCCTACTTTTACATCCCCAAGCTGGAGGGCCACCTGGAGGCCCGGCTGTGGAATGACGTCTTCAGCCATGCCGAGGAGCGCCTGGGCCTGCCCAAGGGCAGCATCCGCTGCACCGTGCTCATCGAGACCATCACCGCCGCCTTCGAGATGGACGAGATCCTCTACGAGCTGCGGGACTACATCTGCGGTCTCAACTGTGGCCGCTGGGACTACATCTTCAGCTTCATCAAGCGCTTCAGCGCCCACCCCGAGCGTTGCCTGCCGGAGCGCGGCCAGGTCACCATGCTGGTGCACTTCCTGCGCTCCTACTCACGCCTGCTGATCAAGACCTGCCACCGCCGCGGCGCCCACGCCATGGGTGGCATGGCGGCCCAGATCCCCATCAAGGACGACCCGGCGGCCAATGAGATCGCTTTCGCCAAGGTGCGGGCGGACAAGGAGCGCGAGGCCGGTGACGGCCACGACGGCACCTGGGTAGCCCACCCCGGCCTGGTGCCGGTAGCCATGGAGGTCTTCAACCAGCACATGCCCGGTCCCAACCAGCTCGACCGCACCCTGGACGACCTGACCATCGGCGCCGCCGACCTGCTCCAGTTGCCCGCGGGCACCATCACCGAGGCCGGCCTGCGCAACAACGTCTCCGCCGGCCTGCGCTACCTGGCGGCCTGGCTGGGCGGTCGTGGCGCCGTGCCCATTCACAACTTGATGGAAGACGCGGCTACCGCCGAGATCGCCCGCGCCCAGCTCTGGCAATGGGTGCGCTACCCCGCTGGCATCCTCGACGACGGCCGCAAAATCACCCCCGAACTCTTCCAGCACACCCTGGCCGCGGAGCTGGAACTGGCCCGCACCGAACTGGGCGCCGCTGGCGACCCGGCGGCCAGCCGCCTTGACCGGGCCGCCGAACTCCTGCGTCAGATCGTCCTCCAGGACCGCTTCGAGGAGTTCCTCACCCTGCCCGCCTATGCCATCCTAGACGAGACGGCAGGGCTTTGAGCCTGTTACCAACCGGCCTGAAAATGCATGACATACCACTGAATATTAAAGTATTTTAGGTATCTTTCACGCTTTCCAGTTACTCACTACCAGACGTAGTTCATCTTTCGGTCTCCCCGGATCCCGGGGACACCCAAGATTGACCTGTCATCGCTTTACAACCCTAGCTGTCCAAGCAGCGCATCACCATTGAGTGGAGAGACCATGACCAACATGACCCGCGAGCAGCAGATCCAGGCCCTGGAGCAGGACTGGGCCACCAACCCCCGCTGGAAGGACGTCAAGCGCGGCTACGGCGCCGCCGACGTCGTCCGTCTGCGCGGCTCCGTCCAGCCCGAGTACACCTATGCCCGCCGTGGCGCCGAGAAGCTGTGGGACCTGATCCATGGCCAGGCCAAGAAGGGCTACGTCAACTGCATGGGCGCCATCACCGCCGGTCAGGCCATGCAACAGGCCAAGGCCGGGGTCGAGGCCATCTACCTCTCCGGCTGGCAGGTCGCCGCCGACGGCAACACCTCCGAGACCATGTACCCGGACCAGTCCCTCTATGCCTATGACTCGGTCCCGACCATGGTGCGGCGCATCAACAACACCTTCAAGCGCGCCGACGAGATCCAGTGGGGCCGGGGCGTTGGTCCCGGCGACGCGGGTTACATCGACCACTTCCTGCCCATCGTCGCCGACGCCGAGGCCGGTTTCGGTGGCGTCCTCAACGCCTTCGAGCTGATGAAGAACATGATCGCCGCCGGTGCCGCCGGCGTGCATTACGAGGACCAGCTCGCCGCCGTCAAGAAGTGCGGCCACATGGGCGGCAAGGTCCTGGTGCCCACCCAGGAGGCGGTGCAGAAGCTGATCGCCGCCCGCCTGGCGGCCGACACCTGCGGCGTCCCCACCCTGGTCCTGGCCCGCACCGACGCCGAGGCGGCCAACCTGCTGACCTCCGACTTCGACCCCAACGACAAGCCCTTCATCACCGGCACCCGCACCGCCGAGGGCCTCTACAACGTCAAGAACGGCCTGGAGCAGGCCATCAGCCGCGGCCTGGCCTACGCCCCCTACGCCGACCTGGTGTGGTGCGAGACCGGCACCCCGGACCTGGGCTTCGCCCGCGAGTTCGCCCAGGCCCTGATGGCCCAGAACCCCAACAAGCTGCTGGCCTACAACTGCTCGCCCTCCTTCAACTGGAAGAAGAACCTGGACGACAAGACCATCGCCAAGTTCCAGGACGAGCTCTCCGCCATGGGCTACAAGTACCAGTTCATCACCCTGGCGGGCATCCACAACATGTGGTTCAACATGTACGACCTGGCCTACGACTACGCCCGCGGCGAGGGCATGCGTCATTACGTGGAGAAGGTCCAGGAGCCCGAGTTCGCCGCCCGCGGCAAGGGTTACACCTTCGTCTCCCACCAGCAGGAAGTGGGCGCCGGCTACTTCGATGACGTCACCACCGTCATCCAGGGCGGTGCCTCCTCCCTCACCGCCCTCACCGGCTCCACCGAGGAAGAGCAGTTCCACTGAGCCAGTGAACGGCTGGGCCAGCCTGAGCGCTGGCCCTGGGAAAGCGTCCATTTCCGGTTCCCGATTTGCCCCCTCGTACACACTCAGCCCCCTGCCACTGGAAGGCGGCGGCAACCGCTGCCCATGCACCTACCCACCCCCCTGGCGGGGGAGGGTTAGGAAGAGAGGGTCTGAGCGGCAACAGGTGCCAATGCTCCCGCTCCCTCCCCCCTGGCGGGGGAGGGTTGGGGAGAGGGGGTCTGAAAGGTCAGGTCTACTAACGGACTCGCCAGATCAGGGGACCAGATTGTGGACGGTTTCCAAGTGAAAGAGCCGTGCCCTGCCAGCCAGGGCACGGCTTTTGGCGTTTAATGCGATCCTCAGGAGCTGAAGATGACTGAACAAAGCCTGAAAACGACCGATCTCAGCGACGACTGGGGCGACCAGGCCCAGGTCTGCGCCCCCCTTTTCCGGGACTTCGGCGGCCGGACCGACTTTCATGGCCCCATTGCCACGGTCCGCTGCCCGGACGATAACTCCAAGGTGCGGGAGATGCTGGGCGAGCCTGGCGGGGGCCGGGTGCTGGTGATCGAGGGGGATGGGTCCCCCCGCTGCGCCCTGCTGGGCGACCTGCTGGCCCAACGGGCGGTGGACCATGGCTGGGCCGGGGTCCTGGTCCACGGCTACATCCGCGACAGCGCCGTCATCGCCACCTTGCCCCTGGGGGTCAAGGCCCTGGGCACCCTGCCGCGCAAGAGCGAGAAACGCGGCCTGGGCGAGTCCCAGGTTCCGCTGCGCTTCGCCGGGGTGGACTTTCGTCCTGGGGATCTGCTCTATGCCGACGCAGATGGGATACTGGTCCTGCCCGCCGCCATCCCGGTAGTGCAGTCCTGACGGTCCGTGGGCGCCCTGCCTTCCCTTCGATTCACACTTTTGACGATAATTGGACCCGTTGGCGTGGCGTCGCGCCTGGGTACCTCTTTTAAGGTTAAAACCCAGTCAAGTTGGTGTGAAAGTTACTGGAAAGTCTTTCATTATCAGTTGCATGGTCTGCCACCTCATGACAGATAGAGCCAGCCCCACCCCACACCAAAATAGGACCAGCCCCACTCCACACCAAAGCTGACGAGGCCGAAAACCGCCCGTGAACCCCGACCTCCTCCTCCGCACCCTGGCCTTTGCCGGCTATTTCATCATCCTGGCCTTCATCGGCTGGCGGGCCTACCAGCGGACCGCAGATATCGAGGACTTCATCCTCGGCGGGCGGCGCATCGGGAGCTGGGTGGCGGCCCTGAGCGCCGGGGCCTCGGACATGAGCGGCTGGCTGATGATGGGCCTGCCGGGTCTGGCCTACGCCAGCGGCTTCGAGTCCATCTGGCTGGCGTTGGGGCTCCTGGTGGGGACCTGGCTCAACTGGCGGCTCCTGGCCCGGCGCCTGCGGGTCTTCAGCCAGGCCTACGGCAACGCCCTCACCCTGCCCGAATTCCTGGCCAACCGCTTCCAGGACCACGGCGGCTGGCTGCGGATACTGGCGGCCCTCTTCATCCTCATCTTTTTCCTGCTCTATACCAGCGCCGGGCTGGTGGCCGGCGGCAAGCTGTTCGAGGCCGTCTTCGGCCTGCCCTACGTCTGGGCGGTGGCCGCCGGAACCCTGGCCATCCTCCTCTACACCAGCCTGGGCGGCTTCCTGGCGGTGGCCTGGTCCGACGTCTTCCAGGGTCTGCTGATGGCCGCCGCCCTGATCGTCGTCCCCCTGGTCGCCCTGGACCAGCTCGGGGGCCCGACGGCGGCCCTGACTCAACTCCAGGCCCTCAACCCCGCCCTCCTCGACCCCTTCACCGCCGGCAATGGCCAGCCCCTGGGGTTCATCGCCATCCTCTCCCTGGCGGCCTGGGGCCTGGGCTATTTTGGCCAGCCCCATATCCTGGCGCGCTTCCAGGCCATCCGCGCGCCGGAGGCCGTGCCCCCGGCCCGGCGCATCGCCGTTGGCTGGTCGCTGCTCACCATGGCCGGGGCCATCCTCACCGGCCTGGTGGGCGTGCTGCTCCTCGACAGCCCCCTGCTCGGCGACGAGCGGGAGAAGGTCTTCATCCAGCTCGTCAACCTGCTCTTTCATCCCCTGGTTGCCGGCATCCTGCTGGCGGCGATCCTCGCCGCCATCATGAGCACCGCGGATTCCCAGCTCCTGGTCACCTCCGCCACCTTCACCGAGGACTTCTATCGCCGCCTCCTGGCCCGGGAGGCCACCCCCGGCCATCAGGTGATCGCCGGCCGTCTGGCGGTGGTGGCCGTCGCCTGCCTTGCCTTCCTCCTCGCCCTGGACCCGCACGCCCATGTCCTGGATCTCGTGGCCCATGCCTGGGCGGGCTTTGGCGCCACCTTTGGTCCCGTGCTGTTGGTCGCGGTCTACTGGTCAGGGATGACGTGGCGGGGTGCCCTCGCCGGCATGCTCACCGGCGGCCTGGTGGTCATCGCCTGGCCTCCCCTGCTGGGGGACCTGTTCGCGCTCTACGAGATCGTTCCCGGCTTCCTGCTCTCCCTGATCGCCATCTGGCTGGTCAGCCGCTTTGGGGGTGGGCCCCGGGGGGAGTTGGCGGTGGAGTTTAACCGGATCGCGCGGCGGCTCTTGCCGACGGATGTCATTGTTCCGTCGCGTTGACCGGACTAGGCGGACCAGGCCCTTTCATCCCCTTCACCCGCTTAATGCCCAGGGGCGTAGATGCCCCGGCCCCGAGCGTCCTCGTGCGGGGGCGGAAAACCTGACAAGCGAGTGGCGTTGGGGATGAACCCGGAGGTATCCATGACGGGACCAGGGGCCCCTCAGGACTGGGCGGGCACGGGCGCTGGGCCCGCCGTGTTCAGGGCCAGTCGGTGAGGGACGCCGCCGGGTCCCGGTCCCCCGTGGTGAGAAAATCGTAGAGGGCAGCAAATTCCTGGCTGAGCTTATGCCGGGGATCGAGATGGATCATGGGCTTGGCCTGGGAATGGGACTCGCGGATCTTGACCGAGGCCGACAGGTAGGCATCCAGGACCGGCAGGCCCTCGGCACGCAGTTCCTCGACCAGGCGCACCGGCAGATTGGCGCGGGACTGGTACTGATTGACGACGATCCCCTCGATCCGCAGCCTGGGGTTGTGATCCGCCTGGACCTCCCGCACGCTGTCCATCAGGCCGTAAAGGGCATGGCGGGAGAAATCGTCGCAGTCGAAGGGAATCAGGCAGGCGTCCGCGGCGATCAGGGCCGAGCGGGTGAAAAAGTTCAGCGCCGGCGGGGTATCGATGAAGACCTCCTCGATATCCTTGAGGGTGTCCAGGGCCTCCCGCAGCTTGAACATCTTGTAGCGGGATTCCAGCTTGATCTGGAGTTCCTCCAGACGCCGATCGGCGGGCATGAGCCCCAGGTGGGGAAAGGGCGTCGGCACGACGAATTCCCCGGGCTTGGGGCCAAAGATCCGACACGCCAGGATGTCGTCGAACCAGTCGGCCAGGGTCCGCGTCTGCCCCGCCAGCGCGGCCCCCAGCAGATAGCGGGAGGCATTGGCCTGGGGGTCAAGGTCCACCAGCAGGGTCTTCCGGCCGCGGGCGGCACTGATGGCGGCGAGATTACAGGCAATGGTGGATTTTCCCACCCCGCCTTTTTGATTGAAGATCACGCGACGCATGGTGTTGGTTCCCATCCCGGATCAGGTTGCGAAATCACGGCACGAGGGTGAGCCTTGGTTGGACATTTTGCCATGGGCGCGCGGGCAAGGGGGTTCCCCCGCCCCTGGCGAGACAGGAAGGGGGGAAATCAGTCGCCGAGCAGATCGAAGACGCAGACCCGGTTCCTGCCCTTGCGCTTGGCGGCATAAAGGGCGCTATCCGCGCGCTTGAGGGGGCCCTCGGGGGCCTGGTCCTTGTCCTGGAGATCGGTAATGCCAATGCTGACGGTCAGCGGGATCGGCCCGGCCTGCGTGGTGAAGGGACCCTGCTGCACCCCGCGGCGCAGGCGCTCGGCCACCCGCAGGGCCCCGGCGGCATCCTCCGCGGCCAGGAGGGCGCCGAATTCCTCGCCCCCCACGCGGCCGAGCAGATCGCCCTGGCGCAAGGCCTGGCGGGCGAGACGGGCGAAATTACGCAACACCTCGTCGCCCGCCGCATGTCCGAAGCGATCGTTGACCTCTTTGAAGTGGTCCAGATCCATGAGCAGTAAGGCCGAGCGGGCCTCCCGCCGCCCCCCGCGGCGCAGCCGCCGGATTTCCTCCTCCAAGCGCTGATAGAAAAAGCGGCGGTTGGCGACCCCGGTGAGCATGTCGGTATTGGCCAGTTCCAGCAATTCGACCTCGCGCGCCTTCTGTTCACTGATGTCGCGGAAGGCGACCACGGCGCCAATCAATTGGGTCTCTTCGTACAGGGGGGCGCAGGTCATGGCCACCGGCAGCGGGCTGCCATCCCGGCGGATAAACCATTCCTCCTGATGCCGCTCCCGGCCCTCCTCCAGGGTGCGGTGGAGGGGACAGTCCGCGAAGGGATAAGGGCGGCCGTCCCGATGCCGGGCATGGAAGAGGGCGTGGGGGTTCCTGCCCAGGACCTCTTCCGCGGCGTAGCCCAGCATGGTCTGGGCGGCGGGGTTGATGAAGGTGGTGCGTACCTGGGTGTCGACCCCATAGATGCCCTCGCCCACGGCCATGAGCAGGACCTCGTGGCGGTGGGCGAGGGCGCTGATGGCGCGGGTCTTCTCCACCACCTGCCGTTCCAGTTCCGCCTCGCCCTGGCGGGCGGCCGCGAGGGCGAGGTCCCGGGCCCGTTCATGCTCGCGCTTGACGCGGTGGAAGATGTCCGCCAGGAGGATCTGAATGAGGACCCAATGCAACAGGGTCCCGGCCAGCAGGCCATATTCCACCAGAAAACTCGGGGTCGGGAGCAGCCCGAAGCTGGCGAGCAGGGTGGCCATGGCGCCCAGGTTCAGGACGGCGAAGATCAGCAGGAAATAGAGCGCGGAACGGTCGCGCCAGAGGACGACGATCAGGCCCGAGCTGGTCAGGTTGACGGCGATCATCACCAGCAGCCAGACCCAGAGCGCCGGGACGGCCAGTTTGAAGGCGCCGGTCGCGACCAGGGTGGCGCCAGCGGCGACCGCCAGCCGATTGACCCGGCCCCAACTCCGCGCCAGGCGCGGCCAGAACCGCTCCGGCTTCACCAGGGTGGCGAAGAGGCGATAGGCGAACCAGACCAGCACCACCTGGGTCACCAACTGGAACCACTTGAGTGGGAGGGGGGTGCCGGGCTGGAGGACCAGCAACAGGGTGCCGTCCCGCAGCAGCATGAAGAGGGCGAAGCTGGCGACATAACCGGCATAGGCGGCAAAGACTGGCTCGCGCAGGTGGTACCAATGGAAGAGATTCATCAGCACGATGATCAGCGCGGTAATCAGGTAGCCGCCCTGCCACAGGGATTCCAGCCGGAGCCAATGCACGAAGGCTTCCGGTTGCCAGAGTTCGAGCCGCGCCTGGAGTGCGGTGGCATTGGCGACTCGCAGATAGAAGGTCTGGGGGCCGCCCTTGGGCAGATGCAGCGGGACCAGGCCCGCATGCCCGGGGTCAGGGGGCTGGGTCCAGGGCCGCGCCAGATCCAAGGCCTGGTGGCGGTAGGAGGTCGCGGATGAGGCGTCCGGGACGAAGAGGTCGAAGTGGTCGATGAAGCGGGGGCCGAGGTGGAGCCACCAGATCTCCGGCGCCCCCGGCTCCCGGATCAGGTCGAAGCGCAGCCAGATGGCGCCAGCGACATAACCGGCGCTGAGATCGCCCGGCAACGGGATGAAGGCGTTTGCTGGCATCCGCCGGACCTCCTCGAAACCCAAGTGTCCACTTGGGTCCGGCAGGAAGGCGAGGTAACCCCTCAGGGAGCGAGACTGATCCCCGGCCATCAAGGTCAGGGCCGCGGCCCCGGCCTGAGGCAGAGCCAGCAACAGGAGCACCAGCGCCAGCACCAGATCCCGCCAGCGGCCAACCATCGGGAAACGTTCCCCTGGCGACAAGGCGGGCATGGGCAGGCAATCACCCGGCCCGGGCACGGGGACTCATCAGAGGAGCCGCTGGCGCGCGGCCTGGGTCATGGCCGCGAGAAGCCGTTCGAGGGGCCGCTTGTGAACGGCGTAGCTGACCTGGTAAAGGTCGGTCTGCTCCGCCGCAGCCAGCAGGAAATCGTCGCTGGTCTGGATGGCGTCGATCAGACCCAGGGCCAGCGCCTGGGTGCCGTGCCAGTATTCACCCGTGGCCACCCGGTCCAGGTCCAGGCCCGGGCGAAACTCATGGATGAAGTCCTTGAACAAGCCATGGGTGTCTTCCAGTTGCTGCCGCAACTTTTCCCGCCCCGCGTCGGTGTTCTCGCCAAAGAGGGTCAGGGTGCGCTTGTAGTCCCCGGCGGTATGCAGTTCGTAATCCACCCCATGGCGTTCCAGAACCCGATGGAAGTTGGGTAATTGGGCAACGACGCCGATGGAGCCGACCACGGCGAAGGGCGCGGCGATGATCTGGTCGGCGACCACGGCCATGAGATAGCCACCGCTGGCCGCCACCTTGTCCACCGCCACGGTCAGGCGGAGGCCCTTGGCCCGCAGCCGGGTCAACTGGGAGGCCGCCAGGCCATGCTCGGTCACCAGGCCGCCGGCATTCTCCAGGCGCAGCAGGACCTGATCCCCCGCCTGAGCCTCCAGCAGCAGGGCGGAGATGATCTCCCGCAGGGCGGCGGACTCCGTGGCCTTGATATCCCCCTGGAAGTCGACCACGAACAGCCGGGCACGCTCCTCTTGTGCCTTCGCCCGGGCCTTGTCCGCCTTGCGCTCGGCCTTCAGGGAGCGTTGGTAGGCCTTGTCCGGCCGGGAGGCCTGGCGCAGTTGGTGGGCCAGGTCGCGGTAGTGGTCGTTGAGATGGGTCACCTCCAGATGGTCCGCCCCGGCCTGGTCACTCTTGCGGGCACGGACGGCGAGGACCACCAGCAGCCCGATCCCGAGGAGGAGGGTCAGGGTCTTGGCGAGAAAGAGACCATAGTCGATCAGGGCCGCGGTCATGCGTGGGGTACTCCCTTGGATGGCGATCGCTAGATGGCGATCGGGGCGCGGATGGCCGGGTGGGGGTCATAGCCGAGGAAGTCGAAATCCTCAAACTCATAGTCAAACAGGCTGGAGGGTCGACGGCGGATCACCAGCCGCGGTCGCGGCCGGGGTTCCCGGGCAAGCTGGGCGAAGACGATCTGCGGCGTCAGGTGATTGCGATACAGGTGCAGGTCGCCGAAGGTGTGGACGAAATCACCCGGCTCCAGGTCACACTGCTGGGCCAGCAGATGCGTCAACAGGGCATAGCTGGCGATATTGAACGGCACCCCGAGAAAGAGATCGGCGCTGCGCTGATAGAGCTGGCAGGACAGACGCCCGTCCTGGACGAAGAACTGAAAGAGGCAATGGCAGGGCGCCAGGGCCATCCGGCCACGGCAGACGTTTTCCTGCGGCGAGAGACCCTCCAGGGGCAGCTCGGCCGGATTCCAGGCCGAAACCACCAGGCGCCGGGAGTCGGGGGTGGCGCGGATAGCGGCGATGACCTGGCTGATCTGATCGATGACCGCGCCATCCGGCCCCGCCCAACTCCGCCACTGGTGGCCATAGATGGGCCCCAGTTTGCCCTCCGCCGTCGCCCACTCGTCCCAAATGCTGACCCCGCGCGCCTGGAGCCAGCGGTTGTCGGTGGAGCCGCGCAAGAACCAGAGCAACTCATAGATGACGCTGCGCAGGTGGATCTTCTTGGTGGTGACCAGGGGAAACCCCTCAGCCAGGTTGAAACGCACCTGACGGCCGAAGAGGGCCCGGGTGCCCACCCCGGTGCGGTCCTGGCGGTCCTGGCCCTGATCGATGACATCCCTGAGAAGGGCGAGATATTCCCGCATCAACCGGGCCTCACGTTAGTCGCCCGGCGCGGCCCGGAGGACGCCGCGCGCCTCCCCCTTGCGCGCCAGCCGGGCATCAGCGACCGATCAAGCTGCCCAATCCTGGCAACGCTGGTGCAAGCCATCAGTTGCGTGCCGGCGACAGCAGCAGGGAATGGCCATGCATGGCCGCCGGCCTGGGCAGCCCCATGAGTTGCAGCACCGTGGGCGCAATGCAGTCCAGGCCGGCACCGATGCCGAGATTCCAGGGCACCTCGTCGATGACCAGGCAGGGTACGGGGTAGAGGGTGTGCTGGGTATGGGGGGTCTGGGTGACCGGGTCCACCATCTCGTCGCAGTTACCATGGTCGGCGGTGAGGATCACGGCGTAGCCCGCGGCGACCGCCGCATCCAGCACCAGGCCGACGTGGAGATCCAGGGCCTCCACGGCGGCGATGACGGCCTCCCGCACCGCGGTATGACCCACCATGTCGCCATTGGCGAAGTTGACGACGACGAAAGGGTATTCCTGCCGTCCCAGGGCGGCGACCACGGCAGCGGCGACCTCGGGGGCGCTCATCTCCGGCTTGAGGTCATAGGTGGCGACCTTGGGGGAGGGAATGAGCACCTGCTCCTCACCTGGCCAGGGCTCACTGCGGCCACCATTGAAGTAGAAGGTCACATGGGGATACTTCTCGGTCTCGGCGCAATGGAACTGGTGCAGACCGGCCTCGCTGAGAATCTGGCCCAGGGTGATGCCTGGCGACTCGTGATGGAAGGCGAAGGGCAGGTCGAAGGTCTGGTCGTAGCGCATCATGCAGGTGACATCCGCCCCCCGGAAGCCACCCCGGTCGAAGTGGGTGAAATCCGGCTGAAAGAAGGGCCGCAGCATCTGGCGCGGCCGGTCCTTGCGGAAGTTGAAATGCAGGACGCAATCCCCGTCCTGGATCAGGGCGCCGCCGGCGATGTGGGTGGGGAGGATGAACTCATCATCCTGACCGGCGGCCCAGGATTGCTCGATGGCCTCCCGGGCCGAGCCGGCCTGCTTCCCACTGCCCGCCACCAGACACCGCCAGGCCTTCTCGGTGCGTTCCCAGCGGTTGTCCCGGTCCATGGCGTAATAGCGACCGGAGACGCTAGCGATGTGCCCGCCGGCGGCGGCCAGGGCCTGCTCCACCTCGGGCAGATAGCAGAGGGCGGAACGGGGCGGCGTATCCCGGCCGTCGGTGAACATATGCAGCGCCGGGATGGCGCCCTGCTGGCGGCACAACTCGGCCAGGGCGATGAGGTGGCTCAGTTGACTGTGAACCCCCCCATCAGAGACCAGCCCCAGCAGATGCAGGGGCCGGCCCTTGGCCGCGGCCCGGCGGGCGGCGGCGATAAGGACCTTGTTACGGTAGAAGGAGTCATCGGCGATGGCGTCATCGATCAGGACCAGGTCTTGGCGGATCACGCACCCGGAACCCAGGGTGATGTGCCCCACCTCGGAATTGCCCATCTGGCCATCGGGCAGTCCTACCGCCCGTCCCGAGGCTTGCAGGCTGGTATGGGGATTGAGGGCGAAATAGCGGTCGAGATGGGGTGTGCGCGCCAGGGCGACGGCATTGTTCGCCTTGGCGGGATTGATGCCGAAACCATCCAGGATCACCAGCAGGACGGGACGGCGGGGGACAGCGGGCCAGTCGGCCATTACCAGGACTCCGGTCAGTGAGGGAGGAGGCGGACCAGGATCGTCACTACCACCTTAAAGTTCGGAATTCTATACCCCCAGCCGGCCTTTTTCCTCTCCCCGGCCGCCGGGGCGCTCCGGCTCCGCCCCTGACTGAAGGCGCATTTCCATGAATATCAACAGAATAATCAATTGAATAGCAATAAGGACCCGGTCAAGTCCGGGCAAAATGGTAGTTTTCGCCACTCGCGTTCTGGTAGACAATAGGTAAAGCCCCTGATCTCGGGCACGCGCCCTGGCTGGCGCGTCTCGGTCTTCGACTGGTAACGAGGAAGCGCGAGAATTGGCTGGCGATGGTGACAATAAACCCCTGGTAGAGATGTAAGAGGAGGATGACATGAAAGCCGACCGGATCATTGCCTTTGTCATGGCCGGGGGTCAGGGTTCACGGCTCCAGCCCCTGACCACCGCCCGCTCCAAGCCCTCGGTACCCTTCGGCGCACGCTATCGGATCGTCGACTTCGTCCTCAGCAACTTCGTCAATTCGAACATCAAGACCATTTACCTGCTGGTCCAGTACAAGTCCCAATCCCTCATCGAGCACGTGCGCAAATCCTGGACCATCTCCCCCTTGCTGCAGCAACAGTTCGTGACCGTGGTCCCGCCGCAGATGATGAGCGGCGAACACTGGTTCCAGGGTACCGCCGACGCCGTCCACCAGAACATCAACCTCATCGAGGAACAGGCCCCGGACCTGGTGGCCGTCTTTGGGGCGGATCACATCTATCGCATGGATATCCGCCAGATGGTGGACTTCCACCTCGCCAACCGCGCCGACGTCACCATCGCCGCCCTCCCGGTGCCCCTGCGCGACGCCCGGGGCTTCGGCGTCATCGCCGCCAACGCCGAGGGCCGCATCGAGGCCTTCCAGGAAAAGCCGGCCAATCCCAGCCCCATGCCCGGCAATCCGGACCAGGCTTATGCCTCCATGGGCAACTACATCTTCTCCACCCAGGTCCTCCTCGATGCCCTGGAGGAGGCCCGGTGCAACGGCGAGACCGACTTCGGCGGCCATGTCCTGCCGCGCCTGCTGCGCTCCCACCGGCTCTTCGCCTACGATTTCGCCACCAACGACATCCCCGGCATCAAGCCTTACGAGCAAAGAGTCTATTGGCGGGACGTGGGTACCCTCGATGCCTATTTCGACGCCCACAAGGATGTGCTGGGCGCCGAGCCCGTTTTCGACATGTTCAACCCCCAGTGGCCCATCTATTCCAGTGGCTATCAGGGGCCGGTGGCGCGGGTCCTGGGCGGAGAACTGCGCAATTCGCTGCTGGCGGCGGCGGTCATCACCCACGACGGTTGCCGGATCACCAACTCCATCATCCGCCGCGAGGCCGTCATCGAGGAAGATGTGGAACTGGAGGACTGCATCATCATGGACTATGTGCGGATCTGTCGCGGCGCCCGCCTGCGGCGCGTCATCATCGACCGCCACAACCACATCGCCCCCGGCGACCGCATCGGTTTCGACCCGGAGGTGGACCGCCAGCGCTTCACGGTCACCGAAGGCGGCGTCACCGTGATCCCGGCCGGCCGGGTGAGCTATTTCGCCCGCGATCATCAAGGCACCCTGCATCGCAGTTACTCCGAGTGACCAGCAGCGCCCGCCGGCCCCCGGCGGAGATCATTGCCCGCCATCTCGCCGACCACCAGCGGACCATCGCCGCCTTGGGGGACCTGACGGACGATCTGGAACGGATCGCTGGACTCATGATCCGCGCCCTGGCCGGCGGGGGGCGCATCTTCTGGCTCGGCAATGGCGGCAGCGCCGCGGACAGTCAGCACCTCGCCTCGGAGCTGGTGGGGCGCTTCGAGCGTGAGCGCCCCGGCCTGGCCGCCATCGCCCTGACCACGGACAGTTCCGCCCTCACCGCCATCGGCAATGACTACGGCTTCGAGCAGGTCTTCGCCCGCCAGGTCGAGGCCCTATGCCGGCCGGGAGATCTGGTCATCGGCATCAGCACCTCCGGCAACAGCCCCAACGTCCTGCGCGCCCTGGAGCGGGCCCGCGACCTGGGCATCGTCACCGCCGCCTTCAGCGGCCGGGATGGCGGCCGCCTCAAGGACTTGGCGGAGGCCTGCCTGATCGCCCCGGCGGACAGTACGGCGCGCATTCAGGAGGTGCACCTGCTGGCCGGGCACATCCTCTGCGATTTGGTCGAGGCCCACTTCACGCCTGATGCCAGCCTCGGCACGGTTACCGCCGACGTTTCAGGACCGTTCGCCACCACCTCCCCAAGGCAGGTCGCCGATACCAGCCCCACCCGAGGCGCCACCACACCGACGCCCTCGGCCGCTACTGGGCCCCCTCTCCCGGCCGGCCCGGCGACGGCCTGAGGACGGATCTTGTTCACGCATCCCGAGGCCGTCCTGGGGGCGGTCCGCTCTGGTTTCGGCGCCCGGCGGGTCCTGGTGGTCGGCGATCTGATGCTTGATCGCTATCTCTGGGGGGAGGTCCAGCGCATCTCCCCCGAAGCCCCGGTGCCGGTGGTGCGGCTGGGGCGCCGCACCCAGAGCGCCGGCGGCGCGGCCAATGTCGCCCGTAACCTGACCCACCTGGGGTTGAGGGTCCAGCTCGCGGGGCTCACCGGCGGCGACGCGGACCGGACCGCCCTGCTCGCCGCCCTGGCCACGGACGGCATCCAGACCCAGGCGGTGATCCCGGCCGGGGATCGGGCCACCACGGTCAAGACCCGGGTCATCGGCAATCATCAGCAGATGCTGCGCATTGACGAGGAATCTACACAGCCCCTCACCCCATTGGACGAGTCCCGCCTTTGGACGGCCGTTGAACCCCTGCTGCCCGGCGCCGCAGCCCTGGTGCTCTCCGACTATGACAAAGGCGTCCTCTCCCCCGCCCTTTGCCAGCGCCTCATCCCAGCGGCTCAGGCCCGGGGCATTCCGGTCCTGGTGGACCCCAAGGGCCAGGACTTCAGCAAATACGCCGGTGCCAGCCTCATCACCCCCAATCGGGCCGAACTCGCCCTGGCCTCGGGCCAGCCGCGGGCGGACCTGAACGGCCTCCTGACCGCCGCGGCCGAGTTCCGCCGCAATCTGGTCCTGGGCCTGCTGGTCCTGACCCTGAGCGAGCTTGGTCTGGCCCTGCTGGATGATACCGGCATCCGCCGCATCCCGGCTGTGGCGAAGGAGGTCTTCGATGTCTCCGGTGCCGGGGATACCGTCATCGCCACCTTCGCCGCTGGCCTCGCCGCCGGGCTGGCCCGGGACGACACCGCCCACCTCGCCAACCTGGCCGCCGGGGTGGTGGTGGGCAAGGTGGGTACCGTCCCTATTACCCGGGATGAGCTGCTGGCCGCCATCAGCGGCGAGGCCGCCCTGGAACAGGCCGCCAAGATCCTCGACCGGGCGGATGCCAAGGTCAAGGTCCAGGCCTGGCAGGCCGCCGGTGAACGGGTGGTCTTCACCAACGGCTGCTTCGACCTGCTCCACGTCGGCCATGTCACCTATCTGGAGCGGGCCCGCCGCCAGGGGCAGCGCCTGGTGGTGGGGCTCAACACCGACCGCTCGGTGCGCGCCCTCAAGGGCCCCCAGCGCCCCCTCATCGGCGAGGCCGACCGCGCCCGGGTCCTCGCCGCCCTGGCCGCGGTGGATGCCGTGGTCCTGTTCGACGAGTACACCCCCCTCAGTCTCATCCTCACCCTGCGCCCCGACGTCCTCGCCAAGGGCGCCGACTACACCGAGGCGACGGTCGTCGGCGCCCCCGAGGTCAAGTCCTGGGGTGGCCAGGTGGCGCTGATCCCCCTGGTCGCGGACCGCAGCACCACGGGGATCATCCAGCGTCTGGCGACCCCCTAGGCATCCCGCCTACTCGGGACAGTAGATCCCGCGATGCAGGGCCACCAGGGCGGCGAGATCGATGCAGTCCCCCTCCCCCGCCCCGGCCACGGCTGACTCACCGGGCTCACCCAGGCTCGCCACCACCCGGGCCGCCCCGCGGAAATCCTCCTCCCCGGTGTAGGTGCTGACCGTCACCAGCAACGCCCGAAGGTCGGCCCCCAGGGCAGCCCGGACGCCATGGGCGGAATCCTCGATGGCGACGCAGGCCGCGGCCGGCAGACCCAGTCCGTCGAGGGCGTAATGAAAGATGTCCGGGGCTGGCTTCTTGGCCGGGACCACGTCCCCGGCGGCGATGACCTCGAACCAGCCCGGCCACTCGGCTCCTCCGGCGCACTCCAGCAGGGTGATGACATTCTCCGGGGTGGTGGTCGTCGCGACGGCCAGCCGCAGACCGGCGGCCCGTGCCTCTTCCAGCAGACGCCGCACCCCGGGGCGCAAGGGGATGGCCCCCGCACGCAGCAGCTCCAGGTAATAAGCGGTCTTGCGTCGATGCAGCCCGGCGATAAAGTCCGCAAGCGCCGGCCGCTCCAGTTCCCCGGGCCGCCACCGCTCCAGGTAATAGCGGATACGTTCCTTGCCCCCCGTCACCGCCAACAGTTCTCCGTAGAGTTCGCGGTTCCACTCCCAGCCCAGTCCCGCCTCCTGAAAGGCGAGATTGAAGGCCGGCCGGTGACCATCGGCCTCCGTGTCCGCCAGGGTGCCATCGACATCGAAAATCAGGGCCTGCAAAGGGATCATTTCTCACCTCATCCTTATGTTCATGAGAGAAAATCAGCAATTGGGGGCATCCGCTCGGTCACGAATGTCGTCGAGCCTGAAGCTGCCAGGGTGGTGTCCACCGCAGTCTAGCATGGCCCGGAGTGGGGCCCGACAAGCGGCCGCGCCCCCGGTCCTGTCCGCCGTCTGGCGATGGACGATATCTGGTCGGGTGAGGTGCCTGCCCTTTGGTTAGCCCTGGCACCGAAACGGCTCTGTCATGGCATCTTCATATAATATCGATGCGTTCGGGGGATGCCGCGCCCGCAGTCCCGCTGCTTATGCCAGATTGCATGACTCGCCCAGCCTTGATAAGAACGCCCCTGACATGACAACCACATCAAGTTCTGCGACCCAACCATGAAGCTCTGCGGCCCAACCATGACCAGGCATGGGTTCCGGTACCCTGACAGCCCGCCCGACGGCCCGGGGTCCTAAGGTCATGCTCCCACCTTCTCTGGCCTTTGAACTAGCCTATGCCCTGGGTTGCGCCGGAGTCGGACTCCTTTTACACCTTGCTGGCGGCGCACCCCACCAGACCCTGATCCTGGGTCTGGCGCCTTTCCTTGTCCGCCATCTCTACCTTCTGGTCAGCCTGACCCGATTGATCGCCACAGGACGTCGCCTCGCCCCGCCTTTCCCCCATGGTGGCTGGGGAGATATCTACCGCGCCCTCGCCCACTATCAGTTGGACGCTCGCCGTTGGCGCAAACGCCAGGCGCGTTACGCGCTTCGCTTCCGCGAGGTAGCCAATTCGGTCCCGGACGGTCTCATCATGCTGGACAAGGCCCAGCGGATTCTATGGGCCAACGAGGGAGCCGGGGCGCTGGTGAACCTGTCCTGGCCCAGAGACGACGGCTGCCACATCAGCGAATTCCTTAGCCACCCGGACCTGGCGCCGCTGATCGAGGGAGCGGATTATGGCCGCGCCTTGGAACTGACACCGCCCCACAACCAGGCCCTCAAGCTGTCACTGCGCATCTCTCCCTTCGGTGAGCGCAAGAGTCAGCGCCTGATCGTCGCGCGGGACATCACGGCCATCTACCACCTCAACATGACCCGGCGAGACTTCGTCGCCAATGCCTCCCATGAACTGCGCACGCCCCTCACCGTCATTGCCGGTTTCCTCGAAACCTTGGGCGACTCGCCCCTGACCCCAGCCGCTCACCGCCGCCCCATCGAATTGATGGTCAGTCAGACCAGACGCATGCGCTCCATTGTCGAAGACCTGCTGACCCTGTCCCGGCTGGAAATGGGCCACCAATCAGAGCATACCGAACCCGCAGATGTCCCCGCAGAGATCCACGCCATCGTCCACGAGGCTGAGGCCTTGAGCGAAGGGCGGCAAGCCATCGACCTGGACCTGGACCCGGACCTGCTCCTGATCGGCAACCCGGTTGAACTGCGCAGCGCCTTTTCCAACCTGATCTTCAATGCCATTCAACATACTCCCGGCGGGAGCCGGGTGCGTATCTCCTGGAGCAAGCAGGCTGGTCAGCCGGTCTTCGCCGTCCACGACGATGGCGAAGGAATAGCCCAAGAGCACATCCCACGGCTGACGGAACGCTTTTATCGGGTCGACACCGGACGCTCCCGGGCCTCGGGCGGCACCGGCCTCGGCCTGGCCATCGTCAATCATGTGCTTAACCGCCACGATGCCCAACTGACCATCTCCAGCGAACCGGGCAAGGGCTCTTCCTTTGCCTGCCGCTTTCCGGCCCGCGGCGCCGTCCTGCGGCCAAAACCCCAGGATTGATCCAACCAGCCGGATAGCACCGGTCAGGAGAGACCGGAGGGGGATTCCTGGTGAGAAGCTCAGGTTCGTGGAAACCGGGGGCCAGCCAGACGCCGACGAAATGACGTCGGCAACAGGGCTTGGCAAGAAATGTGGCCCTTTTCCCGCCCCGAGCACTCGGCTGTGGATCACACGGCGACGCCGCGAGCGCGCAGTTGGGTGAGGATGATCGGATCGGTCCGGTTCTTGGATGTGGCGGCCTTCATGAAGACGACGAGGCGATCGATGTCACGCACGACACCCATGAGGTCGTCATTGTCCTGGGTACTGGCGCTAATCGAAGCGAAGGCCAGATCCATCAGCACCTGGTCGTGGCGGGCGATGCCGATGGCATAGGCCACGTAGCAGGCGAGACCGGGATAGCGGAAGTGTATGCGGACGGTAAAGCGGCGCCAGGACCGCAGCCATCCATGCCATTCGGTGTCAGAGACGTCGCGGCGGTCCGTCCGCAGGAACAGAATCGTCTTGACGAATTCCTCCTGCCAGTTCCAGGCCGAATCCCCCCGTTGCGCACGCAAGCGATCAATGGCACGACCGTGATGAATCCGGCAGTGTTCGCAGTGATAATAAAGCGCCAGGGCATACGCGATATATTCGCGCTCGATCTCGTCAAGTACGAAGGGATCGGACTCGTCCGGTACACCGGTGATGGCATGAGCATGTAGCTCATTAAGCACGTCGTTGAAAGGTTGGCCTTGAATCGGTTTGCGAGCATTGATCATCTGATACAGCAGTTGACAATCATGATTAACAATTAACCATGATATTAAAAAAGCCTGCAATTTTCAAGCTCAATTCAAATCCGGATCTTGATCACCCTTTCAAGTTTAGTGAATTATTGGCGGGGAAATTATTAGCGAGCAAGCGCTCCTTCGTTATTCACGACCATGCCAGTCGCTACCGAGGAGCGCGTCTGATCACTGGCATCGGGGTGCATTGCCACCAGCGTAAAGCCCGTGATCAACAGTATCAGGGCAATCAGCCCAGCGCCCAGCATGGGTGAAGCGGACTTATGCGAACGGTTGATATCTCTATACATGGGAGAAATCCTCGAATGGTGTGATAGCACCGTGTTTGTGCCCTGGGGGCAGATCACTGAATAAGTCTTCCGTGACTTAAAGGGCTCGACAAGCGGAACAATTGCAAATGTCAAGGTGCGACGAGGGCCCTAGGGATCAGCCGCGGTCGCGGGGACTGGTAATTGCCGGGTGCGGGGCCGGAGATTCAATCTGCCGGGACAGGTTTGGATCAGTGACGTTCGAAGCCAAACTGGCAACGATCAGGCCGGCGGCAATCAGGACAAAGGCCAAGAGGGTGGCTAACATCATGGCGTAGTCATGGGCGCGGGTGCGTCTGCTAAAGCGGTACATCGAAACCTCACCTCTGGGTTACGCGTGAGTCATTCCAGGCTTGCCTATATCCCCGACCAAGGGAGGAAGACAACTTTGAATAACGGACCATGATCGTAGCCGAGCAGCGTGACGCTATCGTGAAGGGAAAATAACCATTCGATGACAGCCTCCTGAGCGCCAAGGGCAATCCTTATGCAATTCCAATCGGTTAGAGCGCCGTGAGGGAAGAAGAAGCTTGATCGCGATGAGCTTCACCGGATCAGGGGCGGGTTGGTCAGCCGCAGCAGGTGGTTCCTGGGCGCCGTCCGGGATGCCCGGCTTATGAGAGCAAAAAGACGCTAGCCAGCCCCAGAAAGATGAAGAATCCCCCAGAATCGGTAAGGGCGGTGATGAGCACCGAGGAGCCCAGGGCCGGGTCCTGGCCGAAGCGATGGCGGACCATCGGGATGAGGACACCCGCGGAGGCGGCGAGGAGTAGGTTGAGGAGCATGGCAGCGGTCATGACCAGGCCCAGCTCGGGGTTGCCATAGAGCCACCAGGCCAGGAGACCGAGGAAGCAGCCCCAGAAAAGGCCGTTGATCAAGGCCACCCCCAGTTCCTTGCGCAACAGGCGGCGGGTGCCGCCGCGGTCGACCTGACCCGTCGCCAGGGCGCGAACAATCATAGTGATGGTCTGGTTGCCGGAGTTGCCGCCGATGCCCGCAACGATGGGCATGAGGGCAGCCAGGGCCACCAACTGGCCAATGGCGTCCTCGAAGAAGGCAATGACGCGCGAAGCGAGGATGGCCGTGGCCATGTTGACGGCCAGCCAGATCCAACGATTGCGCACCGAGCCCCAGACCGGGGCGAAGATGTCCTCTTCTTCCTGGAGGCCGGCCTGACCCAGGATCTCCTGATCCGAGCGGTCACGAATGACGTCGACCATATCGGCAACGACAAGGCGACCGATGAGCCGTCCCTGGTCGTCGACGACGGGGGCGGAGACCAGGTCGTAGCGCTCGAAGGCCTGGGCCGCTTCCGCCACCTTCTCCTCGGGATGAAAGCACGGCAAGGCACCCGGGTCCATCACTTCCCCCACCGTCCGCTCCGGCTCCTGAGTTAGCAGGGCCTCCAGGGTCAGGATACCCATCAGGCGTTCGTGGCGATCGATAACGAAGAGTTTATCCGTATGGTCCGGCAGGGCCTTGCGCCGCCGCAGATAACGCAGCACCACCTCCAGGCTGACCTCGTGACGCAGGGTGACCATGTCGAAGTCCATGCGCGCCCCGACCTGGTCTTCAGGGTAGGACATGGCGGCATGGACCTGCCGACGGCTCTGGTGATCAAGGCCGTCGATGACTTCCCGCAGGATCTCGGGCGGCAGGTCAGGCGCCAGATCGGCGAGCTCGTCGGCATCCAGGTGTCCGGCGGCGGCCAGCAGCTCCGCAGGTTCCATGTCCTCGATGAGACTGCCGCGCACGGCGTCCGAGACCTCGAGGAGGATGTCGCCGTCCCGGTCGGCGCGCACCATCTCCCAAACCCGCAGCCGGTCCTCGATCGGCAGGGCCTCGAGGATGTAGGCAATGTCAGCGGGATGCAGGGCATCCAGCCGTTGCTGTAGTTCGACGCGATGTTGTTTCTGGAGCAGCCCTTCCACCAGATCATGACGCGGCATCGGCTGGCGGTGGACCAGGTTCTCCACCAGACGCTGGCGCGCCAGCAATTCTTGGACATGCCGCAGATGCCCTTGCAAATCATTCGTTTGACGCATGCGGGAGCCAACTCTGATGGAAGGGCGGGACAGGGGGGGGCGCAACCGTAAGGTTGGCGGAGGTCAAATTATCCCATGAGTGAATGAACCAATCATCCTCCTATCGCGAGGAGCGACAACAAGCAATTCTCCACCCCCTATCAATGCGTCAAAGACTGGAGGATTAATCAATTATTAACCAGCCCGCAAAGCACTGGAAATGGGTGATCGCTATCTTTTCAATTTGGCTAACACTGAGGATGACCCATGCCTAATTCTGGATACGAGAGCCCATCATTTCCTGGGGGTGTATTGTGAAGCTGATGATTATTACGGATGCCTGGAAGCCCCAGATCAATGGCGTCGTCACGACCCTGGATAAGGTCATGGAGCGCCTGGAACGTGAGGGGGTGCGGATGCAATGCCATTAACTTAAGCAAGATATTGATTATAATAACCTAATCTTAAGACCCCCCTAACCTGGAGCCAACCCACCATGCGCATTCAAAGCAAGAC
>SACH01000596.1 GCA_009928645.1 Gammaproteobacteria bacterium | reverse complement strand
TCTCTAAGGGCGAGCGCATGGACTTTGCCGTGCAAAAGGCGGTGGAATTGGGCGTCGCCGAGATCACGCCGCTCTTCGCCGGGCGTGCCGTGGTGCGCCTGGATGGCGACCGTCTCGCCAAGCGTCTGGACCATTGGCAGGGGGTGATGACCGCCGCCTGCGAACAGAGTGGCCGTCGCCGCCTGGCGCGACTCAACCCCGCCCAGCCCCTGGCGACGCGGATTGGGATCGGCGCCCTGATGGAAGACTTAGCCGGCAAATCCCTGGCCCGCGCGGCCATCCCCACCCTGGAAACCCTCACCCTTTCCGCCCAGCCCCAAACCCGCGCTGACGCCTGCCACTACCTCGGCCTCACCGGCGACCCGGCCGTCATTCCCAGCGTGCGGCGACTGCTGGATGACGATGATGACGAGGTTAGCGAGATCGCCGCCGAGACCCTGGTCTTGCTGGGGGATATCAACCCTGGTGATCACCGCGACTAAGAGACCCCATGCGCACTCCTCGCATTTTCGTCGACGCCGAGCTACCGCCGGGAAGAGTGATATCCCTGCCCGCCCCGGCGGTCCAGCATCTGGTACAGGTCCTGCGTCTGCGTGTCGGGGATCATCTGAAGCTCTTTAATGGTGATGGCCGGGATTACCCCGCGGAGGTCCTCGGCGCCAACCGCCACCATGTCGAGGCGCGGCTGGCAGAACCTGGTCTTCCCGAGCCGCCCTTGCCGCTCCTGGTCCACCTGGGTATCGGCATCTCTAAGGGCGAGCGCATGGACTTTGCCGTGCAAAAGGCGGTGGAATTGGGCGTCGCCGAGATCACGCCGCTCTTCGCCGGACGTGCCGTGGTGCGCCTGGAGGGCGACCGTCTCGCCAAGCGTCTGGACCATTGGCAGGGGGTGATGACCGCCGCCTGCGAACAGAGCGGCCGTCGCCGCCTGGCGCGACTCAACCCCGCCCAGCCCCTGGCGACCTGGCTGGACCTGGACCATCCCCGCCCCCTGCTCCTCGACCCACGGGCCGAACGCTCCCTCGCCAGTCTGCCCCCGCCCGGTCCCGCCCTGACCCTCCTCATCGGCCCCGAGGGGGGCCTGGCGCCCGCCGAGCGGGAACAGGCCTATGCCAGCGGTTTCACCGGCGTGCGCCTCGGCCCCCGCATCCTACGCACCGAGACGGCGCCCTTGGCCGCCCTTGCCATCGCCCAGGCACTGTGGGGGGACCTGGGCGGCTGAACACGGAGGTATTTCATACCTGTGGGAATCCAGGGCTGAAACCACCAATGGCCTTCGGCCTGTTTCCACACCACCAGGCTCCCACCCGGAGCCTGCCCCCATAGCTTACCAGCCCCTCCCGCCTTGCGCTAAGATGCGCCTATGAACCGCGAACTCGGCATGGTCATGGACCCCATCGGGTCTCTCAAGATCGCGAAGGACAGCAGTTTCGCTATGCTCTTGGCCGCGCAGCGCCGGGGCTGGCGCCTTCTGTACCTGACGCTGGACGACCTCTCCCTGCGT
>SACH01000595.1 GCA_009928645.1 Gammaproteobacteria bacterium | reverse complement strand
TAGCTGCCATCGGAATGGACGCCCATGCTCACCCAGTCCCCCTCGGGGGTACCAAGGAACCAATCACGCACGTGATCGACCACCGACGCCGCCGCGGAGGCCGCGGAGGAGGCGCCACGCGCTTCGATGACCGCCGCGCCCCGGCGCTGGACGGTGGGGACCATGACGTCGCGGTACCAGTCCTCCGGCACCAGGCTCATGGCCGGCTGACCCTTGACGGTGCAGTGGGTGAGGTCGGTGTGCATGGTCGGGGAGTGGTTGCCCCAGACGATCATGCGCTTCACGTCTCCGGGCAGGGCGCTGGTCTTCTTGGCCAGCATGCCGATGGCACGGTTGTGATCCAGGCGGGCCATGGCGGTGAAGCGCTCCCGGGGCAGATCGGGGGCGTTGGCGGCGGCGATCATGGCATTGGTGTTGGCGGGGTTGCCGACCACCATGACGCGGACCTCGCGGGAGGCATGTTCATTGATGGCCCGGCCCTGAGTCGAGAAGATGCGGGCGTTCTCGCTGATCAGATCGCTGCGCTCCATGCCCTTGGTACGGGGCTTGGCGCCCACCAGCAAGGCATAGTCGGTATCGCGGAAACCGACCTTGGGGTCATCCGTCAACACCAGATCGTGTACCAAGGGGAAGGCGCAATCCTCCATCTCCATGCCGACGCCCCCCAAGGGGCCCATGGTCATGGGCAGTTCCATCAGTTGCAGGATGACAGGCTGATCGGGGCCGAAGACGTCGCCGGCAGCAACGCGGAAGGCCAGGGCATAACCGATATTACCGGCGGCGCCGGTGATAGTGACCTTGAGGGGCTTTTTCATGGCTTATCGCATCCTCTTATGCCAGCTTCGCGTGGCTGGACTGGGGCTAGGGCTAGGCAAAAAAATTCCGGCTGGCCAGGGCCGCCGGAGCGTGGCCGGTCATGGGAACGGTGAGGTTCCGCGCCGGGTTGAAGCGGTGATTCCGAAGCTGGGCGGGGCTGCTCGGAGTTGGCCCGACCGAGGGCCTCAGGCCGCCTGCGCTGGGATGGCGTCACCCGTGCGGATGACGCGATTGTGCTCGTCGAGGTAGACCAGGCTGGGACTGAAGGCCGCGGCTTCGGCGGCATCCATGGCGGCATAGGCGCAGATGATCACCCGATCGCCCGGTGAGGCCT
The DNA here is from genome assembly GCA_009928645.1 of Gammaproteobacteria bacterium. Taxonomy (GTDB): domain Bacteria; phylum Pseudomonadota; class Gammaproteobacteria; order Chromatiales; family Chromatiaceae; genus M0108. Next base: position 354 of record SACH01000595.1, on the reverse strand, counting down.
TATGGGCGGCGGCGCCATTGACGGAGATGACCCGGGAACCGCCCTCGGCACGGATGGCATAGGTCGTGAACCGTTCGCCATTGGTGACGTTGTAGATCTGGATCTGTTCGTACTCGCGGATACCCGCCAGGACCATCAGGCGCTCATCGATGGCGCAAGAGCCTTCGTAATCGAGCTCGGCATGAGTCACGCAGGCGCGATGCAGTTTGCACTTGAGCAAAGTCAGTTGCATGGGGGAAAACCTCTGGCGGACCTAAGACGGAAGCCGGGAAAAGCAATGGGCGACATTGTATTGCAAAATGGTTAGGGGGGTGTCAACTTCTGCTGCGCCGCAACATGGACCGGATCACAGCG
>SACH01000028.1 GCA_009928645.1 Gammaproteobacteria bacterium | reverse complement strand
CCCCCCCCCGCCCCCGCCACCACCGCTCCAGGTCCGCCGCCGCCAGGGGCGGCGCGTACAGATAGCCCTGGGCCTCGTCGCAGCCCATGGCGCGAAGCTGACGGGCCTGCGTCGCGTCCTTCACCCCTTCGGCCGTGGTGCGCAGCTTCAGGCCCCCGGCCATGTCGAGGATCGCCTGGACGATGGCGCGGTCCTGGTCATGTTCGGCCATGCCGGCGATGAAGGAGCGGTCGATCTTGAGCTTATCGACCGGGAAGTGCTTGAGGTAGGCCAGGCTGGAATAGCCGGTGCCAAAGTCGTCGATGGCCAACTGGATGCCCGCGGCCTTCCAGGCCGACACCATCACCAGGACGTCTTCGGCGCCTTCCAAGAGGATGGATTCGGTCAGCTCCAATTCCAGCCCGGGTGGGTCGAGACCGCTGGCCGCCAGGGCCGCCAGCACCTCGTCGCCGATCCCACCCCGGCGGAACTGGACGGCGGACAGGTTCACTGCCATGACCAGATCCGGCCATCTGGCAGCCCGCCAGGCGGCGGCCTGACGGCAGGACTCCCGCAACACCCAGGTGCCCAGGGGCACGATCAGCCCGCTCTCCTCGGCCACGTCGATAAAGTCGCCCGGCATGACCAGCCCCACCTCCGGTCGTTGCCAGCGCAGCAGCGCCTCGACCCCCACCACCCGGCCGGTGTCCAGGGCGACCTGGGGCTGGTAGTGCAGCACGAACTCCTGGCGCTCCAGGGCCAAGCGGAGGGCGTCCCGGATCTGGATGAAGCGGGTCAGCTCGTCGTTCATGCGTGGTTCGAAGAAGCGGTAGGTCTGGCGCCCGGCGCGCTTGGCCGCGTAGAGGGCGGTATCGGCATGGCGCATTAGGGTCTCGCCGTTGGTGCCATCCCGCGGGTAAAGGGCGACGCCCAGGGACAGGTTGACATAGACCTGGTGACCATCGAGGTCAAAGGGTTCGGCCATTTGGGCGAGGAGGCGATCGCACAGGCTGGCCAGGTCCGCCAGGCTTTGGTCTTCATCCACCTGCGACAGCACCAGCATGAATTCGTCGGCGGCCAAACGACAGAAGCCGTCTTCCGCCCGCACCTGTCGGGACAGGCGCTGGCTCACCCCTTGCAGCAAGCGATCACCCAAGAGATGACCATGGCGGTCGTTGACATGCTTGAACTGATCCAGGTCGAGGTAGATGACCGCCAGTTGGCGCTGGTGGCGCTGAGCCTGGGCGACCTGGTGGGCCAGGCGGTCCAGTCCAAGCACCCGGTTGGGCAGGCCGGTGAGCGCGTCGTGGTAGGCCAGGTATTCGGCCCGCGCCTGGGCCCGCTTCTGGGTGGTGATGTCATTCCACACGACGTGCAGCAGGGTCTTGTTGCCCTCGCTGATGGCGGTCAACAGGATGATGGCCGGGAAGGGCTCACCGTCGGCGCGGACATGCTCCCACTCAAATTCGTGGACACCCTGCGCAGAGGCGATGCCCATCATCTCCGCGGCCTTCTCGGCCGAAGGCCGGCCATCGGACTGATAGGGGGGCGAAAAGTCCCCCGGGGTCTGGCCGAGGAGTTGCTCGGGCCGTTCCAGCCGCATCATGGCCAGGGCCGCCTGGTTGGTGGCGATGAAGTGGCCGGCCTCGATCAGGGACAGCGGCTGGCGGGTGTCATGGAAGAGGCGACGGAAGCGTTCCTCGCTCTCGCGCAGGGCGACATGGGCGGCGCGGATCTCAGCGGTACGCGCCTCTACCTTCTGCTCCAGTTGGGCGTTGAGTTCTCGGTAGCGCTGTTCGCTGGCGCGCAGTTCCCGCTCGGCCTGCTTGAGGGCGGTGACCTCTTCCACCATGCCCGTGAGACCAACGATCTCCCCGGCCGGGTTGCGCTGGCGGTGAAAATGCACCCGCCAGGCCCGCTGGCCACTGGCGGGGTTGGCAACATCGCCGCGGATCTCGACATTCAGCGCCGGCTCGCCTGTCCGCAGGACGTGACGCAACAGCGGCTCAACCTGATCGGCGAGACCGGGGACCATCTCCCGGATGGTCCGCCCCAGGTGGGCGGCGGCGGGTTGGCCATTGAGCCCCGCCAGGCAGGCGTTGACGCGCCGATAGCGCAGCTCGCTATCCAGGGCGAACAGCCCGACCGGGGCCTGGTCGTAGTCGGCCTGCAGGGCCGCCCACTGGCGACGGAGTGCTGCCTCGCTGGGCTCCAGACGCGCCTCCAGGATGCGCCGCGCGGCGCGCTCTCTTTCCAGTTCAGCAGTGCAAGCCTTGAGCTGCTCCTCCAGCGCGGCCACGGGCACCAAGGGCGCGGCACTGGGCCTAGGATCGTCCCGCGACGGGTTGCCATCATTCACCTGCGCTTTCCTCCACCCTCACGACCGTTGGCCGGTAACTAAGCAACTTCCGCCACGGATCGCCTGATCTGAAAAACAAAGACATCCCAAGTGGTTAACCTTTTGGCACCTTAACCGGCACGCGATCCTTTGGGTAAAGAATATCACCCAGAGACCTAAAATTCCGTTTGAAGGGGTAGCCGCTCACTGCCGATCGCAGGAGCGCAAGGCCTCGACCTGTTCAAGGGGCAAGCGGGTAGACCACCTTGCCATTTGCTTGAGGGTAACACTAAGTGTGATAGGACAATGTCCATTGAGGGAGTGATTGCCTTGAGAATATTCAAGAATGCGTAGTTTGGGCGGTTTGCCCGAAAAGAGAAAATCTCAGCCGGTTTACTCTGGGAGGCTGTAGAACGTGCGGAAAAGGGCTTGATTGATGCCGATCTTGGTGGTGGCGTCATCAAGCAGCGCATTGCCCGCCCCGGGGAGGGCAAGTCCGAGGGTTACCGCAGCATTGTGGTTTTTCGCAATGGTGACAAGGCATTTTTCGTCTACGGCTTCCCTAAAAGCGAGCTTGGCAACATCCGCGACGATGAAGCAGAGCAGTTCAAGAAGGCCGCCAAGTCGATCCTTGCCTTGTCCGACGACCTGATTCGTCAACTGATTGAAAATGATCAACTTGAAGAGGTGATGAAAGATGGCTAAGCACTATCGCAGCGAAGCTTTAGCCGCCGTCCACGAAACGATGGAGGCCCTGCACGACATCAGCGCGGTCGACAAGCAGACCATGCGTGAATTCGATGACGCATGCCTAACGCCAGTGCATGTTCTCGCGCCCGAGGAGATCAAGGCGCTCCGGGAGCGTGAGCATATCTCCCAGCCGGTGTTTGCTCGTTACCTCAATGTTTCAAAAAACCTTGTCTCCGACTGGGAACGTGGCGTTAAAAAACCGGGCGGCCCAGCATTACGACTCATGACCGTCATTCAGAAGAAGGGGCTTGAGGCCATCGCTTGATTGCCGCCAAATGGTAGCAATGCTGGGCCATGACATCAGCCCACCGGAAATGGGCTACATTTCACTGCCGACAGCGACCCGCGCCTGATGGACGAACCGCCGGATCAGCTCGGGTGACTTGACCCGTCTGGAGACCTCAACGCCGCTGATCACATCCACCGCGTAGGGCCGCACCTGCGCGATGGCCGCACGGACGTTGCCGGGGGTCAGGCCGCCGGCCAGGATCAAGGGCACGGAGAGCGCCTCGCGGATAAGGCTTGCGCTCCCCCAGTCGAGACTCACCCCGGTCCCCGCGGGCATCGCGCCCGTGCGGGCGTCCAGCAGGATCGCGGCGACCCCGGTGGACTCCAGGGCCAGGGCCGCCGCAAGCGGGTCGGTGATCTCACCAGCCGCCAGGCCGGTGGCCACGTCGATGCGCAGGGCCCGGATCAGGCCGATGCCCAGCGGGGCCAGGGCCCGCACGATCGCCCCGGTCTCCGCCAGGCTGTTGTCGGTGTGCAGTTGGACCAGATGCGGGCGGAGCTCTTGGGCGAGGTCGATGACCTGGTCGGGGACACCACCACAGACCAGGGCGCGGCCGATCATCGGCGGGACCCGGGCGAACAGGGCCCGTGCCTCCTCGCGCGCCAGGTTCCAGGGGACCGGCACCGGATACTCCACCACCAACCCCAGGCAGTCCGCGCCGGCAGCGACCCCCCAGGCGACCTGGTCCGCGTCCGTGTTGCCGCAGATCTTGACCCGGACCATCACGCCTCGCCCCATGCCTGGACCAGGTGCCGGACGGCCGCCGCGGTATCGGCGGCCTTGAGGATCGCGGTCCCCACCAGAACGCCTGAGCCTCCGGACGCGATCACCTGCCGCGCCTCGTCCGGGGTGGAGATCGCGCTCTCGCTGATCGTCCGCACCCCGGGGGGGACCCGCCCCAGCAGCCGCAGGGTGTTGGCAACCGTGCCCGCGTCGCATTCAAGCTGGCGGATGTCCCGGTTGTTGATGCCCAGCAGGTCCAGGTCCAGGTCCAGGGTCAGGGCCAGGCGCAGTTCGTCCTCGTCATGCACCTCTACCAGGGTCTCCAGCCCGGCGCGATGGGCCTCCGCATGCAAGGCCTGGAGCCGCGGCCACTCGAGCTGGGAGACCATGAGCAGCAGGCAGGCCGCGCCCCGCTCCCACCGCTCCCAGACCTGTCGCGGCTCGGTCACGAAGTCCTTGCACAGGACCGGGACGGCGCTGGCGGCGGCGACCCTCTCCAACAACCCCAGGCTGCCGCCGAAGTGGGGACCCTCGGTGACGACGGACAGACAGGCCGCGCCCGCCGCCACCATGGTTTGGGCCAGGGCAACCGGGTCACGTCCGGCGAGCAGCTCACCCTCCTTGGGGCTGCGGACCTTGACCTCGGCGATCAGGGGCAGGCGACCCGCGTCCCGGGCGGCCTGCATGGCGCTGGTGAAGGGGCGTTCACCGGGTTCGTGGCTCATCGGCCCTCCGCGGCGATGCGGTTGGACTCGGCGATCAGTTCGTCCAGCTTGCGGCGGGCCGCCCCGCTGTCGATCAGCTCCGCCGCCAGCCGCGCGCCGCTCCCCAGGTCCGCCGCCTTGCCGCCCACTAGCAGGGCCGCCGCGGCGTTGGCGAGGACCATGGCCCGCCGTGCCCCCTGTTCCGTGCCGTCCAGGATGGCCCGCACCAGCAGCGCGTTCCGCTGGGGGTCGCCGCCCGACAGCTCTTCGTAGGTGTAGGTCGGCAGCCCGAAATCGGCGGGGGTGATTTCATACTTCTTGGCCCAGCCGTCCTTGACCTCGGCCACTGAGGTCTTGCCAATGACCGAGATCTCGTCCAGTCCGTCCAGCCCGTGCACCACCAGGGCGTGCCTGAACTCGAGCGCGACCAGGATGTCGGCCATCATCGACACCAGGTCGGATTTGTAGACCCCCAGCACATGGCGCAGGGCATTCGCTGGATTGATCAGGGGGCCGATGATGGTATAGAAGATGGTCTTGATCCCCAGGGCCATCTCGGGGGGCAGCACCTTGTGCATCACGGGGTGGAAGTTGGGCGCGTAGAGGAAGCCGATCCCCGCCCGCTCGATCAGCCGTTGGGCTTGGGCCGGGGAGAGGTCGATGGCCACCCCCAGCCGCTCCAGGACATCGGCGCTGCCGGAGGAGGAGGACAGGGACCGGCTGCCATGCTTGGCCACCGGAATGCCCGCCGCCGCGGCCACCAGGGAGACCGTGGTGGAGCAGTTGAAGGTGGTCCGGCCACCGCCGGTGCCGCAGGTGTCGATGAGCTCACCGTCCACCTGGGGGCGGATCTGCTCGCAGTTGGCCCGCATGGCGCGGGCGATGGAGGCTACCTCCTGGATCGTGGGTCCCTTCATCAGCAGTGCGACCAGGAAGCCGGCGATCTGCAGGTCGGTGACCTCGCCGCTGCGGATGCCGCCGATGATGCGGAAGATCTCCTCTTCCTGCAGGTGTTCGCCAACCGTCAGTTTGCGCAATGCCGCACGGATCATGGCTGTGTCCTCCACCGGCTCACAGGCTGAACTTGTAGTTGCGGAAGGCCATCAGGGTGGTGGTCGTGGTGATCGCCTCCAGGCCTTGCAGTTTCTCGGTGACGATCTCCGCCAGCCGCTCATACTCGGCGCTCTGGATGATGGCCACCAGGTCATAGTCACCGGCCACCGAATAGACGTCGACGACCTCATCCATCGCGGCCAGCTGCTTGGCGGTGGCCGGAACCTTGCCGCGCGCCACGTTCATCATTACCAGGGCTCTGATCATTTGGTTTTCTCTCAGACAGAAGGGAAAGAAGCAAAGCACCCGCCGCGCCTGGGTGGGGCATGAATCCTGCCGCTCATCAACGCGACCCTGCTTCAGAATATAGCGCGAAAGTCACGACAAACCCTTTCATTTTCCGGGGTGTGGCCTACTGCCTCATGCCAGGTAGCGTGATGCCAGGTAGCATGAAATACACGGGAAAGTTTTGCCTTTTCGGGGGTGTGGCCCGCCACCTCATGAGGACTTGCGTCCGTCATGGGGTCGCGCGCGGTCATCACCACCACGCCACCGCCTGGAGCAGGCACCAGGCCATGGCGCCGGCGACCAGGTCGTCGAGCAGGATGCCCAGCCCCCCGGAGACGCGGCGGTCCAGGGGCCCGATGGGCCAGGGCTTGAGGATATCGAAGAACCGGAACAGGATCAGGCCCAGCAGGACCCAGGCCCAGCCCGGCGGCGCCAGGGCCATAGTGACCAGATAGCCGAGGATCTCGTCCCAGACGATGGCCCCCGGGTCCCCACCGCCAAGTTCCCGGGCGGTCTTGTCGCAGGCCCAGAGGCCGATGAGGAAGAGGCCGACCAGGACCAGCAGGTAGGCCCCGGGCGACAGCCCCTGGAGAATCAAAAAGAGGGGAATGGCGACGAGGGTACCCATCGTACCCGGGGCCCAGGGTGCCAGGCCGGCGCCAAAGCCGAAGGCCAGCCAATGATGGGGCCGGCGCCCATCGAAGCGGGCGCGAGTGGCGACGGTACCCTTCATGGCCTTAACGGGCAAGACACCGCACGACGGCAAGGACACCCCAGGGGGTCTTTGATCAACCGGGATATGGCGTTATCCCGCATGGGAATTTGCCCGAAAGTGCCCGAACCTCTCGTCGGTCGGGATGGTTCAAGGGCTGGCATGAGGTTAGCCCGCGTCCGGAAAGTGGTTGTAGCCACCCCGCTCCGGGGCAAAGCGGTGACCGTCAGAGGCGATGCAGGTCAGGCCGGGCTGGGGCAGGATTCGTCCGATGGAGGTCAAGGGCAGGCCAAGGGCAACAGCCAGACCAGTGAGTTCCCCGGCCCGGGACGGTGGCAGGGTGAAACACAACTCATAGTCGTCCCCGGAGGCCAGGGGCAGCGACCAGTCTGGCTCCCGGGCGAGTCGGGCGGACACCGCCGGGGACAAGGGCAGCGCGGCCAGTTGGATCTCGGCCCCCAGGTTGGGAGTGGTGGCGCCACCTTCCTCCACGCGGTATCCCGGAGAAGAGGCGTCCCCCCTCCGCTCCCCCCGGGCAACGGCGGCGCCACTCTCCTCCAGGATATGGCCCAGATCCGCCGCCAGACCATCGGAGATGTCGATCATGGCCGTCGCCAGACCCCGCAGGGCCAGGCCCAAAGCGACCCTTGGGGTGGGACGCTCCAGTCGGTCCCGAAGACCGGGCGCGACATCCCGCCCCGCCAGCAGGTCGCGCAGGGCCAGACCGGCGTCGCCCAGGGTACCGCTGACGCACACCAGGTCACCGGGGCAGGCCCCGGCGCGGCGAATGGCCCGCCCTGCGGGGACCAGGCCATGCACCTGGACCGAGATGCTCAGGGGTCCGCGGGTGGTGTCGCCCCCCACCAGCGCCACGCCATGCTCCCCGGCCAGGGCCGCGAAACCCGCGGCGAAGGCCCCAAGCCAGCGGCCATCCTCCGCCGGCAGGGTCAGGGCCAGGGTCGCCCAGGCGGGCGCGGCCCCCATGGCCGCCAGGTCGCTCAGACCCACCGCCAGGCACTTATGGCCCAGGGCCTCGGGATCGACCTCAGGCAGGAAGTGGACCCCGGCCACCAGGGTGTCGATGCTCACCGCCAGTTCCTGGCCCGGCGGCACCCGCAGCAGGGCGCAATCGTCGCCAACACCCAGGACCACGTCACCCCGCTCCGCCCCAAGGTGGGCGAAGTGGGCGCGGATCAGGTCGAACTCCGACACGCCCGTCTCAGCCCGGGCCGTTGCCCGGAGGGTAACCGCCGGGGGTACGGCTCGGCGCGCACGCCGCCAGGGGTAGGGTGAAAATCACGGCAAAGTGCTCAGTTTCAGGGCTGTTTTTCTCTGCGCTTTCACGCCGCTGGTGTAGGGTGAAAGTCACGGCAAAGTGCTCAGTTTCAGGGGTGTGGCCCGCCCCCTCATGACGGTTTGCTCAGGGCTCTCGCCCGGTGGGGGGCACCTCGGGCCGCTTTCCGGCGGCCGGGGTAGCGCTGGCGGTTGAGGAGGCGCTGGCGGCGGACGCGGGCCTGGCCTTGCGGGCCGCGTCGGGCGAGGGCGCGGAGGACGAGGTGGCGCCACCACCTCCCTGGGTGCTGAACTCGGCGGGCCGTAGGACCCGGGCCAGGCGATCGAGAATGCCGTTGACGTAGCGGTGACTGTCGTCGGTGCTGCCGAATTCCTTGGCCAGTTCCACGGTCTCGTTGAGGATGGCGCGGAAGGGGATCTGCGGGCTCTGGGCCAGTTCATAGACGCCCAGGCGCAGGATGGCAAGGTCCACCGGGGTCACCTGGCGCAGGGGGCGGTCCAAGACCGTCGCCAGTTGGCGGTCCAGGTCCTCGACCTGCTCCGGCACGCCGCGCAACAGTTCCTGGAAGAGATTCAGGTCGTAGACGGCATCCGCCAGGGATTGCTGCTCGCCCTTGAGGAGACCGAGCCCCTCGGCGATGACCTGCATCCAGGCCGGGTCGTCAAAGAAATGGCGCATGATCGCCGCCGGTTCCTGGCCGGTCATTTGCCATTGATAGAGGGCCAGCACGGCATAGCGCCGCGCCTGACTGCGACGACCTGACATCTCAGGCCAACTGGCGCAGCAGGTTGACCATCTCGATCGCCGACAGGGCCGCCTCGGCGCCCTTGTTGCCGGCCTTGGTGCCAGCGCGCTCGATGGCCTGGTCGATGGAATCGACGGTGAGGACGCCAAAGGCCACCGGCAGGCCATGCTGCAGACTGACGTGGGCCAGGCCCTTGACGCACTCGCCGGCGACATAGTCGAAGTGCGGCGTGCCGCCGCGGATGACGGCGCCCAGGGCGACGATGGCGTCATAGCCGCCCTTGGCGGCCAGATGCTGGACGGCCACCGGCATCTCGAAGGCCCCGGGGACGCGGACGACCACCAGGTCGGCCTCCTCCGCGCCATGGCGCTTGAGGGTGTCCACCGCCCCGGCCAGCAGGCTTTCGGTGATGAAGCCGTTGAAGCGCGATACCACCAGGCAGAAGCGCGCGCCGGCAACCCGCAGGTCGCCCTCGATGGTCTTAATCATTCTATTCACCAAAGACTTAAGGGGTGGACATGAACATGCAGGCCAGGCCGTGTCATTGGCCCGGGTGAAGGAGGCCGCCCTTCATGAGCGTTAGGAGACGAGGTGACTACCGTCGCTACCGACGTAATCGACCACCTCCAGATCGAAGCCGGAGATGCCGTGCATGGGCCGGGGGGCGCTCATGACGCGCATCCTGCGCACGCCGATATCGGCGAGGATCTGGGCCCCGACGCCGTAGGTGCGCAGTTCGCTGCGGTCCTTGGAGCGGGTGGGGATGCCCTCCACTTCCTGGACCCGCGGGCTCATGGCCTTGAAACGACCTAGCAAATCCTCGACCCGATCGCGATTGCGCAGCACGACGATGACGCCCTCCCCCGCCTTGGCCACCTGGCGCATGACGTCCCGCAGGGGCCATCCACAGCCGGGATGCTGGGTGCCGAAGAGATCGCACAGGGAGTTCTGGAGGTGGACGCGGACCAGGACCGGGCGCTCCGCGGCGATCTCCCCCCGAACCAGGGCCAGGTGCAGGTCATCGTCGATGCTGTCGCGGTAGGCCAGGATGCGGAAGGGGCCGAACTCGGTGGGCAGTTCGCAATCGCACTCGCGGCGGACGGTCTTCTCGTGGCTGACGCGATAGTGGATGAGGTCGGCGATGGTGCCGATCTTGAGGCCATGGGCCTGGGCGAAGGCCTCCAGGTCCGGCCGCCGGGCCATGGTGCCGTCCTCGTTGAGGATTTCGACGATCACCGCCGCCGGCTCCAGGCCCGCCAGTCGCGCCAGGTCACAGCCCGCCTCGGTATGGCCGGCCCGCACCAGGACGCCACCGGGCTCAGCCATGAGGGGAAAGATGTGGCCGGGATGGACCAGGTCCCGGGGCTGGGCATCCGCCGCCACCGCGGCGCGGACGGTGGTCGCCCGATCCGCGGCGGAGATGCCGGTGGTGACCCCGGTAGCCGCCTCGATGGACAGGGTGAAGGCCGTGGAGTGCGGGGCCTGGTTCTCCATGACCATGAGCGGCAGGCGCAGGCGCTGACAGCGCTCCTTGGTCAGGGTCAGGCAGATCAGCCCCCGGCCGTATTTGGCCATGAAATTGATCGCCTCCGGGGTCACCCGATCGGCGGCCAGCAACAGGTCGCCCTCGTTCTCCCGGTCCTCGTCATCCATTATGATGACCATCTTGCCGTGGCGCAGGTCAGCGATGATCTCTTCCGTGGTGTTCAGATTCATTACGGGGACGTGTTCACGGTGGACAGCCAAACAAAGGATGGGAGTTTAACAAATCGGCGGCAGCGAAAACCGCGTTTTTGCCAGAAGCGGGCGTCCAGCAGGGCCAGGCCCTGAACCCCGCCCGCCTTGCCTACTGCCCGATCGTCCCAATTCTCAGGAGCACAGCCGTGGCGCCTCCCTCTCCGGCATTCCCGGAGCGGGTGAGGTTAGGCGGGGGACTTCCCGCAGACATCCCTGTAGGCTTGCCTGGCGCATCCCTGCCGGCGACAGCCCCGTCAGATGCCCCCGACCCTGCTCGGCGAGGCCACCCACGGCCGTGGCGTCAGGTACCTAATCGACCGCTCTGGCAACGAGGAGATATACGCCCGTGAGCCACCCTCTCAGCCCCCCGTGCCTCAAGCTTATTCTGGCCTTTCTGCTGCTCGGCCTGCTGGCCCTGCCAGCTCAGGCGGCCCGAGACCATTTCTATTTTGTGCAGATCACCGACACCCACTTCGGCAGCGACGACAACCTGGAGCGGGGCCGGCGGGTGGTGGAGCGGATCAACCAACTGCCCATGCCGGTGGCATTCGTCGTCCACACCGGGGACATCCTGGCGGACCTGATCCTGGACCCCAGGGTGGTGGACCAGACCCTGGAGGTGATGAGCGGGTTACAGCCACCCCTGTATTACATTCCCGGCAACCACGACATCCATAAGGACGATGCCGATAAGGCCCTGGCGGTCTATCGGGAACGTTTCGGCCCCCTGGTTCAGGTGGAGGAGATCGGGGGCGTGGTGGCGATCTATATCTATGTGGAGCCGGCCGCCCGGGACTGGCCGGTCATCCCCGGCTACGACCCCCTGGCGGAGTTGGAGAAGGCCTTGACCCAGGCGGGGGATCGTCCGGTGCTGCTCTTTCAGCATACCCCCCCCGTAGGGGGTTTCTTCCGCAACATGCTGCAACGCGGCTGGGCGGAGGAGCAGCGCCAGCGCTGGGAGCAACTGGTGACCGGCCACCAGGTCAAGGGCATCTTCACCGGTCACTATCACAAGGACGAGTTGCACTGGGTGGGGGAGATACCCCTGTTCGTCGCCGCGCCCATCGCGGGTTACTGGGGGCGACAGGCCAGCTTCCGCGTCTACGAATACCGCGACGGCCAGATCAGCTATCGCACCCTCTACCTGGAGTGAGGTTGAGACGCCGGGGGCTTGCGCCTTGGGGCAAGACCCTTCGCCACCGGTACGCCGACCAAACGGCAGCGGGCTTGACCTCTGCCTCGCCGGAAGGGGCAGAGGGTGCGGCCTATGCCGTACCAGGGAGGGCGGGCCCTACTCCCTGGCGCAACCAGTCCGGCACCTGGGCCGCCTCCAGGGTCGGCGCCACGGCATAGCCCTGGACCAGATCGAAGCCCCGGCGCCGGATATATGCCAGCATCGCCGCGTTGTCGATACAGGTGACGACGAGGGGGATGTTGAGGGCCGTGGCCACGGAACAGATGAGGGCCGCGACGGGCCGGGCATCCTGCCGCGGCGGGTGCTTTTGCAGCAGACTGGCGAGGATCTTGAGGCGGTTAACCTTGAGATCGGGCAGATCGATGAGGGGCAGCAGGCCGATGCCAAAGTGGTCGATCTGGGTCAGGACGCCCAAGTCGGCCAGGGCATCGATGCGGGTGGCGATCCTTTCCATGGCGGCCTGCAGCACGGTCTCCTCGACCTCCAGCCGCAACCATTCCAGGCTGAAATCGAGTTCCGACGCTAACTCGGCGCAGACCGCGGCCAGATCCAGTTCGAGAAACTGGGCGGCGGTCACGTTGATCGCCACCGGCACCAGGGCCAGGCCCATGCGTTGCCAGTGACGGGCCTGGTGGATGACCTGGCGCAGGCTCCACCGGGTGAAGGCGGTGCCGAGGTGATGCTGGTGGATCAGCGCCATCACCTCGGCACCCGTCAGGCAGCCTCGCTTAGGGTGATTCCATCGGACGTAGGCCTCCAGGGCCTGAAGACGATGGGTATGCGCGTGCAGGATCGGCTGGTAGACGAAATGCAGGCGGTTGCTTTCCAGCGCCGCCGCCAGCTCCTCACGGATGGAGGGCAGGTGGCCCTCCGGGGGCAGCATGCCTTGGTCGAAGAGCCGGAAGCCGTCCCGACCGCCACGCTTGACCTGATAGAGGGCCAGGTCGGCGCGCTGCACCAGGGCGTCCTGCTCCACGGCATGGTGAGGGCAGACGGCGGCGCCAATACTGGCGCCGATCTCGATCCGGTGGCCCTGCAACTGGTAAGGTTGGCGGATGGACTCCAGGACCCGCACGGCCACCCTATCCACGTCCTGGGGGCTCGGGACATGGAACTGGATGATGGCGAACTCATCCCCGCCGAGGCGGGCCACCACGTCCCGCTCCCGGACTTGCTCCCGCAGGCGGCGGGCGACCTCGATCAGCAGGGCATCGCCCACCGGATGGCCATACTGATCGTTGACCGGCTTGAAGCGGTCCAGGTCGATCATCATCACCGCCGACAACGCCGTGTCCCGCAGGCTGATGGTGATGGCCTCCTGGAGCTTACGCTCGAACATGGCGCGGTTGCACAGCCCCGTCAGGGGGTCGGTCAGGGCCAGTTGCTCAAGGCGGAGGCGGTCGAGGTGCTCCAGGAGCATCTCCCGCAGCAGGGCCGCCCCTTCCAGGTCCGTGTCCCGCCACGGCAGGGCCTGGCCCCGGGTCTGCTCGCTCCAGGCCTGAAAGGAGGTGCGCGGGGTCAGCGCCAGCAGGGGGTCCTGGCTGGTGTCGCGCTCCCGGGGCCTGCCGGCCCAGGTTACCCGCTCCACCTGTTCCGCCCGCAGTAGCACCAGAAAATCCCGTTCGGTCAAGGGCAGATACAGCAGGCCACTGGCAAAGCGTACCAGGGCCGGATATTTCTCCAGGGCCGGGGGGATGACGGCATAGGCGGCAATGCGGCGCCGATCGTAGATGTCCAGCCAGTTTTTCAGGGTGCTGAGACTGGTCTCGTCGGGGACGTCACCGCTAAAGTGGCTCTGATCGTCCAGGTAGGCCCAGGCCCCTTGGGCCCCAAAGGCCTCACGCCAGCGGGCGAACTGGGTGGCGATGACCGGTTTACCGCCGCCCAGCGCCTGCAACTCCAGCCGGGCATGGGAGCGGGCACTGTAATGGGCGTGACGTGCCCGCTCCAGGGCCAGGCGCTGGAGATCGGTCATATGGATCGAGGCCACGGTGGCAAGCTGCTCGCACAACTGGCGGCTGACGAAGGACAGCCGCCGCGGGGCCAGGTGATGACAGGCGACCAGGCCCCAAAGCTGGCCGCCGACCAGGACTGAGACACTGAAGGAGGCCGCCACGCCCAGGTTGCGCAGATACTGGATGTGGGTGGGGTGGACGGCACGCAGTTCGGAATGGGTGAGATCGAGTTCGAGCCCCTGGCTCACGGCCAGGACCGGCACGGGTTCGGCGCCGATGTCGGGGATGAGGCGCTGGCGCTGGATCAGGTAGAGACGCCGGGCGTTGGCGGGGATGTCGCTGGCGGGAAAGTGGAGCCCGAGAAAACCCTCGACCCCGGGCCTGAGGACCTCGGCCACCACCTTGCCATGCCAGCCGGGAAGGAACTGGTAGAGCAGCACCCGGTCGTAGCCCGTGATCCGCGCGACCGCGTGCATCAGGGCCTCGGCGGCCGTCGGTTCGCTGTCGGCCATCGCCAGTTGGCTCATGCCCCGCTGCAGCAGGTCGTTGCTGGCGCCGAAGGCCGGGGCCTGACCCGCCTCCAGTTCGACGAGATCAAAGTCCCCGGCCCGGTGCACGACGGCGATCAGCCCCTGCCCCGCCAGGGTCAGCGCGCGCAGCCCTGGGTCGGGCAGGACCACCGCGCCCTCGTCCGGGGGCGCGGTAGTGAAGGCGTCCGCCGGGAGGGTCTGGCGCCAGTCCTGGCCCAGCAGCGTCCGGGGCGCCTGGCCCAGCCAGTCGGCGGCATTGGCGGAGATGGCGACGATACGCCCCGTCTGGCGCTGGATGACCAGCAGGACGCCATAAGGCTGGATGCTGGCGGCCAGGTGCAGGTCTGCCGTGTTGCAATCACCAAAGGGGGCATTGATCATCGTGGAGCTAACTACCCGGTGCCAGGCACGATTAAGGGCGCGCAGTCTAGCAAAGCCAGCGGTCATGGCCATCGCGAATTGATGTTCGGCATCCCTGGCCGCTATCCCAAAGGCCTCGGGTAGAGGAATCCGACTACCGCGGCATCCGCTGGCGCAGGGCCTCGTAAAGACAGATCCCCGTCGCCACGGAGACATTGAGGCTTTCCACACGGCCGCGCATGGGCAGGCAGGCGAGAAAATCGCAGCGCTCGCGGGTCAGGCGGCGCAGACCACGGCCTTCGCCGCCGAGAACCAGGGCCAGAGGGCCCTTCAGATCGAGACCATAGAGGTCCGTCTGGGCCTCGCCGGCCAGGCCGACCAGCCAGACGCCCCGCGCCTTGAGGGCATCCAGGGTACGGGCCAGGTTGGTGACCTGGATGTAGGGCACCGTCCGGGCGGCGCCGCTGGCGACCTTGGCGACGGTGGGGGTGAGGCCGGCGGCATTGTCCCTGGGGGCGATGACGGCCTGGACCCCGGCGGCGTCGGCGCTGCGCAGGCAGGCACCGAGATTATGGGGGTCCTGGACCTCGTCGAGGACGAGGAGAAAGGCGGGGACATCCAGCGCATCGAGCAGGATGTCCAGATCGGCCTCGCCCCGACTGGCGGGGATCCGCACCCAGGCCAGGGCGCCCTGGTGGTTGAGGCCAGGCGCCACCCGCGCGAGATCCTCGCCCTCCACCTGCCGGATCGGGACACCGCCCTCCCGCGCCAGGTCCGCCAGTTCCGCCAGCCGGCGGTCACGGCGCTTATGTTCCAGCCAGACCTCGACCAGATCCGATTTACCGCCCGGCCCCGTGCCGGGGGCCCCGGGCCGCAGGGCGGCGCGAACGCTATGGATACCGCCGATGGGCGACAGGCCGGCGGGGACGGCCAGGGATGGATCGGGCGCCATGGCTCAGGCCTGGCAGGCGCGGGGGTACCCGCTCACTTGCGCCGCCGCCGGGGCTTGGCGCTGGGCTCCCCCTTAGCCTGCTCCGCCCGCTTGGCCAGGACAAAGTCGATCTTGCGCTCGTCGAGGTTGACGGCGGCGACCTGGATCCGTACCCGATCCCCCAGGCGGTGGACGATGCCGGTGCGCTCGCCGGTCAGCCGGTGACCGATGGGGTTGTAGTGGTAGTAATCATTGTCGAGGGCGGTGATATGCACCAGGCCATCGACGAAAATGCCATCCAGCTCGACGAAGATGCCAAAGGAGTTGACGCTGGTGATGGTGCCGTCGAACTCCTCGCCTAGCTTGTCCTGCATGTACTCGCACTTGAGCCAGGACTCGGCGTCGCGGGTGGCCTCGTCGGCACGGCGTTCGGAGCCCGAGCAGTGTTCACCGATACCCTGCAGGACGGTCTTGGAGTAATCGAAGTCCTCGGCCTTGCCGCCGGACAGCAGGTGCTTGATGGCGCGATGGACGATGAGGTCCGGGTAGCGGCGGATGGGGGAGGTGAAGTGGGTGTAGGCCGGATAGGCCAGACCGAAGTGGCCGACGTTGTCGGAGCTGTACCTGGCCTGGGGCATGGAGCGTAGCAACACCGTCTGGATCAGATGGCGGTCCGGGCGGTCCTTGGCGGCCTCCAGCAGGGCGGCGTAATCCTGGGTGGTAGGCTTGTTGCCCCCACCCAGGCTGAGGCCCAGTTCGCCGAGGAAGGTGCGCAGGTCGGTGAGCTTCTCCTCCTTGGGCATCTCGTGGATGCGGTAGAGGGCCGGCAGCTTGTGGCGCTCGAAGAGACGCGCCGCCGCCACGTTGGCCGCCAGCATGCACTCCTCGATGAGACGGTGGGCGTCGTTGCGTACCAGGGGATGGATGGCGGCGATACGGCCCTGGTCGTTGAATTCGAAGCGGGTCTCGGTGGTGTCGAAGTCGATGGCGCCGCGCTCGGTCCGCGCCTGATGCAGGGCCTGGAAGAGGGCGTGCAACTCGCGCAGATGGGGCAGAACCTGGCCAAAGCGTTTCGCCAGGGCCTGGTCACCGTCCACCACCAGGGCCGCCACCTGGTCGTAGGTCAGGCGCGCCTGGGAGCGCATCACCGCCGGGAAGAACTTGGAGCGGCTGACCTTACCGTCCAGGCTGATCAACATCTCACAGCTCAGGCAAAGGCGGTCGACCTCGGGATTAAGGGAGCAGAGGCCATTGGAGAGGACCTCCGGCAGCATGGGGATGACCCGGTCGGGAAAGTAGACCGAGTTGCCGCGACCCTGGGCCTCCTGGTCCAGGGCCGTGCCCGGGGCCACGTAGGCGGAGACATCGGCGATGCACACCAGCAACCGCCAGCCCTTGGGTTTGCGCTCGCAGTAGACGGCGTCGTCGAAGTCACGGGCGTCGGCACCGTCGATGGTCACCAGAGGGACCTGCCGCAGATCGATCCGTCCGGCCTTGGCGGTCTCGGGGACCTCGGCGCCGAGCCCGGCGATCTCCGCCAGGACCGCGTCGGGGAACTCCACCGGCAGGTCATGGGTACGGATGGCGATGTCCGTCTCCATGCCGGGGGCCATGTGGTTGCCCACCACCTCGGCGATGCGACCGATGGGCTGGGTGCGCTTGGTGGGCTGGTCGGTAATCTCGGCGACGACGATCTGTCCCTGCTCGACGGCGCCGATGCGATCGCTGGGAATGATGATGTCGTGGGCCAGGCGCTTGTTGTCCGGCACCACGAAGCCGACACCGCTCTCCTGGTAGAAGCGCCCCACCACGGTGCGGGTGTTGCGCGCCAGGATCTCCACCACCGAGCCCTCGAGTCGGCCGCGGGCATCGCGGCCGATGACCCGCACCACCGCCCGGTCGTTGTGGAACAGGGCCTTCATCTGGCGCGGATAGAGATAGACGTCATCGCCCCCTTCGTCGGGGATGAGAAAGCCAAAGCCATCGGGGTGGCCGATAACCCGGCCGGCGATGAGGTCACGGCGGTTGACCAGGCAGAAGGCCTCCTTGCGGTTACGCACCAACTGGCCATCACGGACCATGGCGGCGAGGCGGCGCTCCAGGGCGACGCGGTCCTCGTCACCCGCCAGGTCGAGCGCGGCGGCAAGTTCGCTGAAGACCATGGGGACACCGGCCTGGGTCAGGGTCTCGAGGATGAACTCGCGGCTGGGAATGGGGTTGGCGTACTTGCGCGCCTCGCGCTGACGGTGCGGGTCGGCAAGGCGGGGGGGGGTGGATTTGCTGCTTTTGGCCACTCGGATTGCTGATTCGTTGCTCATTGGAATGGAGGGCTAGTGTACCCTTGACAGCGGGGCGCTGTCTCATTAGGATGGCGGCCTTCCAGAGGGTGGCTGCATTGCCCTCGGGGACACCCTGCCGGGGTGGCGGAATTGGTAGACGCGCAAGTTTCAGGTATTTGTGGGCGAAAGCCCGTGGAGGTTCAAGTCCTCTCCTCGGCACCAAACTTAAAAAAAAGGCTCCCTCGTGGAGCCTTTTTTTTGTTTCCGCTGAATTGCCTTCTCTTTTTTTCGGCTCTCTGTTTCCGCACTGCCACCGAACGACCCATCATCAGCGGGCACCCCAGACCCGCGGGGGCCCATGGGGCACCCGACGAAGGGGGGATTCAGGCCAGATCCGCGGCGAGGCAGTCGCGGATAGCGGCAGGGGCCTCAGGGTCAGGGGTTATCCAGCCATCCCTGCTAACGGCGACAAGCGATCGCTTAGCAGGCAGGCAAGACGAGAGTCCAGGCGAGGGACCGCCGCCGATCGGCTTCGATTCGGCCCTGGGAGGGCAGAGGAGAGGTTAGCGAGTCCGGTTGTTCAACCCAAGGCGGCTTGACAGTAGGTCAGCAACGCGGCAGGGAAGAGACCCAGGAAAAGGATCGCCAGCCCATTGACGGACAGGGCGATACGCGCCCCCGCTCCCACGACCAGGGGTTCCGAGGTCTCGGGCTTGTCGAAATAGATAAGCTTGATCACCCGCAGATAGTAGAAGGCACCGATGACCGAAAAGAAGACGGCGATCAGGGCCAACCACCAGAAGCCAATGCTGATGACCGCATCCAGGACCAACAATTTGGCCATGAAGCCCACGGTCGGTGGCACCCCGGCCATGGAGAACATGACCAGGGTCATCATGGCGGCCTGCCAGCCATCCCGTTCGTTGAGCCCCTTGAGATCATCCAGCAGTTCCACTTCATGGCCCTGGCGACTCAGCATCACCAGCAGGCCAAAACCACCGGCGGCCATCAGGGCGTAGACGATGGCGTAGAACATGGCCGCGGCAAAACCCTCTGTCGTGCCCGCCAGCAATCCCAGGAAGATGAAACCGACGTGGGAGATAGTGGAATAGGCCAACATGCGCTTGATGTTGGTCTGGGCGATGGCAACGAGGTTGCCGACCGCCAGCGAGACGATGGCGAGGATCACCAGCATCCCTTGCCAATCGGCGTGGAGTTGACCCAGACCATCGACCAGAAGACGGAAGGCCAAGGCAAAGGCCGCGATCTTGGGGGCGCTGCCCAGGAACAGGACCACCGGGTTGGGTGCCCCCTGGTAGGTATCGGGCACCCACATATGGAAAGGAACGGCACCGAACTTAAAGCCGATACCAATGACGACGAAGACCAGACCGAAGACCAGGACCTGATTATCCGCCCCTTGCCAGGCCACCGCCCGGGCCACGGCCCCCAGTTCCAGGGAGCCGGTGGCGCCATAGAGCATGGAGAGGCCGTAGAGGAGCAAGCCCGAACCCAATGCACCCAGCACGAAATATTTCATGGCCGCCTCGGCCCCGCTCGGGCTGTCGCGGTTGAAGGCCACCAGGGCATAGAGCGACAGGGCCAGGAGTTCCAGGCCGAGGTAGAGCGTTAGAAAACTGTTGGCCGAGACCATGACCATCATGCCCAGGACCGCGGTCAGGGTCAGGACGTAATACTCGCCCACCAGCAGGTGGCGCTCTTGCAGATAATCCTTGGCATAGACGAAGGAGAGCAGGCTTACCCCCAGGATCGCGATCTTGAGCAAGTCGCTCATGGGATCACGGACATAGGTCCCGCCCAGGACGATCTCCCGCGCCCCGCCGCCCACCACCCCGGTGAGGCCGATGACCGCCAGCAGGCCGATGACGGCAATGAGATGGTTCGTGCCCTTGTCATCGTCCTTCAGCCAGAGGTCCACCAGCAGCACGATGCTGGCGAGAACCAGGATGGCGATCTCCGGAACGACGGGGAGCAGATGGGCAGAGTCGAAGGTCATGCTGATCTTCCGCTGTCGGGGGGCACCACCCTTAGGCGAGGCCCCAGGCTAAAATCTCTGAGCCTAATGCTGGTCAGGGCAAGGCCGCGACAGCCGCCGGGGCTACCGCGAGTTTGGATACCGTAATGTGCTGCGTCAGGTGCTGGATGCTGGCATCCATCACCTCCACCAAGGGCTCGGGCCAGACACCCAGGGCCAGTACGGCGACCGCCAGGGTACCCAGCACCAGGAGTTCCCGCCCATTGGCGTCCTGCAGGCCCGCCACCTTGTCACTGGTCACGGGACCATAGACGACCCGCTTGACCATCCACAGGGTATAGGCCGCGCCGACAATCAGGGTGGTGGCGGCGAGGAAGGCGTACCAGAAATCGGCCTGGAAACTGGCCAGGATCACCATGAACTCGCCGACGAAACCGGAGGTACCCGGCAGGCCGGCGTTAGCCATGGCAAAGAAGACCATCAGGGCACCGAAGACGGGCATGGTATGGATGACTCCACCGTAGGCGGAGATCTCCCGGGAATGGAGGCGATCGTAGAGCACCCCCACGCAGAGGAACATGGCCGCCGAAATAAAGCCATGGGAGATCATCTGCACCATGCCACCGGCCATGCCCAAGACGGCCCCACCCTCGGCCTCAGGCCGGTTGAAGATGGCAAAGACGATGAAGAAACCAAGTGTGACGAAGCCCATGTGGGCAATCGAGGAATAGGCGATCAGCTTCTTCATGTCCTGCTGCACCAGGGCGACAAAGCCGATGTAGACCACGGCAATGAGCGACAGGGTGATCACCAGCCAGTCCAGGGTGGCGCTGGCGTCCGGGGTGATGGGCAGACTGAAACGGAGGAAACCGTAGCCACCGATCTTGAGCATGATGGCCGCCAGGATCACGGAACCCCCGGTCGGCGCCTCCACATGGGCGTCCGGCAGCCAGGTATGGACGGGCCACATGGGCACCTTGACGGCAAAGGCGGCGAGGAAGGCGAGGAAGATCCAGACCTGCTCGGTCAGGCTGAGGGGCAGTTGCTGGAAGTCCAGGATGCTGTAGGAGCCCGATTTGAAATACATGTAGATCAGGGCGACCAGCATGAACACCGAGCCGAAGAAGGTATACAGAAAGAATTTGATGGTGGCGTAGACCCGATTGGGTCCACCCCAGACCCCGATGATGATGAACATCGGGATCAACATGGCCTCCCAGAAGACGTAAAAAAGGACGGCATCCAGGGCCGAAAAGACCCCGACCATGACCCCTTCCATGATCAGGAAGGCCGCCAGGTACTGGGAGGGCTTGTATTGGATGACCTCCCAACCGGCGATCACCACCAGGATGGTGATAAAGGTGGTGAGGACGATCAGAGGCGTGGAGATACCATCTACCCCCAGGTGGTACCAGGCGTTGATGCCCGGGATCCAGGGGGCGCGCTCCACGAACTGCATCTGGGCCGTGCCGGTCTCGAATCCTGTCCAGAGTAACAGGCTGATCAGAAAGGTCAGGATCGCGAAGCCCAGGGCCGTCCAGCGGGAAATGCCAGGCACCTTATCGCCGCTGGCTAGCACGAACAGGCCGCCGATGATAGGGAGCCAGATGCTCAGCGACAGAACCGGAATTGCGGATTGCATGCTCGTCCGTCTCCCTCGGCAATCAGAAGGTCATGAAGACCGTCAGCAGGACCACCAGCCCCAGAATCATGGCGATGGCATAGTGATAGAGGTACCCGGTCTGGATGAAGCGCAGACGTTCCGCCATCCAGCCCACCCCTTGGGCCGAACCGTTGATGAGGGTGCCGTCGATGACCCGCTGGTCACCGGTCTTCCAGAATAGCGTGCCCAAGGCCCGGCTACCCCCAGCGAAGAGGGCCATGTTCAACTGATCGAAGCCATACTTGCCATCCAGGATGCGGTACAGGGTGCCGAAGCGGACCATCAGGTAATCGGCAATGGTTGGCTTCATCATGTAGATGTACCAGGCCAGGGCCAGACCACCCATCGCTAGCCAGAAGGGGGGGGCAAGGAGGCCGTGCAGCACGAAACCGGCCTGACCGTGGTAGCCAGCGCCCATCTGCGCCAGGACGTCATGGTGTGGGGCGACCAGAATCACCCCCTTGAACCAGTCGCCAAAGAGTACCGCCTCCACCGTCAGCCAGCCGATGAACACCGAGGGGATGGCCAGCAACACCAGCGGCACCCAGACCACCGCCGGGGTCTCATGGAGGTGATGGCGGCTGTGCTCATCCATCCGTTCCTGCCCATGGAAGACCAGGAAATAGAGGCGGAAGCTGTAGAGGGCCGTGACGAAAACCCCTAGGGTGAGGAGGATACTGGCGTACCCTGCCCCACCCACTTGTGACAGGTACACGGCCTCGATGATGGCGTCCTTGGAGAAGAAGCCTGAGAAACCCGGGAAGCCGATCAGCGCCAGGGAGCCCAGCAGGAAGGTGATCCAGGTGATGGGCAGATACTTGCGCAGGCCACCCATGTTGCGAATGTCCTGGTCATGATGCATGGCGATGATGACCGAGCCCGCCGCGAGGAACAGCAGCGCCTTGAAAAAGGCATGGGTCATGAGATGGAGGATGCCCGCCGCGTAGGCGGAGGCGCCCAGGGCGGTAATCATGTAACCAAGCTGGGAGAGGGTGGAATAGGCTACCACCCGCTTGATGTCATTCTGCACCAAGCCGATGAGCCCCATGAAGAAGGCCGTGGTGGCGCCGATGACCATTATGAAGCTCAGCGCCGTCTCGGACAGTTCGTACAGCGGTGACATGCGCGCCACCATGAAGATACCGGCAGTGACCATGGTAGCGGCGTGGATCAGGGCCGAGATGGGCGTGGGGCCTTCCATGGAATCCGGCAGCCAGACATGCAGGGGCACCTGAGCCGACTTGCCCATGGCGCCGATGAACAGCAGCACCCCGATGGTCGTCATCAGGGACCAGGAACTGTCCCCCCAGACCTGGATCTGGACATTGGCCAATTGCGGCGCCAGGGCGAAGACCTCCCGGTAATCCAGGGAGTGGAAATACATGGCCACGGCGGCGATGCCGAGGATGAAGCCGAAGTCGCCCACCCGGTTGACCAGAAAGGCCTTGAGGTTGGCGAAGATGGCCGATTCACGCACCGACCAGAAACCGATGAGCAGATAGGACACCAGGCCTACCGCCTCCCAGCCGAAGAACAACTGGAGAAAGTTGTTCGACATCACCAGCATCAGCATGGAAAAGGTGAACAGGGAGATATAGCTGAAGAAGCGCTGGTAACTGTTCTTACCCGCCAGGGACCCCTGGGGCCAGTTGTGCTCGTCGTCCGCCATATAGCCGATGGTGTAGATATGCACCATCAGCGAGACGAAGGTCACCACCGCCATCATCAGGGCGGTGAGCTTGTCGACCAGGAAGCCGATCTCGAACTGAATGCCACCGCTGACCATCCAGGTATAGACGGCCCCATCGAAGACCTCCAGGCTGCCATCAACGAAGCCCTTGACGACATAGAGCGACAGCAGGCAGGACAGGCCCACCCCGAGGATCGTCACCCAATGGGCCCCCGCCCGCCCGATCCGCCCCCCGAAGAACCCGGCGACGATAGACCCCACCAGGGGCGCGAGGACGATTGTCAGGTAGATATTTTCCATCAGCGGTTGTGCTCTTTCAGCGGCTCTATCAGCTTGGTGGCGCTGGAAATCTGTCAGGAAGGGGGGCGGCCAGGAGGGTTCCCTGATCTCCGCCGGACCCTGCTCCCGTTAGCCCTTCAAGGCGTCCAGATCCTCAACATCGATGGTACGGCGGTTGCGGAAGAGGACCACGAGGATGGCCAGGCCGATCGCGGCCTCGGCCGCGGCGACGGTCAGGATGAAAAAGACAAAGACCTGGCCGCCCATGTCGCCCAGAAAATGGGAGAAGGCGACGAAATTCGTGTTGACCGCCAGTAACATCAGTTCGAGGCACATCAGCAGCACGATGAGGTTCTTGCGGTTGATGAAGATACCGGCAACGCTGATGGCGAAGAGGATGCCACCCAGCATCAGGTAATCGGAAAGCTCGATCATTCCTCGTCCTCCACGCCTGCGGTGGCGGCGGGCGGCACCCGCCGGGGTTCCGGTGGCACGCGGATCAACTGGACGCGATCCGGGCCCTTGCGAACATAGACCTGCTTGGAAGGGTCAAGGTACTTGGTATCGGGTCGATGCCGCAGGGTTAAGCGGATCGCGGCGACGATGGCCACCAGCAGGATGACCGCGGCGATCTCGAAGGGATACAGGTAGGTACTGTAGAGCAGCAGGCCCAATTCGCGGGTGTTGCTGTAATCGGGGCCCTGGGGCCCCGGATTGGGAAACGACTCGCCACCAAAGTTCCCGGGGCCGACCACAAGAAAGATCTCGACCAGCATGATTACACCCACCACCAGCGCCAAGGGCAGATGGCGGATGAACTGGGCCTTGAGGGTGGCGATCTCGACATCCAGCATCATGATGACGAAGAGGAAGAGGACCAAGACGGCGCCGACGTAGACCAGGACCAGGCTTATGGCGAGGAACTCAGCCTCCATCAGCATCCACAGCATGGCGCTGGAGACAAAGGCCACCACCAGGAACAGGACGGCATGCACCGGATTGCGGCGGGTGACCACCATGCCAGCGGCGGCGATCAGCGTTGCCGCCAGGACATAGAAGAGAAACTTTTCAAAGCCCATGTCGTGGTCCTGTCCGGTGTGGGTGAGCGCGGGCGGGGAGTCGTGATCCGGTGCGTCGGCAACAGCCTAGCGGTAAGGAGCGTCCGCCGCCCGGGCGGCCGCGATCTCGGCCTCGTACTGATCGCCAATGGCCAGCAGCCGATCCTTGGTCATGATGTGTTCACCCCGCTGTTCGAAGCAGTACTCATAACAACTGGTCTCGACAATGGAGTCGACGGGGCAGGACTCCTCGCAGAAACCGCAGAAAATGCACTTGAAGAGGTCGATATCGTAGCGGGTGGTCCGACGACTGCCATCGGCGCGGGGCTCGGCCTCGATGGTGATCGCCAGGGCCGGGCAGGTCGCCTCGCACAGCTTGCAGGCAATGCAGCGCTCCTCGCCGTTCTCATAGCGACGCAGGGCGTGCAGGCCGCGGAAACGGGGGGAGAGCGGGGCCTTCTCTTCCGGGTACTGGACCGTGAATTTAGTCTTGAAGAAATAGCGGCCCGTGACGCTGAGACCCTGGAAGAGTTCCAGCAGCAGCAGGCTCCGCAAATAGTCGCGCATGGTTTGCAGCATGGCTCGTTACCCGACCTTAGGCCGACCACCAGGGCGGCAACTTGTAAACCACCGCAAGCCCGACCACCAGGATCCAGACGATGGTGATCGGGATGAAGACCTTCCAGCCCAGGCGCATGATCTGGTCGTAGCGGTAGCGGGGGAAGGTGGCGCGGAACCAGAGGAAGAGGAACATGAAGAAGAAGGTCTTGAGCAGCAACCAGTGGAAGCCGCTGTCGAGGAGGAACACGCCCTCTACCCAGGCCGCGGGCAGGGGTGACAGCCAGCCGCCCAGGAACATCAGGGCGGACAGGGCGGAGATCAGGATCATGTTGGCGTATTCGCCGAGGAAGAAGACGGCGAAGGTCATACCCGAGTATTCGACGTGGAAGCCCGCCACAATCTCCGACTCGCCCTCGGCGACGTCGAAAGGCGCACGGTTGGTCTCCGCCAGGCCGGAGATGAAATAGATCAGGAACAGGGGCAGCAGCGGCAGCCAGAACCAGGTGAAAAGGCTGCCTGCCTGAGCCATGACGATATCCCCCAGGTTCAGGCTGCCGGCGGCGACCAGGACCCCGACCAAGGCAAAACCCATGGCAATCTCGTAGGCGACGATCTGGGCGCCGGAGCGCAGGGCGCCAAGCAGGGCGTACTTGGAGTTGGAAGCCCAGCCCGCGATGATGACACCGTAGACGCCCAGGGAGGTCAGGGCCAGGATGTAGAGGAGACCGGCGTCGATGTCCGCCAGGACCAGACCCTCGTCGAAGGGAAAGACCGCCCAGGCGGCCAGGGCCGGGGCCAGGGTCAGCAAGGGGGCGATGACGAAGAGGGTCTTATCCGCCCGAGTGGGCAGGATGATCTCCTTGAACATCAGCTTGAGCGCATCAGCGATCGGCTGGAGCAGCCCACGGGGCCCCACCCGGTTAGGGCCAATGCGGATTTGCATGTAGCCGATGATCTTGCGCTCGGCCAGGGTGTAGTAAGCCACCAGGCCCATGAGCGGGGCGAGGATCACCACGATCTTCACCAGGATCCGGATCACCTCCGGCAGGGAATTCCAGAGTTCAATCATGGGTCACTCCGCCCTCATGCCTTGGCGATGGATAGGGGGCCAATCTGGACGCCCAGGTGCTCGCTGCCAGCCACTGCCGCCGGAATGCGGGCGCAGCCCAGGGGTACCGTGGCACTGAGGCTGACCTGGGTGCAAACGCTGGCCTCGCCCTGACTGACGACCACCTCGTCCCCCGCCGCCAGGCCTAGGGCGGCGGCCTGATCCGGGTGGAGATGGGCGTGGAAGCAGCCGGTACCGCGGGCACGTTGCAGGGCCGGGGCACGGCGCACCAGGGGGTCCAGCCGGTAGAGGGGCACGTTGCCGATCCGCCAGAGGTCGACGGCGGGAGCCGGGCTGGCCTTGAGGGTGCCACGCAAGGCATTGCCGGGGCGGACACCCGCGCACAGCGCGCACAGTTCGGTGGCGACCTCGGCCTGGCTGTCCTGGTCAAAGCCAGGCAGATCGAGGAGATTGCCCAGCACGCGCAGCACCTTCCAGCCCGGTCGGGCCTCTCCCGGAGGCGTGACGGCGCCCCGGCTGGTCTGCCAGGTACCCTCGGCATTGACCAGGGTGCCGGCGGTCTCGGCGAAGGCAGCGATGGGCAGTAACAGGTCGGCGTGGGCCTCCAGGTCGGGGCTGCGATAGGGGGTGCAGGCCAGGACGAAGTCCGCCTGACCCAGGGCCTTGGCGGCCAGCGCCGGATCGGCCAGGTCATGGCCAGGTTCCAGGTTCCAAAGCAGATAGGCCCGGCGCGGCGCGGTCAGCATGGCAGTGGTCGCGGCACCCGGGTTCTCCACCGCCTTGGCGCCGGGCAGGATCTGGGGCAAGGCCCCGGCCAGGTGCGCACCCACGGCGTTGGCTGCCGCCGGGATGAAGCCCAGTTCAACCTTGGCCGCCTTGGCTATGGCGCTGGCCAGGGCCTGGAGCAGAGTGTAATCCGGATGGGCCGCGGCCAGGGCGCCGAGGAGGATCAGTCCCGACGGGGACTGCCTCAGGACGTCGGCGACTGCCTGATGGCGTGCCTCGGGCTTGGCGTGGGCAATCAGGTCCTTCAGGCTGCCAGCTCCCTTGATGCCCAGGGCCTGGGCGATGGCGGCGAGATCCTGGAGGTTGGCGGTCGGGGTACCAGGCAACTGAACCGCCGGGAAGGTCAGCTCCAGTTCGTAAGGGTTGATGACGAACACCCGGGCGTCATTCTCCAGGGCCGCCTTGCGGATGCGGTGGGCCAGGAGGGGGATCTCGGCGCGGATGTCGGAGCCAACGAGCAGGATGACCTGCTGCTGCTCGACGGCGGCGATGGGGACGCCCAGCCAGGGTAGCAGGGGGGCGTTGGCATCACCGCGGAAGTCCTGTTGGCGCAGGCGGCTGTCGATGTCGCTGGAACCCAGGCCCCGGGTCAGCTTCTGGGCGAGATACATCTCCTCCAGGGTCGCGGCCGGGGAGACCAGGGTGCCAAGGCTGGCACCGGCGGTCTTGAGCCGGGTCGCAGCCAGTTGCAGGGCTTCGGACCAGCCGATGACCTCCCAGGCGCCATCCTTCTTGACCAGGGGTGCGGTCAGCCGGTCCCCGCTGTAGAGACCTTCGTAGCTGAAGCGGTCGCGGTCGGAGAGCCAGGTCTCGTTGATGGTCTCGTTCTCCCGCGGATGGACGCGCATCACCCGGCCGCGGCGCAGATGCAGATTGAGGTTGGAACCTAGGGCGTCATGGGGGGCCAGGCCAGGGGCCTGGGTCAGTTCCCAGGCGCGGGCCTGGAAGCGGTAGGGCTTAGAGGTCAGGGCGCCCACCGGGCAGAGATCGATAATGTTGCCCGACAGTTCGTGGGCCAGGGTATGCTCGACGAAGGTACCGATGCGCACCTGCTCGCCACGACCAGTGGCCCCCAGTTCCCGTACCCCGGCAATCTCGGCACCAAAGCGCACGCAGCGGGTACAGTGGATACAGCGCGTCATGTCGGTGGCGATGAGGGAACCCAGATCCTGGTCCACCACCACCCGCTTGCGCTCGACATAGCGCGAGACGTCCCGGCCATAGCCCATGGCGACGTCCTGCAATTCGCACTCCCCACCCTGATCACAGATGGGGCAGTCCAGGGGATGGTTGATGAGCAGGAACTCCATGGTCCCCTTCTGGGCCTCAAGGGCCTTGGGGGAGCGGGTCATGACCTTGAGCCCGGCGCAGACCGGGGTGGCACAGGCCGGCACCGGCTTGGGAAAGGGTCGGCCGTTCTGCTCCATCTCCACCAGGCACATACGGCAGTTGGCGGCGATGGACAGCTTCTTGTGGTAGCAGAAGCGCGGGATAGAGATCCCCTCCCGGTCAGCGACCGCGATAATCATCTCTCCCGGGGTCGCCTCGCAGGCGCGACCGTCGATCTCAATGGTGATCTTGTCCGTCATTGCGCTGTCTCAGTGGCAGACCGGCCCATCAGGCGGCCTCAACCAGGCTGCGGCCGTGCTCGATGTAGTGCTGGAATTCGTGGCGGTAGTGCTTGAGGAAGCTCTGCACCGGCATGGCCGCCGCATCACCCAGGGCACAGATGGTGCGTCCGCCGATATGGCCCGCGACGCTATCGAGAAGGTCCAGGTCCTCGGGCCGGCCCTGGCCATGGAGAATACGATGCAGCACCCGCGCCAGCCAGCCGGTACCTTCCCGGCAGGGGGTGCATTGACCGCAGGACTCGGCGGCATAGAAATGGGACAGGTTAGCCAGGATCTTGACCATGTCCGTGCCCTCAGCCATGACGATGACCGCCCCGGAACCCAGCATGGAGCCGACCTTACCGAGGCTGTCGTAGTCCATGTTGACCCCCATCATGACGTCACCTGGCACCACCGGTACCGAGGAACCGCCGGGAATCACCGCTTTGAGCTTGCGCCCGCCCTTGACGCCGCCAGCCATGGCTAGCAGGTCCTTGAAGGGGGTCCCGAGGGGAACCTCGAAATTATTCGGCTTCTCGACGTGGCCGGACACGGAGAACAGTTTGGGACCGCCATTGTTAGGCAGGCCCTGTTCCAGGAACCATTGGCCGCCCTTTTCCAGGATCACCGGCACCGAGGCCAGGGACTCGGTGTTGTTGATGGTGGTGGGCATACCGTAGAGGCCAGCCTGGGCCGGGAAGGGCGGCTTGTAACGGGGTTGTCCCTTCTTACCCTCGATGGACTCCAGCAGGGCCGTCTCCTCACCGCAGATGTAGGCCCCGGCACCCAGGTGGGTGTAAAGATCGAAGTCGATACCGCTGCCGGCGATGTCCTTACCCAGCAGGCCGGCCGCGTAGGCATCCTGCACGGCGGCATCGAAACGGGCGATGGGTTCGTAGAACTCACCGCGGATATAGTTGTAACCCACCGTGGCGCCGATGCAGTAGCCGGCGATCGCCATGCCCTCGACGAGCTGGTGGGGATTGAAGCGCAGGATGTCACGGTCCTTGCAGGTCCCCGGCTCGCCCTCGTCCGAATTGCAGACGATGTACTTTTGCCCGGGGGCGGTGCGCGGCATGAAGCTCCACTTGAGACCGGTGGGGAAGCCGGCGCCGCCGCGGCCACGCAGATTGGCGAGCTTGAGCTCGGCGATGAGGGTATCCGGGTCCGGCTTGTCGCGCAGGATCTTCTCCCATTGGACATAGCCGCCGACGCTACGGTAGGCCTCCAGGGTCCAGGGCTGGTCGAGGTGGAGGGTGCGGAAACAGACGGTGTTCTGGCGCTCGACCATTAGCCCAACCCCTCGATCAGCTTGTCCAGTTCCGCCGGAGTCAGGTGCTCATGGTAGGTGTGACCAATCAGCACCGCCGGGGCGTGGCGGCAAGCCCCCAGGCACTCCACCTCCTTGAAGGTGAAACGGCCATCGGTGGTCGTCTCCCCGGGCTTGACGCCGTACTTGTGCTCGACGTGATGGATGAGGTCCTCGGAGCCGTTGAGCAGGCAGGACACGCTGTTGCAGACGCAAACCTTATGCCTGGCGGTCGGCTCCAAGTCGTACATGTTGTAGAAAGTGGCCACCTCATAGACGGCAATGGCCGGCATGTCCAGATAGGCGGCGACGTCGTCCATAAGCTGGCGGGACAGCCAACCCCCATTCCAGTCCTGGACCAGGGTCAGTGCCGGCATGACCGCCGACTGCTTCCATTCGGCCGGATACTTGGCGACCTGGGCATCGATGGCGGCGCGGATCTCGGGAGTGAAGAGACCGGCCTTGACCTCGGCTGAGGTCAAGACGGTAAGGGGTGCGCTTCGGAAACTCATCAGCGGTCGATCTCCCCGAAGACGATATCCATGGTGCCGATAATGGCCACCACGTCCGCCAGCATGTGGCCGCGAGCCATTTCATCCATGGCCGAGAGGTGGGCGAAGCCGGGGGCGCGGACCTTGACCCGATAGGGCTTATTGGCACCGTCGGAAATCAGGTAGACCCCGAATTCACCCTTGGGGGCCTCCACCGCGGCGTAGACCTCCCCAGCGGGCGGGCAGTAGCCCTCGGTAAAGAGTTTGAAGTGATGAATCAGGGCCTCCATGTCTGCCTTCATCTCGGCACGCGGTGGCGGCGCGATCTTGTGATCGTCGATCATCACCGGGCCGGGATTGTCCCGCAGCCAGGCCACGCACTGCTTGATGATACGGTTAGACTGGCGCATCTCCTCCATCCGGACCAGATAGCGGTCGTAGCAGTCACCGTTCTGACCCACCGGAATATCGAAATCCACTTGGTCATAGGCCGCGTAGGGCTGCTTCTTGCGCACATCCCAGGCAAAACCGGAACCGCGGATCATGGGGCCGGTGAAGCCGAGTTGGAGGGCCCGCTCCGGCGAGACAACGCCGATCCCCACGGTACGCTGTTTCCAGATGCGATTGTCGGTGAGCAGGGTCTCGTACTCGTCGACATAACCGGGGAAACGATTCGTAAAGTCCTCGATGAAGTCCAGTAGGGAGCCCTGACGCGCCTCGTTGCGGCGCTTGAAGTCGGCCTCGCTATGCCACTTGCTGCGCTCCTCGGCATAGCGGGGCATCTGCTCGGGGAGATCACGGTAGACCCCACCGGGACGGTAATAGGCCGCATGCATCCGCGCCCCGGAGACCGCCTCGTAGCAGTCCATGAGGTCTTCTCGCTCGCGGAAGCAATACAGGAACATGGTCATGGCGCCAACGTCCAGACCATGGGTGCCCAGCCACAGCAGGTGGTTCAGCAACCGGGTGATCTCGTCGAACATGGTCCGGATGTACTGGGCCCGAGGCGGGGCCTCGATATCCAGCAGCCGCTCAATGGCCCGAACATAGCCATGCTCATTACAGAGCATGGACATATAGTCGAGGCGGTCCATGTACCCGATACTTTGATTGTAAGGCTTTGTCTCTGCAAGCTTTTCCGTACCGCGATGCAACAGACCGATGTGGGGATCAGCGCGGGCGATCACCTCGCCATCCATCTCCAGGACCAAGCGCAGCACGCCATGTGCGGCCGGGTGCTGAGGTCCAAAGTTCAAGGTGTAGTTGCGGATCTCAGGCATGGGTTGCTCCCCCCGCGTCGCCACCAAAGCGGTCGTCGGAGCGAATCACGCGCGGCACGAGGACGCGCGGTTCGATGCTGACCGGTTCGTAGACCACGCGCCGCAGTTCCGGGTCATAGCGCATCTCCACATGACCAGAGATAGGAAAGTCCTTACGGAAGGGATGACCAACGAAACCGTAGTCAGTGAGAATGCGCCGCAGGTCTGGATGACCGCGATAGAGGATTCCGAAGAGGTCGAAGGCCTCACGCTCAAACCAATTAGCCACGGTCCACAGGTCCACCACCGAATCCACTAAGGGCTCGGCGCTATCGAGGTGAATGCGTACCCGCAGGCGCCGGTTGTGAGTGACCGAGAGGAGATGGTAGACGGAGGCAAAACGACGGGGATCATCGGTGGCAAGGGTGCCGCTAGTATCCGCGCCCCGCCCGAAGCCGGTAGTGGAAGCCGTCTCTGTTTCCCATTCCGAACGGCCAAAGGCACTGTAGTCCACGCCACAAACATCGATGAGTTGTTCGAAGCGAAAATCCGGATGATCCCGCAGGATCTGGGCACGCTCATGCCACCCTTCAGCGGGCGTAATCAGCGTCAGTTCACCACAGGCGAACTCGAGTTGATAATGGGTGCCCTGACAGTGCCGATCGATGGCTGCCGCAAGCGCATCCAATCGGGCGTCCCCGGTTCGCGATTCCTGGTGTGCCATAAGAGTTTTAGGATCAGCGGGCAATGGTGTTGGTACGGCGGATCTTGTTCTGCAATTGCAGGATGCCATACAGCAAGGCTTCAGCGGTAGGCGGGCAGCCGGGGACGTAGATATCTACCGGCACGATGCGATCGCAGCCGCGGACCACCGAGTAGGAATAATGGTAATAGCCACCGCCGTTGGCGCAGGAGCCCATGGAAATAACCCACCGGGGCTCCGCCATCTGGTCATAGACCTTACGTAGGGCGGGCGCCATTTTATTGCAGAGGGTGCCGGCCACGATCATGACATCGGACTGGCGGGGACTGGGACGGAATATGATCCCAAAGCGGTCGAGGTCATAACGCGCCCCACCCGCCTGCATCATCTCCACCGCACAGCAGGCCAAGCCGAAGGTCATTGGCCACATGGACCCGGTACGGGCCCAATTAATGAGCTTATCAGCGGTCGTGGTGATGACGCCCTGTTCGAGAATACCGGCTATTCCCATTCCAAGGCCCCCTTCTTCCACTCATAGACAAATCCCACCACCAGAATGGCGAGGAAAATCACCATCGCGAGGAAACCCACCATGCCCAATCCATCCAGGGCGACGGCCCAGGGGAAGAGGAAGGCTATCTCCAAGTCGAAAATGATGAAGAGGATGGCGACGAGGTAATAGCGGACGTCGAACTTGAGGCGGGCGCTCTCGAAGGCCTCGAAGCCGCACTCGTAGGGAGAGTTCTTCTGACTGTCGGGACGCCGCTCGCCGAGGACGAAGCCGGCCACCATGGCGCCACCGCCCACCAGCAAGCCGATGATCATGAAGATCAGGATCGGAAGATAATTGTCTAACACCCCCCCTCCCCTTGCTACCTGGTTATTTTGGGTGAGCCACTAGCACAGTGGGTGAAGTCTAGTGCAGCCTCTTGATCTCTGTCAAGCGAAAGGTTGAAGTACTTTTATTTCAAATCAATAAGTTACAAATCACCTCTGGCGATTGCCGGCAATAAAAAAAGGCAGATCGCTTGCACGATCTGCCTAATTATGATGGTGCCGATGGCCGGACTCGAACCGGCACGGCTTGCGCCACTACCCCCTCAAGATAGCGTGTCTACCAATTTCACCACATCGGCAAAAAATTGAATTCAAATAAAATTACTCTTTGGCCGCCGGAACTTCAGGCTCCCGGGCTGCGGCGCCCGTGGCAGGAATGGCTTCAGGCTGGCCCACGGATTCAGTAACGGAAATCGATACCGGAGCTTCAACAACAGGGACCTCAATCGAGGCTCCAGGTACCGACGCTTCACCAACTCCGGGTACCTCCTGCTGCTGAACCGGAGGGACCACAACCGGTGTAACCGGGGCCTGATCCAACTGATCCATCAGACCGACGGGCTCACTAACCTGGGAGGCATAATAAGCCAGAACCATGCTAGTGACAAAAAAGAGTGCCGCCAGGATACCAGTGGTGCGCGACAGAAAGTTTCCCGAGCCACGTGCACCAAAAACCGTAGCGGAGGCACCACTGCCGAAGGCCGCACCCATGTCAGCACCCTTACCGTGCTGGATGAGCACCAGACCGATAAGGCCGAGGGCCAGAAAAAGATGAACGACGGTCAGAATAGTCTGCATCTTGGCATCAAACGCTATCGTGAGCGGCCTGGCAAATACCGAGAAAATCACTCGCCACCAAGGCGGCGCCACCGATGAGGCCGCCATCAATGTCAGGCTGGGCCATCAACTCAGCGGCGTTACCCGGCTTCATGCTGCCACCGTAGAGGATGCGCAATCCGTTGGCCACGGCAGCGTCATGGGCGGCAATCCGGTTACGGATGAAGGCATGGACTTCCTGGGCTTGCTCTGGCGAGGCCGTCTTGCCCGTACCGATGGCCCAGACCGGCTCGTAAGCGATCACGCCAGTGGCCAGCGAGGCGACACCATGGGCAGAAATAACCGCATCCAACTGGCGGGCGATCACAGCTTCAGTAACACCTTGCTCGCGTTCTTCCAACGTTTCACCGACGCACAGAATGGGATTTAGACCGGCAGCACGGGCGACCGCGTACTTGGATGCCACCCGCTCGTCATCTTCTCCATAGAGAGTGCGCCGTTCGGAATGACCAACAATGACGTAAGTGCAGCCAAGATCCAGCAACATCGTGGCCGAAATCTCACCCGTGAAGGCCCCGGCGGTCTCCGTAGAGAGATTTTGCGCACCCCAGGCAATCACTGTTCCCACCAATTCTTCCTGCGCCAGGGGCAGATAGATGAAGGGCGGACAAACCGCGACCTCGCACTTGGAAACGCCAGCCACACCCGCCTTGATACCAGCCAGCAGCTCGCGAGCGCTTGCGGTGGACCCATTCATTTTCCAGTTGCCGGCGACCAGGGGCTGACGCATAGGAACCTCACTTACCATAAGAGCGCGCTAGGATAGCGAGGGGGCGAGTCAGAAGCAACCTGGTTTTCATATTCCACCCCCGCTCTTATTAAGGTGTGATCCGCCAGCCAGGAGGTGGCATTGCCGCCTTGGGACGACAGCGCCATTCTCCGCCAGGGCCGCATGCTTTACACTTTATGCTTATGGCCAGTAAACCCAAATCCAAGACCGGACAGTCCACCATCGCCCTCAACAAGAAGGCGGGGCACGACTACCACATCGAGCAGCGCTTTGAGGCTGGCATCAGCCTGGAGGGCTGGGAGGTCAAAAGCGCCCGCGCCGGACGCGTCCAACTACGGGAAAGCTACGTCCGGATTATCCAGGGCGAAGCCTTCCTCCTCGGCTGCCACATTTCCGCCCTGACTAGCGCATCGAGCCACATCACCCCCAACCCCACCCGGGACCGGAAACTGCTCCTCAAGCGGACCGAGATCCATCGCCTCATCGGTCTGGTCGAGCGTGCCGGCTACACCCTGGTGCCCACGGCCATGTACTGGAAGCGAGGCCGCGCCAAGCTGGAGATCGGCCTAGCCAAGGGCAAAAAACTGCACGACAAACGCGACAGCGAGAAGGATCGGGATTGGCAGCGGGAGAAGGATCGGCTGTTCAAACAAAAATAACCCACCTCCACCTCCTCCGCCAATGGCGCCTGCCGGCGCCTGCCGGTACTGCCAGAACCCTGATGTCCCCAGCAGAATTTTTACCATTGCCGGGGAACTTGTCCCGGCCTATAATCTCCAATGGATTCACTCAGGGGGCGACATGGCTTTCGACGTGGGTTGCGAACCCTGGGGTGCATGCCGAGGTGCGGGGTACCTCGTAAATCCATCCGCAAACTAACAGTTGCCAACGACGACAACTACGCTCTCGCCGCCTAATCCGGCGAGCCTCTGACCACTCTCTGCCTATGGGGGGTGGATTCCAGGGGTAAAAACACATGGGATCGCGGTGAGGGGGGTCCGGACCTGATCCGCTAAAACCCAATTCGGAATCGCTGACCGAGTGCCCTGCCCTTCGGGCGCTGGAAGGCTAAAAAAAATAGACAGGGCTAAGCATGTAGATCTCTAGGCAGAGGACTTGCGGACGCGGGTTCAATTCCCGCCGCCTCCACCAA
>SACH01000594.1 GCA_009928645.1 Gammaproteobacteria bacterium | reverse complement strand
TGATAAGGGCTGTAGCGTCTATCCGGACCGGCCCACCGTCTGCCGTTACTATCCCGTCGCCCTGCTCAACCGGCGGATCGCGGGTGAAGCGGATACCCAACAGGAGTACTCCCTGGTCCGCGAGGACCACTGCAAGGGGCACTTGGAGGATCGGCTGATCAGTATCGGTGACTACCGCCAGGAGCAGGGCTGCGACCTCCACGATGAGCACAACCGCGAGTGGTATCAGCTCATCCTCAAGAAGCGCTCCGCCGGGCCGACCGTGGGCCGTCCGTCCCAGACTAGCCTCAATGTCTTTTTCCTGGCGTCCTATGACCTGGACACCTTCCGCCGCTTCGTCCTCAGCGACAAATTCAAGGACACCTACGACCTGCCGGCGGACTTCTACGCTGGGGTCCAGGCCGATGACCTGGCCTTGCTGAAATTCGGTTACCGATTTCTGCGCCAGGTGCTGTTCGCCGAATTCACCATCCCCGAGCAACCCGGGGCCTGGGACAGGCGCGTCGCCCAGCGCCAGGAGGTCTGGGACCTGCGCCGCCAGGCCGAGATCGCTCGCCGCCAGCAGGCGGAGGATGAGAAGTACCAGGGCGAGCTCTGATCTCAGCCATCGCCGCATCGCCGGTTCCCGGGGAGGCGGCTGACGCTCCATGGCCCGGCTGACGGCATCTCTGACCCTGGTCGGCGGCACCACCCTGCTGTCGCGCCTCCTGGGTTTTGCCCGTGACCTGCTGATCGCCCGCCTCTTCGGGGCGGACGCGGGCACGGACGCCTTCTTCGTCGCCTTCAAGATCCCCAATCTCTTTCGCCGTCTCTTTGGCGAAGGTGCCTTCGCCAGCGCCCTGGTACCGGTGCTGTATCAGGCCGAGCGGCAGGGTGGCACGGCGGAGCTGCGGCACCTGCTGGCCAGTCTGAGCGGCCTGTTGGGCGCGGGTCTGTTGGCCGTGACCCTGGTAGGTCTCCTCACCGCGCCCGCCCTGATTCTGGTCTTCGCCCCCGGCTTTGCCGGCCAGCCGGATCAGCAGGTTCTGGCGGTGGAGCTTCTGCGTCTGACCCTGCCCTACGTGGCCTTTATCGTCCTCGCGGCACTGGCGGGGGCGGTGCTCAACCTCCACGACCGCTTTGGGGTCCCCGCCTTTACGCCCGTGTTGCTTAATCTGGTGATCATCGCCTGCGCGCTCTGGCTGGCGCCGCGTCTGGCGGAGCCGATACATGCCTTGGGCTGGGGTGTCCTCCTGGGCGGATTGGTCCAACTGACCTGGCAACTCCCCTACATCGCCCGTCTAGGGTTGCTGACGCGCCCTCGGTGGGGGTGGCGCCATCCCGGCACCCGCGCCGTGCTTCGCCGGCTGGGCCCGGTGCTCTTCGGGGTCTCGGTGACGCAGATCAACCTGCTCCTCGATACCTTCCTGGCGTCTCTTTTGGCGACTGGCAGTATCTCCTGGCTCTATTACTCCGATCGGCTGGTGGAGTTTCCCCTGGGTATTCTGGGCGCTGCCCTGGGGACGGTGA
>SACH01000593.1 GCA_009928645.1 Gammaproteobacteria bacterium | reverse complement strand
CTCTCACGCCGGTAACAGGGGTTCGAATCCCCTAGGGAGCGCCATCTTCCCCCCCCTTCCTCCTTCTCTCCTGATGCCCTGTAATCAGCGTTGGGTGCTTCCCTGCTGTCCAAGGTCCAGGGTCATCCCAGTTCGGACTTGGCCAGCCGTGCACAGGGTTCCCAGGCGGGCCCCGGATAGGCATCCCGCAAACGCGTCATGACCGCTTCCAGGGCATTGGGGGCGATATAGACGCCATCATCCTGGTTGAAGGGTTCTTCGTAAGCGGCGAGGGTCCAGATCATCGCGGCCGTGAGCAGGAGCATGCTGGCGAGGGCGACGGACGCCAGCAGCGGATAGGGTCGCAGCAAAATCGTCACCACCAAAAACACCACAAACAGACCGACATAGACCAGGATCCACAGCGTAGGCGGCATATAGGCCGCCGCGGATAGCAGCCGTGACTGCCCGGCGATCACGGCCTCCGCCAGTTGATCATCCACCCGTTGCAGGGCGGCCTGCTCGGCTGATCGCTCCGCGTCGACCCCGTACAGGGTGGCGTGAGCACGCATGGTCCAGGCTTGAGTATTCTCGTCCCCCGTCAAATCCCGTGAGGAGGTTGCGTGCCACGAGTCCGCGACGACGGAGCGCATGAGACAGATCAGATCCCGCCGGATCCGGGACTGGGGTTCATCGGCCAGAGCGGCAGTGGCGTCGAAAGCGGCGGAGAAGGCCGTGGCCTCCGCCCGGGCAATCTCTTGCGTGGCCTTGAAGTGATCGATTGAGGTCAACATCAGCACGCCCAGGAGAAACGAGGCGGTGCCGCCAATGAAACCCAGCGCGCCACTGATGCCATCACTGACGAGCGCTTGATCCCGTCTCGCCACCAGGCCCCGCTGAATCTCCAGCCGGTGAATCAGCCAGCCCAGACCGACGGCCAGGCAGAAGACGAGGCCCAACGCCAGGAGGGCCGGAACCAGGTGATCGTTAGCCAAGGAGAGACCCTGCGTTAGCCTGAATACATGAATGATTGAGCGGGCATGATAAGGTCATTCGGCCTCGCGTACCCGGTTTCTTCTCCCCTTGACGGCATGGTGCCTGGTCACCAACCAGTTGATCCGGTGATCGGTTGTGTGATTGATCGCCTTGAATCTAAACGGGATTACGCCTCCCGGTAGCCCGCGAGATTGCACATCAAGACCCGTTCCAGTGCTCATGCAAAATGGCTTCGTTTCGCAAAATAGCCTTTTCTACGGTCACCCCGAAATGGGTTTGTTTCGCAAAATGACCTTTTTCGCGCCGCCGAGCGTTGGGTGCGAGCGGTGGTTTGGGTTCGTAGTAGAGCCTCTTCCAGGGGTCCCACTTACCCGATCAGCCCCCGACGAACCTGGCATGCTCGGCTGGTCAACGGGCTGCGCCGTTAACCCTCTGGATCCAGGCTTCGCTATCCGGACAATCCATGATGGCCTCGGCCAAATCCTCCAGGGCCTGGTAGCTGGTCACCTGGTCGAGCAAGGGGGCGCTTCTTGAG
>SACH01000115.1 GCA_009928645.1 Gammaproteobacteria bacterium | reverse complement strand
GTGTACTTGACCTCGGGGGGCGGGGGCGGCGGCTTGGGCGCCGCGGGGGGTGCCAGGGAGGCGAGGGTGGTCGGGGCGCCAGTCCCCGCCATGCCTGGGGTGGGTGCCGCCACCGCACCCGCGGCCGTCGTGGTTGCCTGAACCGGGCCGGCGCCGGACCGGGCTGACGGTGGATTGGCTGTAGACGAGCGAGCGGACGTCTGGGCCTGCGTCGTTGCCGAGCCGGAGGGGGAAGCCGGGGTGGAGGCAGGAACGGCGGTGGGGGCCGGGGCGGGCGTGGTCCGCGGGGCACTGCCCGTAATGGCGGGTGGCGTCCAGGTAATGGCGGAGGCCAGACCCGGATCGGTGTCGGGAGGCAAGGTCGCGGGACCGCGGCCACCGGGGCTGCCTGGCCCTTCCGCCACGGGCGGTGTCAGGGGCGCCGGAGCGTATTCGGCCGCCTCCGGGGCGGGGGCCGGGGGCGGAGCCGTGTTCGGAGCCCGGTAGGCATAGACGTCCACCGCCGGTGCCTGGGGGGGCGGGGCGGTCTTCACCTTGGGATTCAGGGCATTTTCGACCGGGGCCGGACCGCCCTGGCGCGGCTTGCCGGCGCAACCGGCCAGTAACCCGACGGCAAGGAGAAGGATCAGGGCTTTGTTCATCAGTTACCTAGAAAATCTCGCAGGAAGCTCCCGATACCCCCTTCGCTGGATTTCTTCTCCTCCTTGGGTGGAGGCGGGGCGGCGGGGGCGGTCTCCTCGGCCGCGGGTTCCGGGGGCGGGGCGGCGCCACAATCCGAGGTGCCGGTGGGCAGGGCATCGTCATCGAAAGGCATGGTCAGGGCACGGCCACAACCTTTAGGGGCGCGGCGGCCGTTGTAGCGATCGACGGTGACCATCTCGACGCCATCCGGTGGGTAGTCCGGCAGGGGCTGGGTGTCGAGGCTGGCCATGATATCACCCCAAACGCGCAGGGCCCCCGTGCCCCCCGTCAGCCCGGTGGGCTGGTTGTCGTCCCGCCCCACCCAGGTGACGATCACCTTGTCGCCGCTGAAGCCGGCGAACCAACTGTCGCGCAGTTCGTTGGTGGTACCGGTCTTGCCCGCGACGGTGAGCTCCTTGGGCAGGCGCTCCTTGAGCCAGGTGGCGGTACCCTGTTGGACGACCTCCCGCATGGCCCAGGTGAGGAGATAGGCCGCCTGGGGACTGGAGGCCGGTTCCACGGCCAGGGGGTAGCGGTTCAGGGGCTCGCCCTGGGTGTTGAGGACCTCGCGGATGGCCCGCAGGGGGGCGCGGAAGCCGCCCGCGGCGATCGACTGGTAGACCTGCGCCACCTCCACCGGGGACAGGGAGATGGAGCCCAACAGCATGGCCGGCACCTTGTCGAAATCGCGCTGCACGCCCAACTCCCGAAAACGGCGGGCGACACGATCCAGCCCCAGTTCCATGCCCAGGTTCACCGTCGCCAGGTTGTAGGACTTGGCCAGGGCCAGATAGAGGGGCACCGAGCCATGGGTCTTGCCATCGTAGTTCTTGGGCTCCCAGCGCTTGCCATCGCCCGCGTTCAGACTGACGCCCTGGTCCCGCAAGGGGGTGGCGATGTTGTATTTCTTGGGCTCGTTCAGGGCCTCGATGAAGATCATCGGCTTGACCAGGGAGCCGATGGGTCTGATGGCCTCCAGTGCCCGGTTGAAGCCGGCATAGCCCGCCTCGCGACCACCCGCCAGGGCAAGGACCTCGCCTTGGGCCGCCGAGACCACCACCGCGGCGCCTTCCAGGGTGCCGGGTTTGAATTTGCGCAGTTTTTCCAGGTCGGGCAAGCGCTCCCGCACCGCTTGCTCGGCTATGCCCTGGATGGTGAGGGAGAGGGTGGTGAAGATGATCAGGCCCTCGGAGCGCAGGTCCTCCTCCCGGTAGTCGCGTTTGAGCTGACGGCGCACCAGGTCGGTGAAGGCCGGATAGGCGCCCACCGGCCGGCCGCCCTTCTCGCCGACGCCCAGGGGGGCCGTCTTGGCGTTCTCAGCCTGGTCCGGCTCGATGACGCCCTGGTCGGCCATGATATCGATGACCAGATTGCGGCGTTCGATGGCCCGCTCCGGGTTACGCCGCGGGTCGTAGTAGGAGGGGCCCTTGATCAGGGCGATGAGCAGGGCGCTCTCGGGGATGCCCAGTTCACTCAGGTCGCGATTGAAATAGAAGCGGCTGGCGAGACCAAAACCATGGATAGCGCGGCTGCCATCCTGGCCCAAATAGATCTCATTGGCATAGGCCTCCAGGATATCGTCCTTGGGATAGCGTAGCTCCAGGAGGATGGCCATCAGGGCCTCGTTAAGCTTACGCTCCAGGCTGCGCTCGTCCGTGAGGTAGAAGTTCTTCACCAGTTGCTGGGTCAGGGTGCTGCCACCCTCCACCACCGCCCCGGCCTGGAAATTCTTGATCGAGGCCCGCAGGATCGCCTGGGGGTCCACACCGACATGCGTGCCGAAGGACCGGTCTTCCACCGCTTTGAGGGTATCGATCAGCAGGGGCGGCAGATCCATGGCGCGCACCAGGATGCGGTCCTCGTTATGAATGGGGTAGATGCTGTCGATGAGGACCGGGTCGAGGCGCACCAGGGCCGGGTCCTCGCCGCTGCCGCTGGCATCGGTGAGACTGACGATCTGGCCGTCGCTGATCTGGAGAGCGACGAAACGCTCGGGCTCGGTCCCGTCCCAAAATTGGAAGGCACGGGTGCGGAGGAGGAAGTGGCCATCCTCGCGCTCGAAGGTCCCGGGACGCAGGGGCTGGGCCACCTGACGGTAGTCCAGCCGCTTCAGTTCCGCCACCAGTTCCGTGGGGTTCAGGGGCGCGCCCGTGTAGAGTTCCAGCGGGCGGGCGTAGACCCGCGCAGGCAAGGCCCAGCGCTTGCCTTCGAACTTCTCCCGCACGGTGCGATCGAGGGGGATGGCGTAGAGGACCAGAGCCACCATACCGGCCAGTCCGGCCAAGAGGATTGTTCCGCCCAGGAAACGCAGGGCACGTCCGAACCAACCACGACGCTGGCGCGGTGTCTCCTCCTCGGGGGGATGGTCTTCCTTGTCCTGGTCTTGATAAGGCCGGCTCAAGTGTTTGAATCCTCACGGCGATCGGTCGCCGGGATCTGGACGGTCAGGCGGACGGGCAACCTGGTGGCTACCTGGCCGAAAAATGGCTTATAGTCCCATGGGGGACGTGGGGCGGCAACTATTCTGATACCCATCATGAATCCCTCTTGGCCTGGGCCGGGTCGGGGGGCGTCTAGCGGGGGACGCCGTGAATCCGTCCCTGGAGGCTTGCCGCCAGCATCCATGCTGGCGATACCCCCGGCAGACGCCCCCCGACCCTCCCTTATGGCATGGCTCGGGAGGCCTCTGCCGGGGGACGCCCCAGTCAGGTCTTGATCCCGACCCCGCGGTCCAGGAGGCGCAGGCTATAGAAGGTTAGGGCGACAATGAAGCCGAGGATGATGGCCAGCGCCAGTCCTAGATCAATGTCGCTCACCCCCAGAAAGCCGTAGCGGAAGGCATTCACCATGTAGAGCACCGGATTGGCCTGGGACAGCCAGCGCCAGAATTCCGGCAGCAGGTCGATGGAGTAGAAGACGCCTCCCAGGTAGGTGAGCGGGGTGAGGACGAAGGTGGGGATGATGGAGATGTCGTCGAAGCTGTTGGCATAGACGGCGTTGATAAAGCCGCCGAGGGCGAAGAGGATTGCCGTCAGGGTGAAGATGACCAGGCTGGTCAGGATGCTGTGGATCTGCAGGTCGGTGAAGATCAGGGCGACCAGGGTCACGGCCAGGCCCACCGCCAGGCCCCGCACCACTCCGCCAGCCACGTAGCCGGCGAGGATCACCCAATTGGGTACCGGCGCCACCAGCAGTTCCTCGATGAAGTGAGAGAATTTACTGGAATAGAAGGAGGAGACGACGTTGGAGTAGGCGTTGGTGATCACCGACATGAGCACCAGGCCGGGGACGATGAAGTCCAGGTAGGCGAAACCGCCCATGGGGCCGATGCGCTCGCCGATCAGCCGGCCGAAGATGACGAAATAGAGGGCCGTGGTGATCACGGACGGAAGCAGGGTCTGAATCCAGATGCGACTGAAGCGCAGGATTTCCTTCTTCAGGATAGTCATGAAGGCGACCCGGTAACGGGCCCAGCGGCTCATGACCGGGTGGGGGCCCGGGGTGAGGCGGGTGCCCCCGGCGGGGGCTGGGTCCTGGCCGGCCTGGAAGCGGAAATCAGGGCTCATGCCGTCTCCTCGCCGCGCCGTTCGAGGGTATCGAGGAAGAGTCGTTCCAGGCGGTTCTGTTTGTTACGCAGGCTGGCAACTTCGATGCCCCGGCGGGACAGGGCCGCGAACAGGCCGTTGACGCTCTGGCCCCGGGAGATCTCCACCTCCAGGCTCAGGTCGTCCAGCAGCAGGCAGGGAAAGTCCCCCAGGTCCGGGGCCTTGCTCTGGGGATGCTTCAGGTTGAGGACGAAGGTTTCCGCCTCCAGTCGCCCAAGCAGGGTGGTCATGCCTTCACGCTCGGCGACCCGACCACGGTTGATGATGGCGATGTGGCGGCAGAGGTTTTCCGCCTCTTCGAGGTAATGAGTCGTGAGGATGATGGTCGTGCCCTGGTCGTTGAGTTCCCGCAGGAAATCCCACATGCCGCGGCGAATCTCGATATCCACCCCGGCGGTGGGCTCGTCGAGGATCAGCAGTCGCGGGCTGTGGATCAGCCCGCGGGCGATCATCAGCCGGCGTTTAAGGCCCCCGGAGAGCTGGCGCATCTCCGTCTGCCGCCGGTCCCAGAGCTCCAGCTTGCGCAGGTAGAATTCCGCCCGCTCCAGCGCCTCCGGGCGAGGAATGCCATAGTAGC
Organism: Gammaproteobacteria bacterium; assembly: GCA_009928645.1. GTDB lineage: Bacteria > Pseudomonadota > Gammaproteobacteria > Chromatiales > Chromatiaceae > M0108. The sequence goes on along the minus strand of SACH01000115.1, from coordinate 3,127 downwards.
CGGCCTGGTTCAGGACGACCTCGATGACCGGCAGGAAGATGTTGAAGTTGAATTCCTGGGGCACCAGGCCCAGGCAGGCCTTGACGGCCTCCGGTTCCCGGTCCAGGTCGTGGCCGAAGACAGTGACCTCGCCGGAGGTCTTGGTAACCAGGGAGGCGAGGATGCCGATCAGGGTCGACTTGCCGGCGCCATTGGGGCCCAGCAGGGCGAAGAAGTCGCCCTCCTCAACGCTCAGGTCCACCCCCTTGAGGGCCTCGAAGCCGTTGCGATATGTCTTACGGAGTTGGCGGACGCTAAGGGCGGGCATGAAAGATTGGGGTCCCTGGCTGGAATGGGCCTGACAACAGCATGGAGCGATCAATCGGTATTGCCGGGTCGGGGGCGTCTGGCGGGGAGGCCGGGGATACGTTCCCGCAGGCTTGACGAGGGCACCCGAGGGGTCGAGACCCCCGCCAGAGCGGCCCCGCAATCCTCCCTGGGCCGACCGGAAACCGAGCGGATAGGAGTATAAACTAGCCGTCCCAGGCTCCGTTATCAATGCGAGCCCCGCGGTCGCCGCCGCGCCTCCTGGCCTTTCCACCCCCTTACCCTAGCTGGAGCAAGCGCCTATCCCGTCGTGGAGACCGAATTCTTTCTCTTCGTGCTTGCCCTGATCGCCGGCTTGGTGGACAGCATCGCCGGCGGGGGCGGGCTCATCACCGTGCCGGCCTTGCTCTGGGCCGGCCTGGGTCCCCTGGAGACGCTGGCTACCAACAAGGCTCAGGGCGTCTTCGGCACCGCTGCCGCCACGGTTAGTTTTCTGCGTCAGGGCCTCATCGACCTGCGTCAGGCCACCCTGGCCTTTCTATGCGCCTTCACCGGAGCTGCCAGCGGGGTCCTCTTCATCCGCACCCTGGGAGGGGATTTGCCGGGGTGGCTGATCCCCGCGCTGCTGATCGCCTTCAGCCTCTATTTTCTCTTCTCCCCCCGGGTCGCCGATTTCGACGCACGACAGCGCCTGGGCCAGGGCGCCTTCGCCTTTTTCGTCGCCTTTCCCATCGGCTTTTATGACGGCTTTTTCGGCCCCGGCACCGGTACCTTCTTCGCCATGGGCTATGTGGCCCTGCTGGGCTACAACCTGCGCCGCGCCACCGCCCACACCAAGTTGCTGAATTTCGCCAGCAATCTTGCCGCCATCCTCTTCTTCATCCCCGGCGGTCACGTCCTCTGGCGCTATGGCCTGGTCATGGCCGCCGGCCAGTTCCTGGGGGCCTGGCTCGGTGCCCACCTGGCCGGACGCCACGGCGCCCGCCTCATCCGCCCCCTGCTGGTGGCGCTTTCCCTGGCGGTATCCATCAAGCTGCTCCTCGATCCGCCCTGAGTCTCCTCGCGATCTACCACACGTGAGAGGGTATCAACAACTAGATGATAATTAATTGAATTAGCGCGATTTTCCCGCTAAATTGGGATGGAGCTTGCTCCTTAGTAAGCCTGGGGGCCGCTCGGCTTCTTTCTGGGGGTGGAAACTAACCCTTGATTAGGGGCCTGGCGCTTGCGCGCTTACCCGGCGGGTGACGGCGTGGCGAGAAAGCGATCCCGATAACAGGTGGTATCGCCAACGCTCTCGGCCTGGAGGATGCCATGGACGACCGCGCGGGTCAGGGTGTCCGCCGCCGCGGCACCGGCGCGGATGAGGGCGGCGGGGATGGTGCCCCAGGCGGCGTCCTCCTCCAGGGCGGCGAGGGGGATCTGGCCGGTGGCGAGGGCGAAGACGGTGTCGCCATCGAAGAGGGTATGCGACGGATTGATGGCGCGCGCCAGACCGTCCTGGGCCATCTGCGCCAGCTTGGTGGCCTGGGCCTTGGTCAGGGCAAGGTTGGTCGCCACCACGGCGATGGTGGTGTTGCGGATGGGGGCCGGGGCGGGCGGGGCGGAAGCGGTTGGGTTGGCGAGGCGGGGCAGGGGGCCGAATTCCGCCCCGATCCCCAGGCTGGCGCCCAGGAGTTCCCCGGTGATGGGGTTGATCACGCTGCCAAAGGGGTTGACCGCCACCAGAGCCCCAACCCGGACGCCCTGGCCCAGATCAAGGCTGGCGGACCCCAGTCCCCCCTTGAGATTGCATCCCAGGGCGATGGCCCCGGCCCCGGCGCCAACATTGCCGAGGGGGAAGGCGCCGGCGGTCAGATTGGCGCACGCCCGGCGGCCGAACTCAGCCGTGGGGCGGTCGCGAAAGTCGCGGCCGAAGCGTTCCAGATCGAAGAGCACCGCACCGGGGACGATGGGCACTACCCGGCCCTCACCCAGGGGCCAGCCCAGGCCCTGGTCTTCCAGCCAGCCCATGACCCCGTCCGCCGCTGCCAGGCCGAAGGCGCTGCCGCCGGAGAGGACGATGGCGTTGACCCGGTCGACCAGGTTCACCGGGTCCAGGAGGTCGGTCTCGCGAGTCCCAGGGGCTGAACCACGGACATCGACGCCGCCCACGGCCCCCGCCCGGGCAAGGACCAGGGTGGTCCCGGTGTGGTTGGCCTGGTGGTTTCCTACCTCGATCCCGGGCACGTCAGTGATGAGATTGAGGGGACCGGTCCGGAGGGGTGGGGCGGTAGGGGCGTTCATCGTGGCGGTTCTCGGTTTAGATGCCGGATACTGTCTGGTGCCGGCATTATCCGCAAACCCGTCCACCAAGAGGAATCTTCATGCCTTACGTCAATATCAAAATCACCCCCGATGGCGCCACCGCGGAACAAAAGGCGCGCCTGATCAAGGGGGTGACGGACCTGCTGGTCGAGGTGCTGGACAAAAATCCCGCCACGACCATGGTGATCATCGACGAGGTCGAAACCGACAACTGGGGTATCGGTGGCGAAAGCGTCACCACGCGGCGCCAGCGGGGATGAACCCAGGCGCGAATAGTCGCTAACTGTCATGAGGCGGCAGGACACACCCCTGATAATCAAAGACATTCCCGTGACTTTCACGCTAAAAAAGGCCCAAGGGCGCTGAACCTGGCCGCGCACTGCCGCGACATCCGCCTCCGAGGGCGATTCGCCCTAAGGTCAGACCTCCTGATCTCGTCCCACGGCGTTACGCCAACCGCAGAGTGGTGCGGCCCGCATAACCCCATGATGTGGTATCAGAAGGTGGGTGTTGC
>SACH01000592.1 GCA_009928645.1 Gammaproteobacteria bacterium | reverse complement strand
AAGGCCCATTACCTCAATGATGCCGGCGACGTGCGCGTCATCCGCCCCCTGGCCTACTGCCGGGAGCGGCAGATGGCGGACTTCGCCCAGGCCGCGGGTTTGCCCGTGGTGGCGGACTCCTGCCCCGCCTGTTTTGCCGCCCCCACCCGCCGTGAGCACATGAAGGCCCTCCTGGCGCGGGAAGAGGCCGAGCACCCCCACCTCTTCACCAATATTCTGCATGCCATCCGCCCCCTATTGACGGAAGGCATTGCCGTCGTCAAGTCCGAGGCTCAGGATTAAAAAAGCTCCGCGATGGGTGTCCATCATGGACCCCAAGGCCTGCTCCCGCTTGGCTTGGTGGCCAGCCTGACTCGCGCTTCTCACGCATTGAAGAATCTTAGCGTTATATCCGAGGTCCTCCCCCGATGAGCCTTGCCTCCTTGATACCCTTCCTCTCCGCCCTGGTCGCCGCCTCGGCGGCTGACCTGGACCCGGCCAAGCTTGCCAGCGCCACGGTGACCTACCGTGAAATCCCGCGGGAGTACCAGCTCGATGGCGTCATCGAGGCCGTCAACCAGGCCACGGTCTCCGCCCAGACCCAGGGACAGGTCAAGGAGGTCCTCTTCGATGTCGATGACTTTGTCGCGGCGGGCAGCATCATTGCACGAATCAAGGACACCGAACATCGGGCCCGGGTGGCCCAGGCGGCGGCGGAGTTGGATTCGGCCAACGCCACCCTCAACCATGCCCGCGAGGAATTCGACCGCATCAAAGGGCTATTCAATAAGCAGGCCGCCTCGGAGTCCGCCATGGACAAGGCCATCGCCGACGTCAAGAATGCCCAGGCCCGGGTCGAGGCCGCCACCGCCGCCCTGGAACAGGCCAACGAGCAATTGGCCTATACCCAGGTGCGCGCCCCTTATGCCGGCCTGGTGACCCAGCGCCATGTCCAGGTCGGGGAGATGGCCAATCCTGGCCAGCCGCTGATGACCGGGATCTCCCTCGATCACCTGCGGGTCACCGTTGACGTGCCGCAGAACCTGATCCCCGCGGTTCGCACGGGCCAGGGGGCGCGTATCCATCTGCCTGGTAACCAGGTGGTCATGGCGACGGGCATGACCGTCTTTCCCTTCGCGGACCAAGGATCCAACACCTTCCAGGTCCGGCTGGGGCTGCCGGCCGATCTCGCCAACCTCTACCCCGGCATGTTCGTCAAGGCGGGCTTCCTCACCGGCGAGAAGCGGGAACTGGCGATCCCCAAGGCCGCCGTGGTCCAGCGCTCCGAGGTCACCGGGGTCTACGTGCTCACCGACGGCCAGGTCCGCTTCCGTCAGATCCGGGTAGGGCGCGATCTGGGGGATGCGCTGGTCGTCCTCTCTGGTCTGAGCGAGGGCGAGCGGGTGGCCCTGGACCCCATCGCCGCCGGCGCCACCCTGAAGGCCCAGTCCCAAGGGGGCGGGGAGCGCCATGATGGCTGAGCAACTCGGCATCTCCGGGCGGATCACGGAGCGCTTCCAGGCCTCGGCCATCAC
>SACH01000591.1 GCA_009928645.1 Gammaproteobacteria bacterium | reverse complement strand
ATGCGCCTCAAGCGCCTGGACAGGAGCCTTCACGACGATCATTGGCCGGAGAATCCGTCCGGCCTGTGCAAAGCCTGGTGCCCGGTGCGCCAGTGCCAATTTAACGGGAGATACGATGGTCGATAACAACATGACGACGCTTAACCACCTATCCGATGACGAACTGATCCGCCACTGCCGGACGCAACCCCTAGACGACCTGAGCGACGAACTCCACCGCCGCCTGGAGAATCTGGTCGCCCTGGTGGAGGAGCTAGACGAAAACTTGCACCGCCTGGCGGAGAAGTATCACATCGAAGAGGACGATCTCTGGTACTGCGACGGCCCGCCCATCACGCCTCCACCAGGGGCCACCCCCCTTCCCACAAACCCTACGTAAATCAATAGGTTACGCAGATGACCCCGGAAGGCCGTGTCAAAGCCCAGGTTAAAGACTGGCTCAACGCCCACGGCGTGTGGCACTTCTCGCCCGTGTCCAACGGCATGGGTCGCCACGGCATCCCGGACCTCATCTGCTGCGCCGGGGGCCACTTCGTCGGCCTGGAGTGCAAGGCCCCCGGCAAGCGCCACACCGTAACCCCCCTGCAACAGCGGGAGCTGCGCAAGATCGACGCGGCGGGCGGGATCGCCCTGGTCGTGGACGACGCCAGCCAGTTGCCCCATCTGCTCGGAGACCTGATACGTGCTGATCAGTGAGCGCCACAAGGCGCTGATCCTGCGGCTGAAAGACCCCGAGCGGGTGACCAACGTCCTCAACAGCGCCAAGACCCTGGAGCATGAGGGCCAGACCCTGGTCGTGGCCCCGCACCGCATGGGCGAGTACAAGCTGTTGCTCAACCTGGGCCTGAACCCGCCGCACCCGATGGACTATTACTATGACTGGCCGGGGCGCTACCAGCCCATGAACGCCCAGCGCGAAACCGCCCGTTTTCTCGCCACCCACAGCCGCGCTTACTGTTTAGATGATTTGGGCACCGGGAAAACCATGTCCACGGCGTGGGCATTTGATTTCCTGCGGGAACAAGGGCTAGCGAAGAAGGCCCTGGTCGTCGCCCCCCTCTCCACCCTCGAACGTACCTGGGCCGACCACCTCTGGGAACACTTCCCCCACCTCGAATACGTCGTCCTCCACGGACCCGCCGAGCGACGGCGCGAACTGCTGCAACGGGATGTCGATGTCTACATTATCAACCACGACGGCGTGAAAATCCTCCTGCCCGACCTGGTCAAGCGCACCGACATCGACACCATCATCATCGACGAGCTGAGCCAGGTGGCCCGCAACGCGCAGACCGGCCGCTGGAAAACCCTCAAGGACCTGGTGGCCAAGCGCGAGCGGGTCTGGGGCCTGACCGGCACGCCGGTTCCCAACGAACCCACCGACGCCTGGGCGCAGTGCCGCCTGCTCACCCCGAGCACCGTGCCGCCCTTCTACACCCACTTCCGCGACCTGACCATGCGCCAGTTGGGGCAGTTCAAGTGGGTCCCCCGTGACAACGCCCTCGACACCGTGCA
>SACH01000590.1 GCA_009928645.1 Gammaproteobacteria bacterium | reverse complement strand
ATCCTTCCGCATCCCGAAGTAGGAGGAAATATAGCCAGTTCGTACGGGAAGTCCCGGGCTCAGGTCATCCTCGCTAAGTTCCCGTTCCATCACCGCCTGGTCAAGAAGCCTGAGCTTCCGTCCCCGATCCTCAATCTCCCGCCCCAGGCGGGCCATCTCCAGGGCGAATTCCTCACTGGACGTCGGGAGCGTCTCCAGCGGTTCTGGGCCACCTTGGGGTGGGGCATGCTGAAAGTCGAATTCCTCGGGGCTGAGATTGGCCTTTTCGACCAGGCGTTCGCCGAGGGCATTGAGGCGCAGGATTTCTGCCTGCATCTGACTGAGCCGGAGGCTCAGGGTATCCAGTTCGCTAGCGGTTGGCAGGTCCTCCCGAAGCAACTGGTCGTTGGACCGCTGTGCCAGTGAGGCCAGGAGAGCGGACGTCTGATCACCCCTTCCCGCCGCGGCGGTGTGGATCTGACCATACCAGAAGCCGGCTGCACCGGTGCCGGCAGCCACCAGGACTAGGACCAGGACACTGAGCCAAAGCTGCATCCGGGGCCCAACGCCATGATGGCATCGGTGCGAAAAGCAGTTTTTCATCCAGTAATTCCGTTGCAAAAAACTCGGACATGGTACTGGACGCCGGGCTATGATCCAAGGAAAAATGACCCTACAGATGCTAAAAAGCGCCCTGATGAGCGCTTTTTACTTAAATATCAATTAGTTTATTTACAGGCAAACCACCGCCTCATGGCCCTCACCGCCGTCAACCACCGACTCCGCCGCCTGGCCGAGCAAGATGCCCTGGGGGCAATCCTCAACGCGGTGGAACGGCAACGACTGCTCCTAGCCGCTGTTCAGGCCCGGTTGGCGCCACCCCTCGACCAGCATTGCCGTTATGCCGATCTGGAAAAAGGCCGATTGACCCTGGTGACGGATTCCTCCGTCTGGGGCGCCCGCCTGCGGTTCCTCGCCCCGGGACTCATAACCAGCCTCCGCGAGACCCACGGCGAGATCAAGGAATGTCGCGTTCGGGTCCAACCCACCTGCCTGCCGACCCCTTCCCTCGCCCAGGCCCATCCCGTGATCAGGATGTCCCCTGCCGCCGCCAACCTGCTCCTGGCAGCGGCCGAGGCACAAGGGGAAACGGAGTTGGGTCTGGCCCTGCGGCGTCTGGCCGAGGCTGGAATAAGGGCAGGTGACAGGCACGAAGATCCGGGTGAGCGCTAGGCGATCACCCGGACCCCGTCAGGAAACGGCCAGTTGCAGGCGGCGGATGCGCGCCGGGGCCGCCGCACTCTCCGAAAAGCAGACTTCTTCCCAGGCGTCAGGAGTGGCGATCAGGGCACGCAGCAACTGATTGTTCAAGCCATGTCCAGACTTATAGCCTCGGAAGGCACCGATGAGAGAATGGCCAAGGAGATAAAGATCACCGATGGCGTCCAGGATCTTGTGCCGGACGAATTCGTCCTCGTACCGCAGGCCTTCCTCATTGAGGACCCGGTAATCATCCACGACCACGGCATTATCCAGGCTGCC
>SACH01000114.1 GCA_009928645.1 Gammaproteobacteria bacterium | reverse complement strand
GCCAGGACTCCAGTTGCTCGCCCGCCAGGGCGCTATCAACGGAGAGCGAATCGCTTAAAAACCACCATGAGCAACTTTGTTTAGGTTTTTAGGAGCAGTAGACCTTGGACCAAACCTATACGCTAACGCTCACCGCGCGGCAGCTCCGCCTGATCGATGCCGCCTGCGAAACCTGTGCCCGGGCCGCGCTGGGCCAAGTGGGCGACGTGCTCCGCTTCTGTCGCGATCGGCACGGGACGCCGATTTATACCTGGGAACGGATGCGGGCCATCGAGGACCTGGTGAAACCCGCCATGGGGCTGGCGCCGAACGAATCCTTCCGCGTTGGCCATGGGGACGAGGCCGATACGCTGTGGGATCTGCACCAGGTGTTGCGGCATCGCCTGGCCTGGGATGCGGCCTATGCCACTGGCCGGATCAAGCCCGGCGAGCCGCGCAATTGGGCCGACATGCTCAGCCATAATTTTGATGAGCCGCTCCGTTACGGCCCGGAGCCCCTGGCGACGGTGAGCCAGGTGAGCGCCCCCAGCGGTGGCGGCTCCGGCGGCGTCTGCGGCGAGCCAGCGGCTTAATTCCGGCGTAGCGACCGTGTTATTCTTGCCGGTCTGCCCGCCGGCTTAAGCCGGGGTCGTGAGGCCGGCCGCTGAGCCTGAGTTGCAAATCAGCGGCACCACCCCCCGGTACCGGGTCGCCCCGGTTGCCCCGGCCAGGAGGCCAGGCACCGCCCGCCCCGACCGGCCGTCAACAGACCGTTCCCGAGCGTCGCGCGTCAATAGGTCGTCACCGCGAGCGTATCGACGTTGGCGTCCTCATTCCAGGTCGACACCGTGGCGCGGAGGCGGAGACGCAGCACCGCGTCGGCCGGCAACGCCGCCACGTCGATCGCCGCCCGCACCCAGCGCCCTTCGTCAGCGCTATCGCCCTGCAGGGTCGCCGCAGGCATCCAGGTCCGGCCGTCATCGCGCGAGACATCCACGGCCAGATACTCGCCGGCATCAAACGCCGCTTCAAGGTACCAGTCGAGGGTGACGCGGACCTGCGTGGCGCCGAGGAGATCGATCGGCGGCGACGTCAGGGTGGCATCCACCGCCGGACCGTCGACCATCGCCGACCAGGCGCCGCTGGTGCGCCGCTCATAGGTGGTGGCCCAGGCGTCCTGGGAATCCTCCTCCCATAATCCAGCCCATTGTCCGTTCTCAAATTGGTCGCTGAAGAGCGTGGTCACGACCCCGGGTGGGATCGTGACCGTCACGGGCACGGTGCGGTGGGTTTTGTTGCCCTGGTCGTCGGTGACGGTGAGGGTGGCGGTGTACTGACCATGAGCGGCGTAGACGTGCGTCGGCTGGGCCCCGAGGGCGGTCTCCCCGTCCCCAAAGTCCCAGTGATAACCCACGACCTGCCCATCGGGGTCGGACGAGCCGCGGGCGTCAAATGCCAGGGGCTGGCCGCCTTCCCCGCGATAGGGGCCGCCCGGGTCCGCCACCGGGGGGGCGCCATCCGCCGGCTGCCGCGGCACGATCAGCACCCGCACCGCGTCGACATTGGCATCTTCGTCCGCCGCGGAGGCCCGGGCGCGGAAGCGTAACCGCAGCTGGTCATTGCTCGCGAGATCGTTGAGTTCGATCACCGGCGTCTGCCACTGGTCCCGGGGACCCTGTTCGGGGCTGAGCCGGGCGTATTCGCGCCAGGTCGCGCCCCCATCCAGCGAGGCGTCAAAGGCCAGGTATTCCCCGGCATCGAAGCTCCCCTCGATCAGCCAGGCGAAGGCGATCACCGCCCGGCGGCTGCCCTGCAGGTCGATCGGGACCGAGGTGAGCGTGGCGTCGGTCGCCAGGCCATCCACTTCGGCGGCGGCACGGCCGGCGGTGGCGCGTTGGGTGGTGATCAGCCAATCGTTCTGGCTGTCCTGTTCCCAGCGGCCGTTCCAGCGGCCGTTTTCGAAGCTGTCGGTCCAGAGCTCGACCGGGGTTCCCGGCGGCACGGTGACGGTGACCGTGGTCCAGGCGCGGGTGCGGTTACCGGCGTCATCCTCGACGAGCAGGCCGACCGTATAGTCGCCGGCGGTGGGGTAGGTATGCGTGGGGGCGACGCCGGTGCCGGTCGTGCCATCACCAAAGGTCCAGGTGTAGCTCACGATGGCGCCATCGGGGTCGGTGGAGGCCCCGGCCGAGAACGTGATCGGTTCCTGTTCGATCCCGGTATAGGGCCCGCCCGCCACGGCGGTGGGTGGGGCGCCGGCATCGGGGTCCGGCAATGGCGCCACGACCCGGACGATATCGACGTTGGCGTCTTCATCCCCCGCGGACATGGTGCCGCGGAAGCGCAGGCGGAGGACGTCATTGGAGGCTAACCCGGTGATCGGGATTTCGGCCACCAGGGTCTGATTCTCGGGATCGACGTTGCCGCGCAAGCGCGCCTGTTCCCACCAGGTCTGCCCGTCATCCAGCGACAGATCAAAGGCCAGGTATTCACCGGCATCCAGGCCGGCTTCGATATACCACTCAAAAGTGATGGTCGCTTCCTGCGCCCCCTGCAGGGGGATGGACCGGGAGGTGAGGGTCGCGTCCTTGGCCACGCCATCGACCTCGGCCGAGCGCCAGCCATCGGCTGCCCGTTGGGTGGACGTAAACCAGGCATTTTGGCTGTCGCTGACCCAGTTATTGTTCCATGGCCCCTGCTCGAAGCCATCGAAGAACAGCTCCTGAAGCGGCGGGGTCACGGTGACAAGGGAGGTGCTGCGGTCGCTGGCGCCGCGATCATCGGTGACGGTCAGGGTGACGCTGTAGCTGCCGGCGCGGGTATAAACATGGCTGGGGGTGACGCCCGTGCCGGTGGCGCCGTCGCCAAAGTCCCAGGCGTAGGTGACGAGCGTACCGTCGGGGTCCCGCGAGGCCCGCCCGTCCAGGGTCACGGCTTCCCCGGCGCTGACGGTGTACGGGCCGCCCGCGGCCGCCAGGGGCGGTTCATTCGGCGGCGGCGTCACGCGGGCGGGCAGAGCGACGTTGTCCAGCCAGCCCGCATCGCGGCCCAGATCGGTATTGCCGTCCTTCTGGTAGGCCCATTCGAGGACGTGGTGACCGGCCGTCAGCGGGAAGCGCTGGGGTTGCCAGCAGAGCGGGGACCACACCGCGCATCCGGAGATGGCGTTTTGCAGCTCGCCGTCGAGATAGAAGGCCAGCCAATCCCAGCCCGTTTCGCTGGAGACCGTCCAGTCGAAGGTCACCTCCCCGGCAGCGAAATAATCCTCCAGGCGCAGGAGGGTCATCTGCCCGGCCGTGATCGCCCCGGATTGCAGGCTGGCCTGGCCCTCGCTCACCGGCGTGGCGACGACCTCCCACGGGGCCGCGGATTCGTCCGGGTTCAGCCACCCCGCGGGCCAGGTCCCGCCCGCCGGGAAACGCTCGCTGGCGCCGTTGGCGTCGACAAAGGTCGCCGCGACGGTTTTGAGCTCGTCCATCACCAGGGTGCAGGTGGCGCTCGTCCCGGCGCAATCCGCCCCCCAGCCGGCGAATGACCAGTCCGGTCCCGGGGTGGCGGTCAGCTCCACCGCCGCGTCGCGGTCGAAACTGGCGGCGCAGGTGGCGCCGCAGTCAATGCCGGCGGGCGTGCTGGTGACGGTCCCCAGCCCGGCGGTCTGGACCGCCAGTTGGGCGCGGTCGGCCTCCGCGGTGAACAGGAGGCGGTTGGGGGAGCCCAGGACGATATCCGTCAAGGCGCCCGCGGTGGCGTTGGTGGTGACGAAGGTGGCGATGTCCGTCGGGGTGGCCCCGGGATTGTCCTGCAGGTAGAGCGCGATGGCGCCGGCGACATGCGGCGCGGCCATGGAGGTGCCACTCAGGGTGACCGCGGCCGTGTCCGACGCCACGCCAGCGGACAGGATGGCGGCACCGGGGGCGAAGAGATCGACGCAGGGCCCGTAGTTCGAGAAATAGGCCCGGGCATCATCCGCGGTGCTGGCGCCGATCGTGAGCGCGGTCGGCGCCGCGGCCGGGGAGCGGGTGCAGGCATCGACGGCCTCATTGCCCGCCGCCACGACCATCGGCACCCCGGCCGCGACCGCGTTGGCGACGGCTTGATTGAGCGCGGCGGAATAATCCCCGCCGAGACTCATGTTCGCCACCGCTGGGGCCTGGTGGTTGGCCGCCACCCAGTCGATGCCGCCCAGTACGCTGAAATAGGACCCGGACCCGGCGCAATCGAGCACCTTGACCGCGATCAGGCTGACCTCCTTGGCCACACCGTAGGTGTCGCCGCCGACGATGCCGGCGACATGGGTGCCGTGGCCATGGCAATCCGCGTCCAGATCATCGACTTGATTGGTGCCCCAGGTGGCACGGCCGGCGAAGTCGACGTGGGAGGTCCGGATGCCGGTATCGATGACGTAGACGTTCACCCCCGGCGCCGTGTTAACCGGGGTGAAGCCCTGATCGAGGGGCAGGGCGCGCTGGTCGATCCGATCCAGCCCCCAGGGCGGCTGGGCTTGGGTCGCGTCGATTGACACCCGGCCGTTCTGCTCCACCAGGGCGACGCGCGGATCCTTGGCCAGGGCGTCCGCGGCGGCCGCACTCAGGCGCAGCCCCACCCCGGGCAGGGCGTGATGCCACTGCGCCGCGAGCTGGCCCTGGTACTGGGTCGCCAGGCCGGCGCCCAGGCTGCTGACTTCGGCGCCCAGTTCCCCCACCCGGCGCGCGGCCCAGCTGAACGCCTGCTCCTTGAACACCACGACATACTCATCGGCGATGGGCTCGGGCGCCCGCTGGACCGTGGGCGCCTCGCCCGAATGCGTCATCAGCGGCGAGGGGGGCAGCGGCTCCACCGCGGCGACCCAGGGGGAGTCTTCCAGGACCGCCAGGGCCGCGTCGTCAATCTCCAGCGTCAGGCTGGGCTGGGTGACGGGACGGTCCAGCGCGCGATAGGAGCCGGCGGGCAGGCTGGCCAGCAACCGGGTAGCGCGGTCCGCCAGCTCGCGGAGCCATGCCGCGCCCGGGGTGTCGCTGGCGGCCTCGATCTGCACATCCACGCGTACCCAGGCGCGCGCCTGAACGGCGAGCTGCGTGTGCAGGTCCGCCAGGAGGCGCGCCGCGACCGGGGTGTCGTCCCACGCCGGCGCCGGCGTGCCGGGGGTGCCATCCAGGGCGTGCGCCTGGGCGCACAGGAGCCAGGCACCGCAGGCGGTGCTCAGCCAGCCGCGGGGGCGGCAGCGTAGGGAGGAAGCGGTCGGCATGTGGGTCACCCGGTAACTCTGTTGACAGGCATGAACGGTGGTGCGCGGGGGTGCGGCGCCCGCCGCGGGGCGGTCGGGACACCGGGAAGCCACCACGCGCTGGGGTCGGCCAGGAGCGCTGCGGTACCCCACCGGTATGAACAGCAATTTACCACATTGTCCGCCGGCGGATAGCGCCACACGGAGCGGCGGTGCTGCCGCGCGCGACCGGACCCCAGGCAGGCCCAGTAACGCTGGCAGTGTTTGGCCGCAAAGGCGTGCGTCTTGGCCTCCCTTGCGCGTGAATTCCGCTGGGAAACGCCGCTAGGGTATGCGCTGGAAACCGGGGGCTTGCCGACGGTGCGCGCGCGGGCAGCCGACCGGGTGAAGCGCGGGCGCTTCCCACTCAGACCCGCGGCGCTGGGGTGTCCTGTGGCGCGGCACGTGGCCCCGGTCGGTGCGCCCCGGTGACCGCTGGCCAGCCGCGGGCGGCGCCCGCGCGGCCCCACGCAGGAGGGTTCATCTCAAGATGCCCCATCTCGTAACCCTGCCCCCGCTGGCCGTGGCGCTGGCGCCGTTCGGCGTCGGCTATGCCCTGGGCGCCCTCGTGCGCCGCGTCGGGCACGGGGTTCGGGCGCGGCGGGCGCCCGCCCCCCTCACCCGTGCCCAGCAGCGGGGGCAGGCGGGCGAGGCGGCGGTGAGCGCGGTGGTGCGCGCCCGGTTTACCCGCCGCGCCGACGATCTGCTGCTGCGGTTTGGCACGGGTCGCTATAGCCAGATTGACCATCTGGCCTTGACCCCGCATGGCATCCTGGTGCTCGAAAGCAAGAATCTGGGTGGCCTGCTCTATGGCGCTCCCGACCGGCCTTACTGGACGCAGGTCATTGGCCCGCAGCGCCACGCGTTCTACAACCCGCTCAAGCAAAATGCCACGCATCTGGCCGCGGTGCGACGGTATGCGGGCACGGTGCCGGTGCGGGGACTGGTGGTGTTCATGGACCGCGGCGTCTTTCCCGAAGGTCACCCGGCGGGGACCGTGGCCTTGCGCGCCCTGGCGGCGACCCTCGAGCCGTTGGCCGCCGGGCGTATCCCCTACCGCTATCGCCGTGCGTGGCGGCGGGTGCTGGCGGCGCATCAGGCCAGCCCGCAGGCCCGGCAGGCGCACGCGGCGTACGTGGCCGGGCGCGTGCGCACGCGCCCGGGCGCGCGCGCCGGCGTGACCGCGGATACGCCGCGCACCCGGCGGTGGTGGCTCCCGTGGCTGGTGCTGCTGCTGGCGGGCGCTCTCCCGGCCCCGGTGGCGGGATGAGCGGCGGGACGGTGGCCTTTCACGGTCCTTGGTGGCAGGCATCAGATAGCATTACCGACCTGAAAAGCCGTATCATGCCGGCCATGCGCGGTCGGGTGTGATCCCCCGCTCCGCCCCTCGCTCACCCCCACGGGAAGGACTCTGCGATGTCTGCCAGCTATAACGCCGCGGCGATTGAGGTGCTGTCCGGGCTGGACCCGGTGCGCAAGCGCCCGGGCATGTACACCGACACCACGCGGCCCAACCACCTGGCCCAGGAGGTGATCGATAACAGCGTCGACGAAGCCCTGGCGGGCTTTGCCCGCGAGATCCGCGTGGTGGTCTTCGCCGACGGCTCCCTGGAGGTGACCGACAACGGGCGCGGCATGCCGGTCGACCGCCATCCGGAGCTGGGGCTGCCCGGGGCGGAGGTCATCATGACCCGCTTGCATGCCGGCGGCAAATTCTCCGCGGACAACTACGCCTTTTCCGGCGGCTTGCATGGGGTCGGCATCTCGGTGGTCAACGCCCTGTCCCAGCGCGTGGACCTGTGGGTGAAGCGCGACGGGCGGGAGCATCACATGGCCTTCGCCCACGGCGACAAGGTGTCGGACCTGGAACCGGTCGGCAAGGTCCCGCGCAAGGACACCGGCACCCGGCTGCGCTTCTGGCCCGATCCGCGCTATTTCGACAGCCCGCGCTTCTCCGTGCGGCGCCTCAAGCACCTGCTCCAGGCCAAGGCCGTGCTCTGCCCCGGGCTCACCGTGACCTTCCGCGACGAGGCCAGCGGCGAGGCGGTGACCTGGTACTACGAGGACGGCCTCAAGGACTATCTGCTCCAGTCCCTTCCCGACCGCGAGTTGATCCCCGCCACGCCCTTCACCGGCCACTTCGCGGCCCGCACCGAGGCCGCCGCCTGGGCCTTGCTCTGGACCCCGGCGGGGGGCGAGCCCTGCGCCGAGAGCTACGTCAACCTCATCCCCACCGTCCAGGGCGGCACCCACGTCAACGGGCTGCGCACCGGCCTGACCGAGGCGGTGCGCGACTTCTGCGAGTTTCGCAACCTGCTGCCCCGGGGCGTCAAGCTGGCCCCCGAGGACGTCTGGGCGCGCTGCGCCTACATCCTGTCGGTCAAGCTGCTCGACCCCCAGTTCTCCGGGCAGACCAAGGAGCGCCTCTCCTCCCGGGAGTGCGCCGCCTTCGTTACCGGGGTGGTCAAGGACGCCTTCAGCCTCTGGCTCAATCAGCACGTCCAGGACGGGGAGGCCATCGCCCAGCTCGCCATCGGCGCCGCCCAGGCCCGGCTGCGCGCCGGGCGCACCGTGGTGCGCAAGAAGGTCACCAGCGGTCCGGCCCTGCCCGGCAAGCTGGCCGACTGCACCGCCACCGATCCCCAGCGCGGCGAACTGTTTCTGGTGGAGGGCGATTCCGCCGGCGGCTCCGCCAAGCAGGCCCGCGACCGGGAGTTCCAGGCCATCCTGCCCCTGCGCGGCAAGATCCTCAACACCTGGGAGGTGGACCCGGAGGAGGTCCTGGGCTCCCAGGAGGT
>SACH01000589.1 GCA_009928645.1 Gammaproteobacteria bacterium | reverse complement strand
CCCTTGAGAGGCTGTTTACAACCTCAGCGACTGATTCGGAATAAGGAGTACCGGCGTCCCGCCGGCAATGCGGCAAATTGTGTTTGAAGATCAACGGCAGATTTCTCGGCAGTCTCTGAGGAGGGGGGGTTGTCACTTGGCTGGGCTTCCTGACGGGGGTGAGGGGGAGGCCGCCGGGTCCTGCTCCACGCCGGCATCCAGCATGCCCTGGTGGCGGATGAAGCGGATCACCTCGGGCAAACCCTCGCCGGTCTTGAGATTGGTGAAGACAAAGGGCCGATCACCGCGCATGCGCCGGCTGTCGGCGGCCATGACGTTGAGGGATGCCCCCACGTAGGGCGCCAGGTCGATCTTGTTGATCACCAGCAGATCGGAGCCGGTGATGCCGGGGCCACCCTTGCGGGGGATCTTCTCGCCCTCGGCGACGTCGATGACGTAGATCGTCAGGTCCGCCAGCTCCGGGCTGAAGGTGGCGGCGAGGTTGTCGCCGCCGCTCTCGATGAAGACCAGGTCCAGGTCCGGGAAGCGCTGGCAGAGGTCCTCTACCGCCGCCAGGTTCATGGAGGCATCCTCACGGATGGCGGTGTGGGGGCAGCCGCCGGTCTCGACGCCGAGGATGCGCTCCGGGGGGAGGGCGCCGGCCTGGGTGAGGATGCGGGCATCCTCTTGCGTGTAGATGTCGTTGGTGACCACGGCCAGGCTGTATTGGTCGCGCAGGGCCTTGCACAGGGCCTCCAGCAGGGCGGTCTTGCCGGAGCCCACGGGGCCGCCCACGCCCAGGCGCAGGGGTTGCTTGTCGTCGTTCATGTCTTGCCTCCTCAGGAGCGGAACAGTCGGCAGTATTGGGTCTGGTGCTGGCTGCTGGCGATGGCCAGGGCCGGGGCCGAGGCCCCCAGTTCCTCGTCGCTCAGGCTCAGCCCCCGCTGGACGGCCTCCACCAGCACGGGACCCAGGTCGCGCAACAGGCGCTGGCCGGCGGTCTGACCCAGGGGGACGAGCTTGACCCCGGCCAGGACCAAGTTCTCCAGCCAGGCCCAGGCCAGGCCCAGGGCCGCCCGCGGCAGAGGAATATCCCAGCCGGCCGCCGCCAGGGCGAAACCGGCGCTCTGACAGGTCGCCAGGGTGGGGCGCCAGTCTTTGGCCAGAGGCACCTCCAGCTCGACCAGCAGGCTGGCCAGGGCGCGACCCCGGTGACGCTCCTCGTCGCGCAGTTCGCTCGTTTCCCGAGTCGCCAGAAGCCACTGGCACCAGTATCGCGTTGCCTCGACATCCCGGGCGATCACGGCCGCATGAAGGCGCGCCAGCACGGGAATCTCGACCCCCGCCAAGTTGGTGGCGGCGAGGTCGGCCAGCCAGTCCCCCAGGCTGGCGGCATCCCGCACCCAGCCCGCGGCCACCGCCCACTCCAGGCCCTGGGAGTAGCTGAAACCGCCGATGGGCAGGCTGCCGCTGCACAGTTGCAGCAGACGCAGCAGGGCCAGATCGGCCGGTTCCGGCAAGGACTCACTCACGGGTCAGGGGGATGG
>SACH01000588.1 GCA_009928645.1 Gammaproteobacteria bacterium | reverse complement strand
GGTTGTTGGCCGGGTCGCCGCGCGTGCTCCAGCGGGTGTGGCCCATCAGCACCGTGGTCTTGGCATCCACCTCGGCCAGGGCCTGGCGGAAGGGACCCCGCTCCACCAGGTCATGGGCCGGACGCGGCTCCTTGAAGATGCGGTAGTCGCCGTTGACCTTGAGCCACGCCAGGCCGGTGGCATGGGGACCGCGCACCTCGCTGTGCAGCAGTAGCAACTCGAAGAGGATGCGCAGGTCGGCCAGGTCGGCGCGGGTGCGGCGCTTGCGCCCCAGGATTAGCCCTACTTGTCCGCACATGGTCTGTCCTCCTGACCGCCCTTGAGATCGAGGGGTAGGTCGTCGGGCAAAAAGGTCACCAGCCCCCGGCTGGCCAGGCGCATCAGGAACGCATCGGCGGCCGGGTCGAGGGCCTCGGGCAGGGGTTTGAGGTCGTCGCCCTCGAAGCTCGCCAGCACCTCGGTCATGTAGACGCGCGGGGCCAGGGCGGCGGTAAAGGGCGTCTGCTCGCGCATCGCCTCGGCAATGGTCAGGCTGTCGCGCCCCCAGAACACCGTGCCAGCGGCGTCCAGGGGCTGCCCGTCGAGGGTCGTGTCGTGAATCACCACCTTCATTTCATTATCCCCCGCAAGATGTTCAGTAACTGCAGGCCAATTTCCCGTTCGGCGCGCAGTTCCCGATCCTTAAGCACGATTTCCAGCCAGTCAAAGCACACAGCGTCCAGTTTTGGTCCTTCCCCTTGGCGCGGGTCAATCCGAGCCACGCTGTCCTGAAACTGCCTGGCCGCGTTTACATATTGATTGAGCGTCATGGTCCGGTCCTCCTCAAGCTGCCAGGGCGGCGGAGGTGGTGGGCTGGGGGCGGCCGCGTTTCCAGGCGCCGTTGCCGGGCATGGCCTCCAGCAGGAACTTGCGCGCGGTTTTGAACTCGTCGCCAATCATGCCCAGACGCAGCAGGAACACGCGGAAGTCGTACTTGGCGCTGGTCGGGTCGAAGTCGCGTTTGGCGCTGGCCGCCGACCGCGCGTTGAGGGCCTTGGTGGCGATGGCCAGGCACAGTTGCACGTAGCTCTTGATCTTGCCGGCATGCAGGGTGGCCTCGAACCAGCGAAACTCGATGGTGCCCCGGTACCAGATGTTGTGCAGGTTGACGCCATGGTAGCGCGTGCTGTCGTAGTGGGTCGGGTAGGGGTTGCTGTGGCCGTACCAGAGGTGGTTGAGGGCCTCCTTGGTGCGCGGGCGCTGCTGCTCCAGCTTGGCGATGAAGGCCGGGTCGATGGGCTTGGTGTATTGGGTCAGGCGCGCCTGGGTGATGCCCAGGGCGTGCAGGATCAGGGGTTCCTGCTTGTAGACCAGCTTGGCCAGGTTGCAGATCTGCTTGGCCTCGAAGGGCGCGGCGTCGACGTGGATGTGGATGCCGCACTTGGCGTCAAACGTGGCGCCGCAGCGGCGGATGGCGCGCACCACCTGCTGCAGGGTGTCGAGGTCGGCGTAGGTCAGGACCGGGCTGACCACCTCGGCGCGCAGGTTGCTGG
>SACH01000587.1 GCA_009928645.1 Gammaproteobacteria bacterium | reverse complement strand
CAACCAATTCCCCGCCACTGCGACGCCCATACGTGGGCGCCCCATTTTTCCGAGCCGGGGTCACATTGAAATCCTGGAGATCAGGAGATCTGAAGGTGCACTGGAACTGTCCGACGGGCGCATCCTCTCGTGGTCATGGCAAGGCACCCTGCGGCTGTGGCAGGGGCAAAGTGGCGCCCCGCTTGCCGCCCTCATTGGGCATACATCCTCGATCCATGGCGTCACGCTGCTCACCGACGGGCGCATCCTTTCGTGGTCCGCGGACCATACCCTGCGCCTATGGGATGGACAATGCGGCGTCCCACTTGTCACTTTAACAGGACATGCCGACCGGATCAGTAACGCCTTGCTGCTTTCCGACGGACGCATCCTATCAATGTCGTGGGACAACACCCTACGCCTGTGGAATGGGCACAGCGGCACCCTGCTCGCTATTCTCGACAGGCATACGAACGCCGTCACCGGTGCGATGGAATTGTCCGATGGCCAAATCCTTTCTTGGTCCGGGGATGAGGCCCTGGTGTGGGACGGGCAGAGCGGCCAGGTTGTCTGCGGCCCAATAAGGCATTCCGATCTCCCCTGGGATTTCCCCCAGCTGCTTTTTGACTGGCTTAGTGTCGATTCCCCGCACAGCATCTCTGGCCAGTCGTTTGCTTGGGGATATCGCCATACAGCAGGGATCACTTCCGGCCAGGCTGGACCTGCCTGCTGGCATGGGCAATCAGCTGTTAAAAGTCACTTCCTCTCGCCGAAAGGCAACCTGGTTGTCTCACTCGACAGCGGTTACGTCTTCTCCCTGCAAATCTACCGCGGTGCGCGACGCATCACGGTAGAGGACTACGAGGCAAGCAGCGGGGCCCAGTACATGACAGCCCAGACTAACCCTGTAAATGGCAGACCCCACCCTTCCTCACCTGAGACTCGACATCCCGATACTTTGCCATCGGTTTGGTAAAGGCGTAGCACCTTTCTTATCAGGCGACCTGGTGTGATCGCTGGGGTAGGTGTCAGGTCACCTGTTTGATGATGCCGGGAAGACCAAGGTCAGTTCACCCAGGCTCCGCGCGACAACCATGGTCGCGACCCGGGGTTAGGCTACGTCTTGCCCGCCCTCTCCAGGACATTGGCCGACGCCTTTCCGGGTCAGGGCACCTTCCTGTCATCTTTCCTGCGAGGTCATCTCCATGCTCACCGGTCTGTTCAAACTGATTGCCCTGGCCATCCTGATGGGGTCCTTGTCCCCTGCCGTCGCCGGCTGCAACATCCCCGCGCCCATGGCCGCCGGGTTTGCCAATCAGGGGGGGGAGCTGTCCCTCCGGCTATTACTCTTCGGGCAATTCCTGCGTGCCTTCCGGGCAGAACGCCCCCTACGCCTTCTTCAATGGCGGCGGGAGTTGCCCCAGCGGCTACTACAGCAGTGGCAACAGTTGCGTCGCCAGTGCCAACAGCGCCTGTCACGCCTTCTTCAACAGCGGCGGCAGTTGCCCGAGCGGTTACTACAGCTCGGGGAACAGTTGCGTCGCTAACTGATCCCC
>SACH01000027.1 GCA_009928645.1 Gammaproteobacteria bacterium | reverse complement strand
GGTGTTCCACATCTGGGTGTCGCGGTCGATCCGCACCCCGTCCCACTCCCGGTCACCCACCAGTTGCCACAGGGCCTTGGCGCCCTTGTTGCCCTGGCGGCCGCTGTCGTAAAGCTTGTATTCCAGACATTCCATGTAGATGTCGCCCTGGAGGGCCCCGGCGATGACGGGGGCGAAATCCCGATTGATGATCATGTCGGTATCCATGTAAATGGCGACGTCCGCCTTGGGGTTGGCGTCCAGGCCGATCTCCAGGGTCTTGATCAAGGCGCGGAAGAAGTACCGTTGGGGACCGAGCCAGTCGTTCAGTTCGTCCGCGGACATCCCCTGGACGCGGATGGCATCGCCAAACCAGTGGAAATAGCGGGGCTGGTCCGTGGAGACCAGGATCTCGAAGGGTGGCTCGGCCCGGGCCAGCAGGCTGAGGATCGCCCAGTGCGCTTGCCAGTAGAGGGCGTCCTCCTGGCCAAAAACCATCAGGGTGTAACGGGTTAACACGGACGATACCTCTGGTCTGTGCCTGTCCCGCGGGCTTGGTCCGAGCCGTGGCGGACGGTGGCGGGCAGTTTGTATATTAGAAACAATTAATTAAATAATTGTAATCCCGCCCATGATGTCCTGCAATGGTCGCGTTTCCTTGGCGGGAGCCAAGCGGTGGTTGCTGGGCGGCCCGGCGGCAAGGATACCGTGCCGGCCGTTGGGAGCGGGGCGAGCCAGGCCGTGGGTAGCCTTAGGTCCCCCGCCGGTCAGGGCATATAATCCGATGAGTCACCGATGGCATTGGCTCACGGCGTTGGCGATGCCAGGCATGGGTTTTAGTTTCTGTCAGTGGTCGTGCCACCTCTCGGGAGGGGTGGCCACCTCCGGTGGAGGCTAGGCCCCTGCTTGGTGGCCTGCCAGCCCAGGTCCGCGCCCGGTAGCCCGTCAGCCCGGGGTCCGCTCCTCAGCCCCTTCAGTCTCGCAGGTAACGGCATGATCGAATCCCATTTCAGCACCGGCATCACCGCCCTGGATCGCGTCTTCCGCGGCCTGCTGCCCGGCGACAATCTGGTCTGGCATCTGGACGATATCGCCGATTTTGCCCCTCTGGTCCCGGCCTATTGCCGGGCGGCGCACAAGGAGGGACGGCGACTGATCTACTTCCGCTTCGCCAATCACCCCCCGTTGCTGCGGGAGGCCGATCATGGGGAGGTGCGGGAGATCGACGTCGGTATCGGCTTCGAGCGCTTCATCACCCAGGTGCGGGCGGAGATCCGCGAAGCGGGGCGCGGGGCCTTCTTTGTCTTCGACTGCCTCTCGACCCTGGCCGAGGCCTGGTCCAGCGACCGTATGCTGGGCAATTTCTTCATGCTGACCTGCCCCTATGTCTTCGACCTGGAGTCCCTGGCCTACTTCCCCCTGCTACGCAACACCCATTCCACCCAGGCCACCGGGCCCATCTCCCGCACCACCCAGATCCTCACCGAGGTCTACCGCCACAAGGGCAAGGTCTACATCCAGCCCACCAAGGTCGAGCACCGCTACTCGCCGACCATGAACATGCTGCATGTCTGGGAGGGCGACCGTTTCACGCCCATCTCCGACAGCGCCACCATCGCCGAGATCCTCACCGCCAAACCCTGGGCGGGACTGGATGCCGTGCACTTCCGCCTCGGCAAATGGAATCGGACCTTCCTCCACGCTGAGCGGATCTGGGAACGGCAGGAGCGCGGCGAGGACGTGGGGGACGAGGCCCAGGAGGTCTTCCGCACCCTGACCGAGATGGTCTTCAGCCGAGAGGAACGGGTGCTGACCCTGGCTGAAAAGTACCTCGATCTCGGTGACCTGGTCGCCATCTGGAAGCGCATCATCGGCACCGGCCTGATTGGGGGTAAATCCGTCGGCATGCTGCTGGCCCGGGCCATCCTGCGTAAGGTCGATCCCCGCTGGCGGGAGCTACTGGAGGCCCACGACTCCTTTTATATCGGCTCGGACGTCTATTACTCCTACCTGGTGGACAATGGCTGCTGGTTACACCGCCAGCGTCAGATCACTGGTCAGGACGCCCTGCTCGATGACCTCCACGAGGCCCGCCGGCGCATCATCACCGGGCGTTTCCCCACCGAGCTTATGGAGGAGTTCGTCGAGATGCTGGACTACTTCAGCCAGTCGCCCATCATCGTCCGCTCCAGCTCCCTGCTGGAGGACAGCTACGGCAATGCCTTCGCCGGCAAGTACGAGAGCGTCTTCTGCGCCAACCAGGGCTCCCACCAGAAGCGCCTCGATGACTTCCTGGCCGCCGTCAAGACCATCTACGCCAGCACCCTGAGCGAGAAGGCCCTGCGCTATCGCGAGCAGCGTGGCCTCCTCGACCGGGACGAGCAGATGTCCCTGCTGGTGCAGCGCGTCTCCGGCCGGCGCTATGGCAGTCACTTCTTCCCCCAGGTCGCCGGGGTGGGTCTGTCGAAGAATCCCTACGCCTGGCACAAGCTCATCGACCCCGCCGCCGGCATGGTGCGCCTGGTCTTCGGCCTGGGCACCCGGGCGGTGGACCGCTCCGACGACGACTACACCCGGGTGGTGGCCCTCAACGCCCCCAAGCGCCGGCCGGAGAGCGACGACGACGAGGTGCGCCAATACTCCCAGCGGCGGGTGGATGTCATCGACCTGGACGCCAGCCAGGTGGTGGCGGTGGAATTCACCGACATGTCGGCCCGCAAGGATGATCTCCCCCTGCACATCTTCAGCTCCCGGGACGAGGGGCTGGCGCGGCGGGCGGCCAACCAGGGCCGGCCGGCGCCGGACGTCCACCTCCTGACCTTCGACCATCTCCTGTCCCAGACCCCCTTCGTCAACGACATGCGGGAGATGATGCGCATCATCGAGGAGGCCTACGACAATCCGGTGGATGTCGAATTTACCGCCAACTTTGGCGAGGGTGAGGACGGCGAGGGCTATCGCATCAACCTGGTGCAGTGTCGCCCCCTGCAACTCACCACCGATACCGCCGGGGCCAACCTGCCGACCCTGGCCGCCGCGGGCGAGTTGGTGCTGGAGGCCGCGGGGGCCGTCATCGGCAAGAGTCGTCAGCTCGGCATCGACCGCATCATCTATGTCATGCCTGGGGTCTATGGCCTGCTGCCCATGCAGGACCGTTACGCGGTGGCCCGCCTCATTGGCCGCATCCTGCGTGTGGACAAGGAGCCGCGCCGGGTCATGCTACTGGGCCCCGGGCGCTGGGGCACCACCATGCCCATGCTCGGCGTGCCCGTTGCCTTTGCCGAGATCGACAAGGTCGCCGTGCTGTGCGAGATCGTCGCCATGCGCGAGAACCTGGTACCCGACGTCTCCCTGGGGACCCACTTCTTCAACGACCTGGTGGAGTGGGACATGCTCTACCTGGCCCTCTTCCCCGGCCGGGAGGGCAACCAGTGGAACCTGGAGTTCTTCGAGCAGTCCTCCAACCGCCTGGCGGTCCTGGTCCCCGAGGAGGCCCGCTGGGCCCACGCGGTCAAGGTGATCGACCCGGCGGATGACCAGGCCCGGCTGACCCTCTGGGCCAGTTCCCTGGAGCAGAAGGTCTTCTGCTACCTGGGCCATGAAGATCCGCCGCGTCCAGCGTCAGCGGGTTAGGTCAGCTACCCCCGAGCCATGAGATCTGAGATTTCCGCCCATGAATGAAAAGCTCTTCATCATCTTCGGCACCGGCCCGGATGCCGTCGGCTTGGTCGAGCGCATCACCACCCCGGTGGCGGCGGTCCAGGGCAACATCATCGACCTGCGTCAGGATGTCCTCCATGGGCTCTTCACCCTGTTCATGGTGGTTGATCTGGCCGCGGCGGATCTGGGGAAAGTCGAATTGGCGGATCTGGTGAGGCGCCTGTCCCAGGAGACGGGCCTGGACCTCCAGGTGGACGAGTATCGTCCACTGCCCAGGCGCGGCGCGCGCCAGCCGCTGCTGCTGATCCTGTTGGGCCGGGACCGGCCGGGGATCGTCGCCGCCGTGACCGGCCTGCTCAAGACCTATGACATCAACGTTGACCTGGCGGAGATGATCGCCCGGGAGGGGGTCTTCCTCAT
Source organism: Gammaproteobacteria bacterium (assembly GCA_009928645.1). Classification (GTDB taxonomy): domain Bacteria; phylum Pseudomonadota; class Gammaproteobacteria; order Chromatiales; family Chromatiaceae; genus M0108. Next base: position 32,389 of record SACH01000027.1, on the reverse strand, counting down.
GGAGCTGATGGTGGACCTCGACCGTTGCGCCATTCCCCTGGAAAACCTCCAGGGGGCCTTGCGGCTGCGCATGGGCGAGTTGGGGATCGACACCCTGTTCCAGAGCGAAGACGTCTTCAACAAGAAGAAGCGCGTCCTGCTCTTTGATATCCGCACCAGCCTGATGGCGCGGGCGACCCGGGAGGAAATCCTGCGCCTGGCCGGCATTCCGGCCGCCAGCCTGGAGACCACCCTGGGACCGAGCGAGGGTGATTGCCTGTGTCGGGCCGCCGGCTGCCTGGAAAGCCTGCCGCTGGAGGTGATGATCCAGGTAGCGCGGGCGGTGGAGGTGGGTTCCGGCACCCTGGAACTGATCCAGACCCTGAAGACCATGGGCTACAAGATTGCCCTGGCGTGCCGGGCCTTCGGCTGCGTGGCCGATGTGCTGCGGGCCAAGCTGGGTATCGATCACTGCTTCGGGGTCCCCCTGGCGGAGAACGATGACGCCATGACCCTCACCGGCGAGTTGGAGGAGGGGGCCCTGGAGGGTCTGTCCGTCCCCGCCCTGATCCAGCGCCTCGCCCGGCTGGAGGGGGTGGACCCGACGGAGATCACCGTCATCGCCAGCGATCCCGCGGACCCCAGTGCCGCCCTGCCGGGGATCAGCCTGCGCTTCGACATGAAGCGCATCCTCAATTACCACAACCAGCACATTCTCAGCCGCCAGGCCTTGCTCGGCCTGCTGGGCAGCTTCGGACCGCCACCCATCTTTGGGGCGGAGGGGGTGCAGGTAGCATGGGAAGCCCAGCAGTCTCAAGCCCCGCAGCAACAACAAGCCCAGCAGGCACGCGTACCGCAACAACAACCAACGCGTGGGGTTCAGGAAACAGGGGCTGGCGCCCCTGAAGAACATCCGCCCGAGACTGGTGCTGGGGACGCCCCTCGATGAGGTCGGACATCGAGATCGCCCGGGAGGCCAGGCTTCGCCCCATCGCGGAGGTCGCCGCTGGTCTCGGCCTGACCGCCGACGAACTGCACCTCTATGGTCCCTACATGGCCAAGGTGCCCCTCGGGGTCATGGACAGGCTGGCGGAGCGGCCCGACGGCAAGCTGATCCTGGTCACCGCCATGACCCCCACCAAGCACGGCGAGGGCAAGACCACCACCACCATCGGCCTGACCCAGGCGCTGGCCCGGCTGGGCCAGCGCGCCGTCGCCGCTATCCGCGAGCCCTCCCTCGGCCCCTGCATGGGCCTCAAGGGCGGCGCGGCGGGGGGCGGCTACGCCCAGGTGCTGCCCATGGAGGAGATCAACCTCCACTTCACCGGCGACCTGCATGCCGTCACCGCGGCCCACAACCTGCTGGCGGCGGTGGTGGACAACCATCTCCACCAGGGCAGTGAACCCCAGATCCATCCGCGCAAGGTGCTGTGGAAGCGGGTCATCGACATGAACGACCGCGCCCTGCGCAGCATCCTCATCGGCCTGGAGGGTGGCGGGGCCAACGGTGTCATGCGCGAGGACGGCTTCGAGATCACCGCCGCCTCCGAGATCATGGCCATCTGGGGCCTGGCTTCGGACCTCATGGACCTCAAGGCGCGCATGGGTCGCGTGCTGGTCGGTTTCGACGCCCTGGGCCGTCCCATCCAGGCCGCCGACCTGGGGGTGCAGGGGGCCATGGCCGCCCTGATGAAGAATGCCATGCACCCCAATCTGGTGCAGACCATCGAAGGGGTACCGGCCTTCGTCCATGGCGGCCCCTTCGCCAACATCGCCCACGGTTGCAACACCCTGGCGGCGACGCGTCTGGCCCTCAAGCTGGCCGACGTCACCGTCACCGAGGCCGGCTTCGGCGCCGACCTGGGAGCGGAGAAGTTCCTGCACATCAAGTGCCGCACCGGCGGCCTGGCCCCCAGCGCCGTGGTGCTGGTGGTCACCCGCCGCGCCTTCCGCCTCCATGGCTTGGCCAATGTCGCCAAGCACGTCGAGAACCTGGGGCTGTTTGGGGTGCCGGTGGTCATCTGCCTCAACCGCTTCCTCGATGACGGCGAGGACGAGCTGGCCGAGGTCCTGGCAGCCTGCCGCGACCTGGGGGTACCGGCGGAGATCGCCGACTACCGTGAGGCCGGCGGCGCCGGGGGGCTGGAGCTGGCCGAGCGGGTATTGGCGGCGGCCAGCTCTCATCCCATTGGCGAAGCTTTTACAGGTTCGGGTGCTGTTTCTGGCGGGGGTTCGGGTTTGGATTCAGGCGCTGGTTCTGGTGCTGTTACGGCTTCAGGAACGAGTTCCGGTACCTGTGCAGGTGCTGGTTCTAGTACGGACTTAGGTACGGGTAGCAAGGGCGGACAGGCCCGTTTCACCCCCCTGTATGACCTGGACCAACCCCTGGAGGAGAAGGTCGAGATCCTCGCCCGTCGCCTCTACGGCGCCGACGGCGTGGACTTCTCCAGCGAGGCCCAGGCCCAGTTGAAACATATCGCCAACCTGGGCTTTGGCGACCTGCCCATCTGCGTTGCCAAGACCCCGGCCTCCCTGTCCGACGACCCCAAACGTCCCGGCCGGCCCACCGGCTTCCGCCTGCACGTCAAGGGCGCCAAGGTCTCCGCCGGCGCTGGCTTCGTCGTCATCTATACCGGCAGCATCATGACCATGCCAGGCCTGCCCAAGTGCCCCGCCGCCCAGGGCATCGATATCGACCGGCATGGCACCATCAGCGGACTCTTTTGAGGAGTGCTTCAGTACTGCCCCAGGGTTCTGCCCCAGGGGGTGCTTTCACGCAACCCATGGCGGCCATGCACAAGAAGATCCTCCTGCAACCACCCGCTATCACCAGAGGAGAATATCAATGAAATCTCTCAACGCCATGGCGACCATCGCCCTGCTGGCCTTGCCGGCCCTCGCCTTGAGCGCCCCCTATGCCGTCTATGAGAGCGAGAGCGACTTCGATACGGTGATGGAAGGCGCCAAGAGCGCCATTGCCGAACGCGGCCTCTATATCAACAACGTCATGCACCTGGGCGAGATGCTGGCGCGCACCGGCCAGGATCTGGGGATTGGCGGGCCCCTCTATGCCCGTGCCGAGTCCATCGAGTTCTGCAGCGCCACCCTGTCGCGTAAGATGATCGCGGAGGACCCCAACCGGCTGGTCAACTGCCCCTTCATCCTTAGCATCTACACCCTGCCCGGACAGGAGGACAAGACCCACATCGTCCACCGTAACATCCCCGCGGAGGAGACTGCCAACAGCGCCGTCATGCGCGAGGTGGCGGAGATGCTCAAGGGCGTCGCCGAAGGGGCAGCTTCCTGGTGACGATGCGGGCAGCCTTCCGGTTTTAGTCCACAACGCCAAAAATAGACGGGGGGGCGGTGTGGTCCTTCGTTGTCTGTCGGGCGATTTATAGTCTAGTATCCAGGGGCCATTGGCGACGCCGGTCGCTGGTGCGGATTGGATAATTTGAGGACAAGGTAATGAAGAAAATCAAAGTGGCCCTGGCTGCCGGCGCAATTGTCGTCGGACTGAGTGGCTGTGTCTCCACCACCGGCTCCAACCAGACGACGGGTACCGCCGTCGGCGCCACGGGCGGCGCCATCGCCGGGGCGGTGATTGCCAACAATACCGGTGGCAGCCCCTGGGTGGGTGCCCTAATTGGCGGTCTCGCGGGTGGCATCATCGGCAATGCCATTGGCGCCTACCTGGATGAGCAGGAACGTCAGGCCATGGATGCCGCCATGCGCCGGGCTGCTGCCGAGGCCAAGCCTAACCAGAAGGTGGCCTGGAAGGCGCCGGCGCCCTCCAAGAAGTCCGGTAAGGTCACGACAGGCTATGTCATCCCCGGCGAGATCTACACCAATTCGGCTGGTCAGCAGTGCCGGAATATCGAGCAGGTTGCCGAAAAGGACGGCCAGACCATCCAGGGTAAGACGACAGCCTGCAAGACGAATAAAGGCTGGACCGAAGCGGCGGTCTGAACTACCCAGGTGCGGGGCGAGGACAAGGAAGTCCCGCCTGTGGAGAATCTGCCTTTCAGCTATCTGGATGGATGCCAGAACGGCTAAAAATCCTTGACTTGCTGGAAGGGTGCTGAGCCAACAGTTTCGCCCTTGCGCAACTGGGCGATTGCGTCCGGGTTGATCTCCTCCAGTTTGGCCACCGTCTGGGGGGCCTTGGCGATATGGCTGAGGCGGGCCGGCGTGGCGACGGCCAGGGCGGCGGGGGGCTTGGCATTGAATTCCTCCACCAGGCGGTCGAGGTCCTTGGTGCCATGGAAGCTTACCTTGACCACCCCTTGCTCGACCGCGTCCAGCCGGAAGGTCTGTTCCCCGAATTTGGCATTGAGGGGCTTGATCACCACGCTGTTCACTACCTCGGCGAAATTGCCGGTGTTGCCGGCGAAATTCACCTCGTAAATGGAGATGCCGTCGCTAGAGTAGTTGCGGAAATCCACCCCGAGGATGGGGCGTAGCCCGATCAGTTCCTTCTTGAACAGGACGCCGACGTCATAAGTGGGCAGGCCGATCACCCGCAGCTGGTAGATCTTGCTTGGGCTCATCAGGTGCTGTTCAAAAAAGTCCCGGGAGAATTCCTGACCGATCAGGCGGCCAATCTCCTGCACCGCCTCGTCTTCCGTGGCCCAGCTATGCCGGCGCGGGACCTTGTTGTTGAAATAGATCTCTTCTCCGGTGTGGTTGTCGACGCATTTCACCGTCCAGGAGGTGATGACGTGTTTCTTGACGTTGACCCCGGAGGCCTTGAGGGTGACCGTCCGCTCGTCAAACTTGACCTTGCCATAGATGGAAAAATCCGATTCCTTGAGGTGCGACACGGAGACGGTGGCCTCGACCTGGTCGTCGATCGTTGAGGATTCCACCATTTCCGCCTTGAGTTTCTTGGTCAGTTCCTCCGACCAGACGCGATAGCCGAAGCCGGTGATATGCTCCTTGAGGATGTTTTCCGCGATCTCCGACCGGCTCTCCCAACTGCCCCGCTCGACATCCTGGGCGAAGATGGCCACGGAGATCTTGGGGTCGCCGTACTGACGGATGTAGCTCACCCGGGAGGAGCGGGACATCTCCTGCAGGGCCTCCTCCACACCGGTGACATAGACCTCGGCCTGGATCAGCAGGTGCATGAAGCCGTCCTCGCCCAGCCAGGGGTTGCTTTCCTTGATCACGCGCTTGATGAGACCGGTGGACTTGCTGAAGACCCGGTCCTCGATCAGGACGTAGTTCTCCACCAGGGTATTGCTGTCGATGAAGGTGCCTACCGCCTTTTCGATGACCTGCCGCCGGGCATCCTGGCGCAAATCGTCGATGAGGAGGCCCTGGTCGCGTTGGTAGGTCTCCGCATTGGGATCGGCCAGGCCCTCGGCGGTGACGATGATGGTATCCGCGGCCAGGGTGGCGAGGCTCGGTAGGGCCAGGGCCAGCAGCAGGAACAACCGGAGGAGGAGGGGCCTGAGGGAGTCGTTGCGCATGAGCGTGTTTCCTGCCGGGTGAGGGCTCGGTTGCCCGGGGCGGTCTATATCCCTGGAAATTTTGTTGTGGTGTGGCGTGGTGTGTGAATCCGAACCCGCTTGCGTCCGCCTGAACGGCCAGGTCGAGACGGGTGGCCCGGTCTCCCGGGCTCACCTGGGTCTCAAGCTGGTTGGTCCTCAGCGCAGATTGACGCCACCGCCCTGGGCCTCCGGCGGCATGGCGGGTACCGAGGCGGGGCCGACCGGCACATTGATCGAGCCCTCGCGGATCTCGGTGCGACCGCCAAAATTGCCCTCCATGCCCATCGTGGTCGGGTCTTGTTTGAAGTCATTGTGCTGAGCGCCGATACCCTCGACCTCGACCACCTCGTTGTCGTACTTAATGCGGCGGTTCAGCACGTCCTGAATAAAGCCAAACTTCAGCCGCATCTTGACATAGGCATCGCCATTTTCATCCCAGCGGTAGCCCACCAGTTCGGCCCCATAAATGGCGGCCATCATCTTGGCGCGGATGCTATCCGATTCCAGGATGTAATCCCGCACGGAGGTATTGCTGTCGATCTTGAAGCCGATGATGGTCTTGGCCAATTGCTTGTAGGCATCCAATTCCGCCGCCCGCAGGGCGCGGAGGGGACCGGCCATTTCGGGGGTGGAGGTGGCAAAGCCGACGCGCTGGATGGTCTGGCCGCCGAAGTCGATATTGCGGCCGATGATATTGGTTACCCGGCCGAGCTTGATGGTGGCGACGACCTGCGCGATGTCCTTCTCGGGGTCATAGATGGCATCCGCGTACTCGATGCCCTTGATGGCCGCCGCCGTCTTGGCGTCGACGGTCACCTCCTGGGCGACGAGGTCCTCGACCCGTTCACTGCTCCGGACCTTGAGGCCGATGACGCTCTCGACGATGGCCCGTTCCGCGGCCACCTTGGCGGCATTGACCGTCATCAGTTTTTTGTTGCCCGCGACGGCAACCTGGGTACCCAGCAGCAGGGCCAGGGCCACCAGGCCGAGTTGCAGGCCCCTTCTCGCGATCATTGTCTTCACCATGGTCATTTCTCCATTCGTCTCTACAGTAATATCTCACCAGCCGTGAGTGCTTGGAATTGAAGGGCGTAAAACATCGGTAAGCTGGCGGGGTTACCAGGGTTTCAGAACGGCGGCGCCGCCGGTGGTGGGGGAATCGAGGGGGAGCGGGTGGGTTGCATCCTCCAGACTGGGATGATGGGGGCCTGGCTGGGAAGGCGCCGTTGAGAACGTCAGCGGGTCGAGGGAGGCCGGGGCGCGCTGGTCCGTCTGGCCGGCCGTCAGGGGCGTGACGGGGACCGACCGGGCGGCGGCCAGTTCGACCTGGTCCGGGATGGGGCCAAAGCGTAGGCTTGGGCTGGCTTGGCCAAAGGGGGCCAGGACATCCGGGCCATCCGGGGCACCCTTGGCGTCGGGAGCGGGTGATGGGACCCAGGGCATGGGCGAGAGGGTGGCAGCCGGTCCCGATCCCGTGGCGCGGGAGGGTCCCACGACCTCTACATGGTCCACCTGAAACAGGGGCTGGCCAGGTCCCGTCGTCACCCGGGTGGACAGCCGGTACTCGCCCTCTTGGATGCCCATGTTCAGCGCCTCCAGGATTGCCTGATTGACGCCGATGAGTTCACGGGCATTCTGTTCCATCAGCGCCAGGTTGCCGGTCCAGCCCGGGATCGGCAGGATGACCAGCGCCATCAAGGCGACACGGCGCTGGATGGCGCTCATCAGGTTCTTACCATTCGCCTGGCTTGAGGGCGCGGCCGCCACCGGTGAAGTCCGTGGCGCGCTCGACCTTGGGTGGCCGGTTGCCGCCACCGCCGCCGCAAATCTCACGCTGGGCCCGGCGCAGCCCTTCCTTGGCGTCCAGCAGGCCGGGATTCAGGGCCAGGGCCTTTTTGTACATATCGACACTGGCCTTGCAGTTGCCCTGCATGCGGTAGATTTCACCCAGATAGAAGAAGGGTAGGGGATCAGAGGGCGCATACTCGGTGGCCCGCTTAAGGTGGGTCTCCGCCGGCACGTACTCACGCTGTTTGAAATAGAGGATGCCCGCCCGGGCGTGGGCGGCGCCATGGCTCGGTTGGACACTCACGGCATTCAAATAGGCGTCCAGGGCCTGGCGGTTCATGTTCTGGGCCTCGTAGGCCCGTCCCAACCCATAGAAGGCCTCGCCATAACGCGGGTCGAGACGGGTGGCCTCCAGAAAATAGGCCACGGCGGTCTGATAATCCCCGGCGTCATAGGCGGCACGACCCTGGTTGTAATTGTCCACGGCAGCCCCGCCGCCGGTGGGCATGGTCTGGCAGCCGGTCAGGATCAGACCGATGACTCCCAGGAGCAGAAAGTGTCGGATGAAAAAGGCGCGCATCTCGTCCTCTCCTTGTCGTTAGATATCGGTGGGTGAAACACAGCCAAAGGGCGTTTCCTAACTATATACCAGCCCGTTTTAACTTGCCGAGACCGTGCCCGGCCTTGCTCCCGCCGAGCAGGTGACGGGTTGCCTCGGGGCGCCATTGGCGGCGCCAGCGATAGCGGGAAGGCGCAGTAAGCGGCGGGAGAGCGGCGATCTGATAGCGTTCTGATTCCGTCCTGACAGTGATCGGGTGCCGGAGAGGTCCAGGCTCAGGAGGATTTTTTCAGGGCGATTGGGAAATCGGAGATGGTCTGCGGCTTGGTAGTGGTCGGTGTCTGCTTGTTCCCCGTGAGATCTTTGACCCGCTCGCTCAAATACAGGTCGAGCTTATTGACGGTAATACGCCCATCCTGAGTGTAGTCCGCCGCCCCGTCGATCCCTTCCACCAGTGCCTTGGTAAAGGCACCGTTGCCCCATTCGGGGTTCTCCAGCGAATACTGCTTGCCCGTGGAACTGGCGAATACCACCACGCCGTTTTCGGCGGAGGTCAGGTCGTTGATGACGCCGGTGATGTCGGTCACGCCGCGGCGACCACCCATGATGTTGCCGGAGTGGCAGGTGTCAACGAAGGCCAGGACCTTGCCGGGCAGGGCGGAGAGGGTCTTCTTGACCTCGAAGTAGGGGACGGCGGTGCGGCGCAGGCGGTCGGGATTGGCATCCCGGGTCAGGTAGTAATAGTCGCCGTCGGGATCGTTCACGCCATGGCCGGAGATAAAGATCACGGCGATGTCCCGGCTGGTGACCTCGGAGCGCAGCCAATCCAGTCCATCGAGCAGTTCCTCGCTGGTGGGATTCTCCAGGCTGCGAATCTCCACCTCGCGATACAGCCCCCCCGTCTGACGTCTGAGGGCCGCGCCGAAGTCCCGGGCGTCCTTGGCGGCGAATTGCAGGTCCAGGCTGTCGTCCTCGTAATCCGAAACCCCCGCCAGCAGGGCATAAAGCTTGGGTTGGGCGACGAAATCTTCCGCCTGGCCGCCTTCCCAGTGCAGCCGGATCGTTTCTGGGGGTGAGGCGCCGAAACGGTTTTCCGCGACCAGGGTCAGGGTCAGGTCCTGCGGGGGCAGGTCGATCTCGATGACCTGCTCGCCATCGGCCGCGGGGGGGGCGACCTGGCCAGTCTGACCGCCCTGGCCTGCTTGATCGGCCTGGGTACCCTCCTGTCTAGTCTGACCCGCTTGGCCGGCCTGACCGGGGGTGACCCGCTGGAGGCCGCGCTGGGTGTCCAGGGGCCGGCCGTTCACCAGGACCTGGAGATGCCGCAGCGGTTCGCCGTCGGTGTTCTTGAGGCGATAGCGCACGGCAGTCCGTCCGGGACCAAAGCTGTCGCCGTCGCGGGGACTGAGGAGATGAACCATCGGTGGCAGGGAGGCGGCGATGTCGGGCTCGGGAAGGGCGCGCCCGCCCTGGGTATTGGCCTGGGCGATGGCCTGGCCCTCATCCAGGGTATCGAGGACCTTTACCATCACTTGGGGGCGGTAGAAGCGGTCGCGGAAATTGCCTACGGGGTAAAAGTCGGCGGCCTCGGCGCGGGCCAGGGTCTTACCCACCAGAGTCCCCACCTTGGGCTGCGCCTGGGGTTGCGCCCGCTGGGGCCAGACCTCGAAGGCCAGATAGTCCATTCCCCGGAGCAGATTGACCTGGAGCGGCTCCCCGACTGGGCTCTGGGCGATGATCTCGATCAGCTCGTCCCGGCTCTTGGGCCTGAGGCCATTGACCGATTCGATCTGGTCACCGGGGCGGATGCCGGCGGTTTCGGCGGCGGAGCCGGACACCACGTTGAGCACCGCCAGCCCCTCGCCCAATTCGACCCGGTTCAGATGCCAGCCGATGAGCCGGTCCCCGCCGGGGCTGGCGTCGTAGAAGCCCTTGGGGCTCCACAGGACCCATTCCCGGGTCTCGCGGTGGACGAACAGCGCCAGCAACTCCTGGCCATCACTATAACGGTACCAACGCAAGGTGCCGTCGCCACAGGCGGCGACCGCAACCCGGCCGTCCCCGCTGATATTCACGCCCCACGCGGTGTCCTGGACCGGCGTCTGCCACAGGAGCTGGCCCTCACGGTCAAAGCGACGCAGATACCAGGAGGTACCGAGGAGAAAACTCTGGGCGTCCGGGGCGATGGCCAGGGCGCGGGCGGTCTCGTGGGGTGCCAGGGCCAGGGGCTTGCCGCCCAGCTTAGGGGTCTGGCCGTTCTCCCAGCCGCTGATCTTGAGGCCCGCGACCTTGCTGCGGGGCGCAGCCAGGGGGCTGATACCCAGACCGCGTCGCGCCGCCTCGTCCAGGCCACCGGGGCCCAGCCCCTGTTCCTGGCGCCAGGCGCTGAGGGCCTTGCGGAGTTGGGGCCCCTGACTGCCGTCGATGCTGCCGGGGTCGAAGCCCAGTTCGTCCAGGCGCTGTTGCAGCAGCCAGGTCTCGTTGATCTGGCCGGCGAACAAGCGCTTGGCATCGAGATCGAACATGACTTGCTGATCACCGCCATAGCCCAGGCCCACGGCGACCTGGCGGCCGGTGGCGGAGAGGCGGAAGTGGTCACCCAGTTTGTTGCGCAGGTCGGGGATCTGGCTGGCGCGCTTCTGGACGACCTCCCCCCGCGGGTTGAACCGCAGCCAGGCGGGGTCGTTGGTGCCGACCAGCAGGTCACCGCCGGCCAGGGGCCGCAGATCGGCGAGGCTGTTGCCGGTGCCGGTCCAGAAGTGCCGCTCCCCTTTGCCGCCTTTCTCCCAGACCACCACCGGGAACTTGCCCTCACGCTGGAAGCGGCCGCCGGCATAGAGGCGCTGGCCATCCGCGGACCAGGCGACCTTGCTCAGATCGCCATTGTCCAGGCCTTTGCGGCGGGGCGGCTCCAACGGCTGCAGGTCCTGACCGGAGAGCAGCGCCACCGCCGCCGTGTCGGCCAGGCCCACGGCGATGCGGCTGCCGTCGGGGGTGAAGGCCACGGCAAAGGGCTCCTTGCCACCGGGGGCCGGGCGTTTGGCGATGAGGTTGAAGCCGGCGCCGTAGAGCCGGATCTGGCCATCCAGCGCGGAGGTCACCAGTTGGCCGGCGGGGCCGAAGTCGCACCAGTGACTGGCGTCGTCATACTGGCTGTCGCTGGCGGCTAGTTGCCAGCCTGTCGTGGACCAGACGCGAATGCCGCCGGTCCCGAAGCTGGCGGCCAGGTAGCGCCCGTCCCGGGAAAAGCACAGATGGTTGACCACGTCGGGCAAGCCCACCAGGTAATGGCGCAGTTCGCCGCTGGCCCGGTCAAAGAGGTAGACGAGATAACTGCCCTGGCCTTCGCCCCCGGCCTGGGTCGACCCGCCGGTGGCTATCCAGTGGCCGTCCGGGGACAGGGCGGCGGAATAGAGGCGGCCCTCGTCCCCGGGGCCGATGGGGGGCCGCAGGGTCCGCAGCAGACTGCCGTCGGCCGGATTCCACAGGCGCAAGGTCTTGTCATCCGAGGCGGTGATCAGCAGGCCGCCGGCCTGATCGACGCCGATGCGCTTGATCGGGCCGGTGTGCATGCCTGTTTCGAGGCGGAGCAGGGGATCGGTGGGCAACTCCCCGGCATGGGTCCCCAGGGGCGTGGCCAGCAGGAGCAGGAGCAGGAGCAGGACGAGGGTCCCGGCGGCGCCCTGCCAGGGGCGATCAGAGCCAGGACCAGGAGCCCAATGGTAACGATGGAGCCAATTCCGGCCAGGGAACAACTGGCCGGGGAACAACCGGCTATGGGACAACCGGCCAGGAGGCATCCCGACAGGGGAAAAGCCGGCGGGGTGGCAGGGGCGGTGGGCGGGGCGGAGAGGGGCGAGGATGCGCATCGAGAACTCCATACCGTCTGAGGTCAGTCCTGGTCGGCTCCGCTCCGCATCTCCTGTGCGACGGAGCAAGGTAAAATCCCGGTGAGCGACCAGGGTCCAGAGACCAGCGACCAGCGACCAGCGATAACCTATTATTTTTATGATAATGGCTTGGCGGCGATCCGGGTAAGAGGCCCCAAGCCCTTTATCTATCCAGATTTATTACGGGTCCGTAGTATATCATCTCCCCGTCAACGGACATTTGACAGGAGCCAGCGCCATGGTGACCAGCCCCAAGCCTTTCGCGATTTCGGCATACCCGCGCCAGTTGAGCGCCGGCGGCCTGTGCCTGGCGCTCCTGGCCCCGCATCCGGCCTGGAGCGACTGCACCACCCTGGCCCAGGACATCCAGAATGCCGCCCGCGCTGGCGACCTGCCGGCCCTGGCCGGGCACGCCACGCTGATCCCCACCGAGCCCAGTTGCCCGGATGATTACCGCGCCAAGCTCGCCCGGGTCGCCGCCCTGGGCTTCATTCGCGAGATCCAGCAACGCCTGACGGCGGGGGCGCCCCTCACCGCGCAGGAGGACCTGCTGCGCCAGTCCGTCGGCATCGCCAACACCTGGCAGGCTCAGGCCCTATTGGGGGATCTCGAACTAGACCGTAAGCAGTACGAGGCCGCCACCTTGGCCTTTCAGGAAGCCCTGAACCTGATCAACGACCCGGTCGCTACCCCCAAGGCCCCGCCGGAGGCCGAGATCCAGTCCATCTTCCGCAAGGCCAGCGAGTGTCGCCTGCTGGCCGAGCGTTACGTGGCGGTCCCGGTCAATCACCGCTCGGGAACGGCGGAGGGGCTGGCCCTGACCTCAGTGCGTGGCTGGACGGTACAGCGGGTGCCCCTGCCGGTGACCTTCGAGAGTGGTTCGACCGCCTTCACCGCCAAGGGCGAACAGGCGGCCAGCGATCTTGCCGACTACCTCCTGAAGCAGAACCCGGCGGACATCACCCTGGTCGGCCATACCGACGACCGGGGCTCGGATCAGGACAACCTGGCCCTGTCCAGGCGCCGGGCCGAAGCCCTGGCTACCTATCTGCGGGAACAGGGCTACGAGGGTCGGATCCGGACCGAGGGCGCGGGGGAATCACAGCCCATCGAACTGGATGATCCCGACCGCTATACCGAGGAGGAGATCTGGGCCCTCAATCGCCGCGTCGAACTGGTGCGTCGCTGAGTCCGCTGTAAAGCCCCCTGTGTCCACTGCTGAGCGTCGATGTTCATCCCTCCCCCGCCATAGCCAGGGTACTGGCTAGCGGATTTGCCCCGATTCTTCCCTTACCACCCCAGCCAGGCGCGGCAGGGTTGGGGAGTCGGAACCAAGGTCACCACGGAGCAAGCCAAATGACCCAGCACACGCTAAGCACGCCCCCTCGTCGCAACCATTGGCTCAGGTTCCGGCAAGGAAAAGGGACAAGGCTTTCCAATCCCCGAACAGCCTCCACGCAAGCAGTCAGTTCCCTTGCAGCCATGGTCCAGGTCCCCCTGGCCGGCCTGATGCTGCTGATCAGCGCCCTGGCCCAGGCCGAGGTACGTGCCCTAGTCATTGGCATCGACGAATATCAGCATGGCTCCTCCCTCAAGGGAGCGGTGGCGGATGCCCAGGACATCGCCGCGGCCCTGAAGGCCCTGGGGGTCAAGGATCTACGCGTCCGGCTCAACGCCGAGGCCACCCGCGACAACCTGGTCCAGGACTGGCGGGACCTGGTGGCCCGCGCCCAGCCCGGCGATACCCTGGTGCTGACCTACGCGGGTCACGGTTCGCAACAACCGGAGCGGGTCGAGGGCAGCGAGGAGGACGGCAAGGACGAAATCCTGCTGCTGGGTGGCTATACCGAAAAGGGGGACGGGACCCGGGAGCGCATCCTGGACGATGAGTTCAATCAATGGTTCAAGGAGGCCAACGACAAGGGGCTGGCGATCCTCTTCCTCGCCGATGCCTGCCACTCCGGCACCCTCACCCGCGGCGTCGACCCCCGGGCCAGCGGCGGCCAGGTCCGCTACAGTACCGTCGGCGCCATCACCGACGACGAACTGGAACTGGATCTGCCCCCTACCGCGGCGGCCCTGGGCGAGGAAGACCTCCCCGGCCTCACCTTTTTGGCTGCCGGCCAGGAAAACCAGAAGGTCCCGGAGGTGTCCCTGTTCGATATCCAGGGGCACCGCGCCCTCCGCGGCGCCCTGAGCTGGGCCTTCTCCCGCGCCCTGGAGGGCCAGGCGGATCAGGACAGCGACGGTCGGCTCACCCGCGACGAGATCAACCGCTTCGTGCGCGCCAACGTCCGCGCCGTCGCCGAGGCCCGCCAGACCCCCAACCTGCTGCCGATGGCCGATGAGCAACGGGTGGTGCTGCCCCTGGCCGGTACCCGTGCCGCCACGGCGGCGACCCCGAAGGCCCTGCCCGAGGCCCGCGTCCGCATCCTGGCGGCGGATGAGACCGCGGCCACCACCCTCGTCGCGGACCTGGCGGGCATGAAGCAGGTAACCAGCGACGAGGAGGCCGATCTGGTCTTCGACACCGGCGCCCGTCAGGCCATCTCCGGTCAGGGCGATGTCCTGGCGCGGGATCTGCGGCGGCCGGCGCTGCAGACCGTGATCGACAAGTGGCGCGGCCTGGAGCGGCTCAAATGGGAGCGGCTCGGCGATCGTCTGACCATGCGCGTCCTGCCCAACGACGGGACCCACCGCCGGGGCGAGCGCATCGCCTTCGAGATCGATGCTATCCAGTTGCCCTACCTGGTCTTCTTCAGCCTCTCCGGTGACGGCACCCTGCACTACCACTACCCCTGGCCGGAAGACCCGGACCGGGTACCCACCGGGCGCCCGGTCAAGGTCGAATTCGACGTCACCCCGCCGTTTGGCGCCGATCACATCATCGCCGTCGCCAGCGATCAGTCCCTGGGAGAACTGGCGGCCCTGCTCAAGTCCCTGGATGGCAAGCCCGCCCCGAGGCTGGCCGTCGAGGCGGTCCTGGAGGCCATCCGCCAGGGCCGGCGCCAGTTGGGCATTCAGGGGCTCTTCACGGCACCCTGACTGGCATGAACAAGGGGGCGATCCACACCATTGATAATAAAAGTTTTTCCCATGAATTCACGTTAGCTGTCATGTGTTGGCAGGCCACACCCCTGTTAACGTAAGGCTTTCCCGTGATTTTCACGCTAGTCCCCAACCCCCGTGTCCCGGACTTCAGACGGCCTGCCAGCGCCCCGTTGCCCAGAACTCGCTCAGGGATACCTTCCAGGGATCGGGCTTGAGGCCCGCCTGGGCGATCCATTCCGGGTTGTAATACTTGTCCCGGTACCGGCTGCCTTCGTCACAGATGATGGACACGAGAGTGCCAGCGCGGCCTTCGCGATGCATGCGCTCCATCAGCCGCAGCGCGCCATAGAAATTGGTCCCGGTGGAGGGGCCGACCTCGAAGCCGACCAGTTCCGTGACCAGTTGCATCCCCGCCAGGGAGGCGCTGTCCGGCACCTTGATCATCTGGGCGATGCCCTCGCGCAGCAGGCTGAAGGTCTTGCCGAACACCACGGGGCCGCTGGAGCCGATCCCTTCGATGCGTGACCCGCTGGGGATGCTGAGGGTGTCGTTGCCGGTCAGGTACCAGTCGAAGAGCACGGAGTCCTCGGGATCGACCACCGCCAGCCGCGCCGGGCAGTTCCGGCCATCAAAATCCGCCCACTTGCGCAGATAGCGCGCGATGCTGGTGGCGGTGCCCCCGGAGCCGGCACCCGCGACGAACCAGTCGGGACAGGGCAGGTCTTCCATGGCGAGCTGACGGTAGACCTCCGCCGCCAGATTCATATTGCGATCCGGGTCGGCATCGAAGTAGTCGAGCACCTTTTCCGTATTGGCGAACTGGTTGAGGTTATAGCCCTCGGCTTCCGCCTGGCGCAGTTGTTCCAGATAGACGCCGGGGGATGTTCCCGGCGGCGCGATGGCCACCTGGCTGCCATACTGCTTGATTGCTTGAATTTTTAGCTCACTGATACCCGGCCGCATCACCGCCGTGAAGGGCAGGCCCAGCTTGGCGGCGAAATAGGCCTCCCCGATGGCGGTGTTGCCGCTCGTGGCCTCAAAGAGATGGGTCCTGGGGCCGATGGCGCCATTGACCAGGGCGCCCATGACCAGACCCCAGGCCACCCGATGCTTGAGACTGCCGGTGGGGGATTTGGCCTCATGCTTCAGATAGAGGTGCAGGTCCTTGCTGAAGGGGGGGCTCAGGTGCAGCAGGGGCGTTACCCCCGACCGCTTACGCTCCGCCCACATCAGCCGGATGGCGTCCCGCACCCAGGCGGGATCGGCGAAGGTCTGGGCTGCCTCCCGGGGAGCCTGGGTCAGCCCCGTCGCGGTTGCTGGTGGTGACTCACCCCTGGCAAACTGGGGTAGGGCCAGACTGGAGAGCAGGAACAGGCTCTGGTTGATGAACCGGCGTCTGGATGGGCGATGCAGGTTGGTTGGCCGTGTGTCGTTCATGGACGTGGTGCCGATCTCGCTAGAAAATCTCAGGATGTCATTCATAGGGCTGGTCTTCCAGGGTAGTCCGCCATGGGGGCGTACAAATCTCTGGTGCATCTTCTCAGCGTTTTTCTGGTTCCCTGGATTCGCAAATCCCCTTTATGAGGTTTACCCCAATCAGGCGCATGGACAAGTCGCGTGGCGTAACACTGTCGCCCTATCTGGAGATCGGCTCGACCACCACGGCGGTGCCCGACGCGACCAGAAAGAGCATCGACTTGCCGCCCCCACTGAATTCGCTGTAATCCAGGCGCACCCCGATGACCGCGTTGGCGCCTAACTCCGCCGCCTCTTTGCGCAGCTCCTCCAGGGCGGTCTTGCGGGCATCCTTCAGCACCTTCTGGGTGGCGCCGCTGCGGCCGCCGAAGAAATCGGTGAAGGACGAAAAGAAGTCACGCATGAAATTCATGCCGAAAACGCATTCGGCGGTGATGACCTCAAGGGTCTTGGTGACGCGATAGCCATCGAGGGCTTGAGCGGTGGTCAAGGTGATCATGGGTGGTTGGGGACCTCGTTGCCGGCCTGGTTTGATCCCAGAAACCGGTCCAAAAAGCCTTCGATCTCCGTCTCCAGGTCCGCATGGGCCTGAAGGCCGAGCGTCCAGCGCGGCGGGATGGCCGCGTAGCCCAGGGCGGTGCCCAGGATGGCGCCGAGGATAGCGCCACGATGACAGTTGTCGCCACCGACGTTGGTGTTGGCCACCAGGGCCTCCTCGAAGTCAGCGGCATAGCGGGTGGCCAGGTACAGCACGGCGGGAAAGGACTGGTCGATGTAGCAGGCCGGGCTGAGCATGCCGCCAATGACCGCCAGATCCGATACCCCCTCCCGCTGGACCTTCGCCAGCGCCTTGCCGACGTCAAACCCGAGTCGCCGCGCCAGGTCGCGGGCCAGGCTGTCAACCCGGGCCTCGGGGTCTTCCAGCAGGGCCACCAGCAGGTCCCCCAAGGCCAGGGCATAACGTTCCAGGGTTGGGGAGCGATGCGTGAGGCGAAGTTGGGTAAGAAGCGCTTCATTGACCGCAGCATGGCCTTGAGCACTGCCTCGAGCACTGGCTTGCTGGGCCCATGCGGCGAAGATGACCGGGGGCAGGCTGACCAGGCCGCCGATGGAGGCGGTGTCGTGACCTTCCGCGCCGGCACAGCGTTCCGGGGGCAGCCCCCGGGCATGGTTGGCGAAGAAGTCCCGGTGATAGGACTCGGCATAGGTGTCGTTGTGGCGGTCGGGAGCGGTCATGAAGGCGATGTAGTCCCGCAGGAAGCCGACCGGGTCACAACCGCCCGTGGCCGTGAGGCGACGCAGCAGGACCCGGACGCACAGCAGGTTGAGGGTATTGTCCCCCCGCCGCATGCCGCGGTGATAATGGGTGTGGGGCCGACCCCAGTAGCCCTTCTTGCCCTTGAGGATGAGACCGCCGACGACCTCGCCCTCCTGGGAACCGCGCCCCGCCCGCCCGGTGCTGGCCAGGGACATGATGGAGTTGGGATGGTGCTCAAGAGGTGCCTGGTAGTCCCGGATGAGGCCGTAGTCGCGCCGCAGGGCGGCCACGTCGTAATACCAGTGCGCCGGCATGGCCAGCGCATCGCCGACGAACAGGCCCCAGAGGGCGCCACGCAGGCGGTCTCTGACGGTTAGGATGGGGGTGGGGCAAAGGGTGGGGGACGACATGATCAGGGCTCCGGTCTCCGGTGGTTAGGGCTTCCGCATCAGCCTGCTGCCCGTTTATCCCCAGCTTCTGTGGATAACTCTGTAGAAAACCCGTGGTGAATGCCCCACAGGGCGCGTCGTTCAAGGGCTGCTGCGGTCCTGTCTAGATTTTGGCCAGAAAAATTACCAATTATTTATCAATTAGTTGGTGTTTATGCTTGGTTTTGCTGGCTCGGCCTTGACATCCCGCCAAGACTCTGATGAACCTTGTGCGTAACTAAGTTAATGCCATCCCCTTTAGACTAGCTGGTCTCCACCTCAAAACCATTCGGTGACTCGTGATGCTACGGTTCGTCATTGCTGGAATCATTATTTTTGGATTGGCTCTGCCGGTCATGGCCCAATCCACTCGTCCCGATCTGGCGACCTGGGGCCAGGATGAGCCGGCGTCATCCGGGAGCGAGTCCCGGCCCGCCTTGGGTGAGATCCAGGAGTTGGCGCCAGGGTCCATCGCGGATGGACCCGATAGGGACCTCTCCGGAGAAGAGGCCTTCGCTACGGAAGCGGCTAGCCCGCCCGCAAGGGCCAAGGAGTCGGCTCGGACCAGCGAGTCCGCCCAGACCACCGGATCGGCCCAAGCGACCGCGCCGGGCACGTCCATCCCGCCGGCCAAGCCCCGGGTAGCGGTCCTGCCCTTCAATGTCCGCGGCAACCTGGGCATCCCCGACGCGGGCGCTAGTATCGCCGAGATGCTGAATGGCGCCCTGGCGGCCACGGGACGTTATACCCTCGTCGAGCGCGTCCTGCTCCAGCAACTGCTGGAGGAACAGGAGCTCCAGTCCAGTCACCTAGCCGATGAGGCGACCCTGGCGGAGGCGGGGCGGCTGCATGGCGTCGAGGCCATCGTCAGCGGCACCGTCATTCAGTGGGGGGAGACCATCACCCTGGTGGCGCGGATGATCGACACCAATACCGGGGTCATCCGTACCTCCGCCGAGATCAAGACCAAAAACCGTGACAGCATTCCGGAACAGATTGACCTGCTGGCGCGCAAGCTCGTGGGGCCGGTAGCGGTCCCGTCCACAGGCCAGCCCAAGACGGAGGGTGGCGCTGCCGCGCGGGCTGCTCCCGATATCGCCTTACCCAATCCGGCGCGATTGGCGATCAGCCTCCTCCCCGGTCCGGACTATCGCCTGGGTCAGGAGATGCGCTTCCGGGTCAGCAGTCAGGCGGAGGGTCACCTGCTGGTGCTGGACCTCAATGCCAGTGGGGAGCTGTCCCAGGTCTATCCCCTGGATAGCGGCGAGATTGGCGCCCTGGACAACCGGGTCCGCGCCGGCCGCGGGATCACCATCCCCAGTCCCAGCTCCGGCCTGCGCTTCACGGCCAGCGAGCCGGCGGGTCGGGGGCGCCTGCTGGCCATCCTGACCCCGGAGCCCGTCGCGCTGGAGGATCTGCTGGACAAGGGGTTCCAGGTCCAGTCCGCGCCGGAATCCGGCACCGGCTCGGTCGGCGCGGCTATCGCCGCCCGGCTGGGCCAATTGCTAGGGGATGACGCGGGGACCTGGTCGCTGACGGAGGCAGTCTATTTGATCGGGCCGTGAGTCAGATCTGCAGAGTCGGTCTCCCGCCAAGGACCACGTTGGCTGGATTTTCACCCCCCTTTACCTCTATGCTGCCGCACGACGTTGATTCATGAAGAGGGCCGTCATGCAAGCTGAACGGGTGATACTTGAGACAGATGCCCAGGGGAATTTGATCGGCTTGCCAAGATTGCCTCCGGTGTCGCGATTGGAAGCGATATTCCTGGTTCTGGAATCTGGCGCCCAAGCCACTGAACGCCACCCCCCCGCCCAACTCAAAGACAGCGTCATCTACCTTGCCGACGCCTTTGCTCCTGCCCTGAGCGATGAAGACTGGGAGGCCAGCTTGCAGCGCACAGTGGGACAGATTAACGGCGATCCCTCCGCTTTTCGATGACCTCGTCGGATCTGCTGGTGCTCGATACCCATATCTGGGTCTGGTGGGTCAATCAGGATGAACGCCTGGCTCACGACCTCAGGGAGGTTATTGCCAAGGCCGGACGTGTTTGCGTTTCCGCCTCATCTGTCTATGAACTGGTTCAAGCCGTGGTTCGCGGCCGCCTGAAGCTGACGCTGCCCATATCCGAGTGGTTGGAGTGCGCCACCCGGGGTGCGGGGATTGAGGTCATTCCTATCGATGCGCTGATCGCCGAGGGCGGTGCGCGGTTACCTCAAGTGCATGGCGACCCGCTGGACAGGCTGATTATTGCCACTGCCGTGGCGTATCAGGCTAGGCTAATGAGCCAGGACGGCAAGTTTTTGAGTTACCCCGAGCTGGATGACCTGCTGATTTCACCCGGATAATCTCATCGATTGGCCCTTTATCGCCGCCCTCGGTAGCTGAGATGCCAAGGGTGACCATGGGTAGACGGCGGGTTCCATTGAGAGCTTTGCCAAGCAGGCGGGGGCGGTCTTCTGGATTTTGCCCCCCTTTCCCCCTATTCTGCCGCCCCATGATGAAGAAGCTTTACATCCAGACCAACGGCTGTCAGATGAACGAGTACGACTCCGCCCGCATGGCGGACGTGCTGCGGGAATCCCACGGCCTGGAGCTGGCGGAATGCGCCGAGGAGGCGGATGTCCTGCTGCTGAATACCTGTTCCATCCGCGAGAAGGCCCAGGAGAAGGTCTTTTCCGCCCTGGGACGTTGGAAGCCGCTCAAGCAGAAGCGACCGGGGCTGGTCATCGGCGTTGGCGGCTGCGTCGCCAGTCAGGAGGGCGAGGCCCTGCGCGCGCGGGCGCCCTTCGTCGACCTGGTCTTCGGTCCCCAGACCCTGCACCGCCTGCCGACCATGCTGCGGGAGCTGGAGGCGGGCAAGGGCGCCCTGGTGGACGTGTCCTTCCCCGCCATCGAGAAGTTCGACAGCCTGCCGACCCCGCGGGCCGAGGGGCCGACGGCCTTCGTCTCGGTGATGGAGGGCTGCTCCAAGTTCTGCACCTACTGCGTGGTGCCCTATACCCGCGGCGCCGAGGTCAGCCGGCCCTTTGACGACGTCATCGCCGAGGTGGCGGCCCTGGCGGCGCAGGGCGTGCGCGAGGTCAACCTGCTGGGCCAGAACGTCAACGCCTACCGCGGCGCCCAGCACGATGGCGAGGTGGCCGACCTGGCCCTGCTCATCCGCTATCTGGCGGCCATCGACGGCATCGACCGCATCCGCTACACCACCTCCCATCCGAGGGAATTTTCCGACGCCCTCATCGAGGCTTACGCCGAGGTGCCGGAACTGGTGGATCACCTGCACCTGCCGGTCCAGAGCGGCTCCGACCGCATCCTGGCGGCCATGAAGCGCGGCCACACGGCGGCGGAGTATCGGGACAAGATCCGCCGGCTGCGGGAGATCCGGCCCAATATCAGCCTCTCGTCGGACTTTATCGTTGGCTTCCCCGGCGAGACGGATGCCGACTTCGCCGCCACCATGGACCTGATCGAGGCGGTGGGCTTCGACACCAGCTTCAGCTTCATTTTCAGCCGCCGACCAGGGACCCCGGCGGCGGACTATGCGGACGAGACCCCCCACGCCGTCAAGCAGGAGCGCCTGATGCGCCTCCAGGCGCGGCTGGCCAACCAGGCCCAGATCATCGGCCGGCGCATGGTCGGCGGGGTGCAGCAGGTCCTGGTAGAAGGCCACGCCCGCAAGGACCCCACCGAGCTGGCCGGTCGCACCGAGAACAACCGGGTGGTCAACTTCGCCGGCCCGGCGGACCTCATCGGTCAGTTCGCCGAAGTCCGCATCACCCAGGCCCTGCCCAACTCCCTACGCGGGGAATGGCTTCAGGCGGAGCTGGCCTGAGCCCGGCCTGGGAAACAAGCCGCTTGAGGGTCAGCCCTTTTTCTGGCGAGACTCGGACTGGGAAGATATCTTGGCTCGCTCCCCTGTTCTTGGTTCAACTTCCACCCAGCCACCGCCCAGCTAATCATCCAAACAGCCGCCCGGCCAGACAGTCATTGCCTTCTCAGCAGACCGCCTCATCCTGTTTGATCCGGGTTTTCTGATCACTTTTATCCGTTCTTGCCACAACCCTTGTCACCGACACCCGAAACCCTCGACCTCCGCCTCGCGCCGGAGGACAACAGCCGCCTCGCCAACCTCACCGGCCAACTCGACAGCCACCTGCGCCAGATCGAGCGCCGCCTGGGTATCGAGATCGCCAACCGTGGTCACCTCTTCCGCCTGATCGGCGAGGGCCAGGCGGTGCGCGCCGGCGAGCAGGTCCTGCAGCGCCTCTACGCCGCCACGGATGGCGAGGTGCTGACCCCCGAGGCCATCCATCTCCAGCTCCAGGCCTCCGGGGTCGAGGCCCTGCTCGACGACGCCGAGGAGGCGCGGCCGGAATTGGCGGTGCGGCTCAAGCGCGCCCTGATCCGCGCCCGGGGGCCCAATCAGCAGGCCTACCTGGAGTCCATCCTGCGCCATGACATCAACTTTGGCGTCGGCCCCGCCGGTACCGGCAAGACCTATCTGGCCGTCGCCTGCGCCGTGGACGCCCTGGAGACGGACCGGGTGCGCCGCCTGCTGCTGGTGCGCCCGGCGGTCGAGGCCGGCGAGCGCCTCGGCTTCCTGCCCGGCGACCTGGCACAGAAGATCGACCCCTACCTGCGGCCCCTCTACGACGCCCTCTACGAGATGCTCGGCTTCGAGAAGGTCAGCCGCCTCATCGAGCGTCACGTCATCGAGGTGGCCCCCCTGGCCTACATGCGCGGGCGCACCCTCAATGACGCCTTCATCATCCTCGACGAGGCCCAGAACACCACGCCGGAGCAGATGAAGATGTTCCTCACCCGCATCGGCTTCGGCTCGACGGCGGTGATCACCGGCGACGTCACCCAGGTTGATCTGCCCCGGGGCCAGACCTCCGGCCTGCGCCAGGCGGTGGAGGTGCTGCGCCATGTGGAGGGCATCAGCTTCACCTTCTTCAACGCCCGTGACGTGGTACGTCACGCCCTGGTGCAGCGCATCGTCAATGCCTACGAGGCCTTCGATAAGGGCCTGCCGACGGAATGAGGGGCCACGGCTGCGCGGATGATCTGGCGCCGCTGCCTGATGGAGTTGTGCTTGGATCATGACGGTGAAATTGAAGTTGCATCTACAACAGGCATCGTCCGCAAGCAGCCTGCCTGCCAAGGCGGACCTGAAGCGCTGGGCGCTGGCGGCGATGGGGAAGCTGAGCGCCACGGCGGAAGGTGACACCCCGGAACGGGACGCCAAGAAAACCAAAGGCAAAAAGGCCGCCAGCACAAAAGCGGCCGGCAATAACGTGGCTGGCAAAAAGATCTTGGGCAAGAATGCTGCCGGCGACAAAACTGCTGGCAAAAAGGTGGCCGATCTTAAAGTCGAGCTTAGCCTGCGCCTGGTCGACGAGGCCGAATCCGCCGACCTCAATCAGCGCTATCGCGGCAAGGCGGGGCCGACCAACGTCCTTTCCTTCCCCTTCGAGCCTCCGCCGGGTGCTCGGGGGCGCCGCTATCTGGGGGATCTGGCCATCTGCGCCCCAGTGGTGGAGCGGGAGGCGGCGGAGCAGGGCAAGGCCCCTGAGGCCCATTGGGCCCACCTGGTGGTGCATGGGGTCCTGCATCTCCTGGGCTACGATCACCTGGACGAGGCCATGGCCCTGGTAATGGAGACCCTGGAGACGCGCATCCTGGGTGACCTGGGCTTCCCCCCCCCTTATGAAGACGTAAGGGCCGATGATGGCGCGCGGGAGGCTGTAGGCGGCAGGAAAGATGATGACGCAACTGAAGTGGGTGGCGGAAGTGAAGATGAGGACAGCCAAGATGATGGCGAAGGCCGAAGGGCTTGATGACTGATCCCTGTCCTTCGCCGCCCCGGGGGAGGCACGTCCCCGCTAGTGGGGTCCTGGCCCCTGTGGGGGTTCAGGGACCCGCGCTGGCCCTGGCCCCAGTGAGGGTTTCGACCATCGCGCCGGTCCTGGCTATGCTGGGGGTTTTGGCTCTCGCGTCGGTCCTATTCCTGGTTTCCTGGCCGACGTTGGCGACGGTGCCCCTCGCCGGGGAATTCCGGGCGACCCAGGATTGCCCCCTCTTTCGCTCCATCCGCAAAGGTACCCAGGTGGAGGGTAATCGCCTGGTGCCCGGACAGGCTTACCCCCTCCTGGGCAAGAATCGGGAAGATGCTACGCATGTCCTGATCCGTGTCCCTGGCCTGGAGCCGGGCGATGTCTGGGTGGAGGTGGGGTGCGGCGATTTCAGTGGTGCAGGAGGTCAGGGGGCGGCTGACCCACCTCAGGCCTCGGCGTCGGCCGATCCTGGAGTAACTCCCCCTCCGTCAGCCCAGGCCGATCCGCGTTCACATCCTTCGCAGCCGACGCCAACCGATCCCCCTCCCGCCCCCCAGCGGCGGGTGTTGCCCGATCCTCATTCAGCTACCCCGCAGTCTGCATCGGCCGATCCTCAGGTGGCCACCCAACGGCCCTCGCCGGCCGCGCCCGGTTCAGCCATGGCCTCCGGCGATTTCGTCCTGGCCGCCACCTGGCATCCCGCCTTCTGCGAGATCCAGACCAAGAAACCCGAGTGCGCGCCCACCCCTAAGCCCGCCAACCCTGGGACCGGGACGGCCCAGGAGCGGTCACCCGCCCAAGGGCAAGGTTTCGCCCTCCATGGCCTCTGGCCCCAGCCCCGGGAACGGGCCTTTTGCCAGGTGCCGGCCGGCGAGCGCGCCCATGCCGAGGAAGGTCGCTGGTCGCGGCTGCCAGCCCTGGAGCTGAGCGCTGACACTCGCCAGCGGCTAACGGTCCTCATGCCAGGGGTGGCATCCCATCTGGACCGCTACCAGTGGAGCAAGCACGGCAGTTGCCAGGATGCCGCCCCGGAGGACTACTTTCGCGCCGCCCTCGATGTACTGGAACAGCTCAATGCCTCCGCCGTGACCGGGCTCTTTGCCGCCCATGTGGGGGAACGACTGGAGATCGGGGACATTCGCGCCGCCTTTGACGGCGCCTTTGGGCCCGGCGCCGGAAAGCGGGTGGGCCTAAGCTGTCGCGAGGACCTGATCGTTGAATTGCGGCTGGGCCTGCGGGGCCAGCCTGGGGCGGCCTCGCTAGGCGATCTCCTGCGCGCGGCGCCGGTGCAGGCGCTCGGTTGCGAGGGGGGCTATGTCGACGCCCCAGGGCGTGCCCTCCGCTGAAGCGGTGGCCGTTTCACTCAACTGATCTTCAGTGTTCGGTGCTGCCAGGAAGGTCTGGCGGGGAGGGGCCGGGGGCTATCCGTTCTGCAGTGTTCGGCAGTCAAGCAAGGCCTGGTGAGGGAGGAGCAGGGCGGCATCCGTTCTTCAGTGTCCGGTGCGGTCAGGGAAGGCCCGGTAGGGAGGGTCGGGGGGCATCTGGCGGGGGTGTCGCCAGCAAGGATGCTGGCGGCAAGCCTACATGGACGTATTCACGGCGTCCCCCGCCAGATGTTCCCCGACCCGGGGCAAGGCTGAAAAGTAATTGTTAATCAGCCGTTACACTTCAACATCAGGCATTCGATCATGGGTTGGAGGATGATCTCCATGGCGAAGCCCATCTTGCCACCGGGGACGACCATGCTATTGCGGCGGGTCATGAAGGAGTCGTGGATCATGGACAGGAGGTAGGGGAAGTCGACGTCCCACTTGGTCGGGTCGCGGAAGCGGATGATGACGAAGCTCTCGTCCGGGGTGGGGATGTCCCGGGCGATGAAGGGGTTGGAGGTGTCGACGGTGGCCACGCGCTGGAAGTTGATGTCCGTCAGCGAGAACTGCGGCACGATGGTGGTGATGTAGTCCGGCATGCGGCGCATGATGGTGTCGACGATCGCCTCCGCCGAATAGCCACGCTCGGCATTGTCGCGGTGGATCTTCTGAATCCACTCCAGGTTGACGATGGGCACCACACCGATGCCCAGGTCCACATGCTGGGCGACATTGTGCTCCTCGGTGATCACCATGCCGTGCAGGCCCTCATAGAAGAGCATGTCCGTCTTCCCGGGCAGGTCCTCCAGCGGGGTGAACTGGCCCGGCTTGAGGTTGGTGCCGAGGCGGG
This sequence comes from Gammaproteobacteria bacterium, assembly GCA_009928645.1. Lineage (GTDB taxonomy): Bacteria > Pseudomonadota > Gammaproteobacteria > Chromatiales > Chromatiaceae > M0108. The sequence goes on along the minus strand of SACH01000027.1, from coordinate 6,405 downwards.
CGTTATGCTCCTGGGCCTCCTCCTCGCTGTGGAGGTAATAGCGCTTCTTGCCCATCCCCGTCTCGCCGTAGGTGCGAAACAGCTCTTCGAGCATGTCGAAGCGATTGGCCTCGGCGCCAAAATGGCTCAGGTTGCGACCGGCCTTACTGGCCTTGGCCGTCTCTTCCTTCATCTCAGCGCGGTCGAAACGATGGAAGCTGTCGCCCTCGACGATGGCGGCGGTGATGCCTTCGCGGTAAAAGATATGCTCGAAGGCGCGCTTGACGGTAGTCGTGCCGGCGCCCGAGGACCCGGTAACCGCGATAACGGGGTGATTGATCGACATGGGGATCTCCTCTAGTCTTTTGATTTTAATGTTGGTTGCACCGGTTGGGGCGCGAGGGAACTGTTCGACGGCTTGTCGGCAACCTGGACCAAAAAAATCTCGGGCACAACCCGAAAAGTCATCCGGCCGGAGGAAGGCCCGCCGTGATCCTGAAGGGTTTCCTAATATACCATGCGGCCTCACCCGGGCCCGGGAAAAGCTGTGGTCGGGCCGCCACGGGCAACCGTGGAATCAGATGGCGAGAGGTCGCGCGTGCTGCTGCCGGGGACGCGGCAGTTCCCCCCGCGCCATCAGGCTTTCGTACTCCAGGGCCTGGAGGATGCTCAGGACGATGCCCGATTGGTCCGTGACCCGGCGGATCAGGCTGGTGATCACCTTCGGGGGCTGTTCCTCCTCCACGGCCGCCAGCAAGGCCGCGCCGAGTCGGTGCAATTCGACGTGCGGTTCCTCCAGGGCGTCGAAGGAGGGGAGGCCGTGGAATTCCTGGCCCTGGCCGTAATACCACTGGCCGAGCTGGCAACGGCGGGGGTCGAGTTCGACCTGGAGCCCGCGGATGGCGTTGCGCCCGGCCTTGCCGAAGGCCTGGGCGATGGCATGGTCGATGAGGCCCCGCCGCCAGTGGATGTGGTCAAGCTGGGCGATGTGGATCAGGCCGGTGGGGATGCCGGACCAGCGCGAGTCCTGCTTGAGGTAACCCAGAAAGTCGCTGAGGGGCATGGGCCGCCCCAGCCAGAAGCCCTGGACCTCGCTGCACCCGGCGTTGAGCAGAAAATCGAAGACCTGGCGGCTTTCCACGCCCTCGGCGACGGTCTTGATGCCCAACTGGTGGGCCATCTGGATGCTGGCGCGGACGATGGTGGTGCACTTCTCCGAGGTCTCCATGCCGCGAATCAGGCCCTGGTCGATCTTGACCGCCGAGAAGGGCCACTGGCTGAGGACCTCGATGGAGGAGTAGCCGGTGCCAAAGTCGTCCATGGCCAGCCCCAGGCCCATGCCGGTCAACTCCAGGATGTGATCCCGGGCCTTGCTGGAGCTGCTGATCACCGAGGACTCGGTCAATTCCGCCTGCAACAGGCCCGGATCGAGCTGGAAGCGGGCGAAGGCGGCGCGGGCGGCGGTGACGATATCGGCCGTTTCCAGATCCCGGGCCGTCAGGTTGAAGGACAGCACCAGCCCCGGGCAGGTGTCCTGGATGATGTTGAGATCGGCCACCAGGTCCGGAAACATGCTCAGGGTCATCTGCTTGATCAGGCCGGACTCGATGGCCAGGGGGATGAAGTCACCCGGGGGGATGATCTCGCCATCGGGCCGCACCCAGCGCACCAGGGCCTCGGCGCCGGACACCCGGCCGCTGAGGAGCGAGACCTTGGGCTGGTAGAAATAAGACAGCTCGCCCTTTTCCAGCCCGCGTTTGATCTGTCCCAGTTGCAGCCGGGCACGGGACGCCGGTCGCGGCCGCTCGCCGGCTGGGGTGCCGCTGATCAGTTCCTCGACATGGAGCTCGGGCACATAGAGGGTGACGCAGTCCCGGCCGATCCTCTTCGAGAAGTACATGGCATAGTCCGCGTTCTTGGCCAGGGTCTGTTCGTCCTGGCCGTGCTCCGGGTACAGGGCGATGCCCAGGCTGGTGGAGACGGAAAGGGTGAGGTCGTTGATCAGGAGCGGTTGGCGCACCGCCTCCCGGACCTTGTGGGCCACCTCCAGGGCATGGTGCGGCGTGCCGATGTTGGGTAGGAGCAGGATGAATTCGTCACCGCCAATGCGGCCGATGGTGTCGGATTTGCGCAGAGTATGGCTGATGCGCCGGGCCGTCTCCCGCAGCACCAGATCGCCGACCAGATGGCCGTGGATATCGTTGATCGGCTTGAAATGATCCAGGTCCAGGAAGGCCAGGGCGACCTGGTGATGCTCCCGCTGGGCCATGGCCAGGGCGCGCTCCACCAGGGCGGAAAAGAGGGCGCGGTTGGGCAGGCCGGTCAGGCTGTCGTGCTGCGCCATGTGGCGGATCTTCTCCTCCGCCTGCCGCCGTTCCGTGATGTCGCGGGTGATGCCCTGAATCTCGATGGCGCCGGTCGCCTCGTTGCGGTAGTAACGGGTGATGACCTCGGTCCAGACGACCGCGCCGTCCTTGCAGGGCTGTTGCACCTCCTCGACGAAGTGGGTGTCCGGGTCCAGGTTACCGCTCAGGAAGGCGGCCACCCGCTCGGTGATCAGGGCCCGGACCTGCTCCCGGGAATCCGGGGTCAGGGCGGCGTCCATGGGCGCGGCCATGATCTCGGCGGGGGTGTAACCGCGCAGCCCGAGCACGGCCGGACTGACATAGATGAAGCGCAGGGTCGTGGCGTCCAGCACCCAGACCACGTCGCGGAGACTTTCAACCAGATCCTGAAACAGGCGCCGCCGGGCGTCGCCGTCCCGGGCGCGGGCCTCCGCCTGGCGGGCCTGGTCCTCGGCCAGCCGCAAGCGGGCCTGGAGTTCGTTGACCCGTGCCTCAAGGGATTCTATTTCAACGGTGAGTGGGATCATGGCAAAGTCATGGGGCCCGACAAGCGTTCAGGGTGGTCAGATGCCATTGCCGTACTGCTGGCGTCAGGTTGCACCTGAGCCGCGACGGGCCGGGAATCCCGCATCCCGGCCCCTGGTCCCGGGGAGGAACCCCCACGCCGGCGGCATCCCTGACCCCAAGTATTTTGCGGCGGGACGATAACACGAAAGCCGCGCCGATACGCAAGGACGGGCGCCGAAGGACGGGCGCCTGGGGTAGCCAATATCAGCCAATATCAGCCAATAATTGATCGGCGAGAAATTCGTTGGCGGTGGCTATAGGTCTCCCGTGCGGTGATGCCGTACCCTGTGCCCCCTTCCTTCGACCACGAGACGCACGGCGTGAACGCACATACCCACGGCACCACCCCCCCGACCCGGCAGGGCGGCTACGTCAACCGCCTGGCCCAGTGGTTCGACCGCAACATCCTGGAACTGGGGCGGGAACTGCGCCTGTCCTACCTGCCGCCGCTCATGGTCTACGTGGCCTACGGCATCCAGGGCCTGACGGCCATCGTCGGCACCTTCTTCGTCAAGGATTACCTGGGGCTGTCCGCCGCTTTTCTGGCGGCCCTGGGCTTCTGGGCCGGCATCCCCTGGGCGCTGAAGATGCCCCTGGGGCACCTGGTGGACCTCATCTGGCGCCACAAGGCCCTGCTGGTCTACCTGGGCGCGGCCCTGCTCACCGCCAGCCTGCTGATCATGCTCGGCCTGCTCGGCGATCGGGCGGCCATGGCGGCGGTGATGCCGGTGGAGGCCTGGTACGTCCTCGCCGCCCTGCTGGCCCCGGTGGGCTACGTCATCCAGGACGTGGTGGCGGACGCCATGACGGTGGAGGCGGTGCCGCGGGTGGACGCGAACGGCCAGCCGGTCGACCCGGCGACGCGCAAGCTGATGCACACCACCATGCAGACCCTGGGACGGGTGGCGATCATCGGCGGCGGGGTCCTGGTGTCCCTGGCCAACGTCTACCTGTTCGCCGACGTCGAGGCCATGTCGGAGGCGGACAAAGTCGCCACCTACATCCATATCTACGAACTAGCCCTGGCCATTCCCCTGGTCTCCATCCTCGGCGTGGCCCTGGCGTCCTACATCCGGCGCCGTGACCTGCGTCGCCTCATGGCCAAGGGCCTGGACCGGGCCGAGGCCCGGCGGCGGCTGGAGCATCCGGTGGAGAAAACCCAGCCCAACTGGTGGATTCTGGGCGGAAGCCTGGTCTTCGTCGCCTTCACCCTGACCCTGGGCCTGCTGGAGGTCCCCTACAACCAGGAAATCATCTTCGTCGGCTCCATGGCCATCATCCTCTTTCTCATGGCGCGCCTGATGCGGGTCCTGGAGCCGGAGGCGCGGCTCTATCTGGTGGGTACGGCCCTGATCATCTTCGTCTTCCGCGCCATGCCCGGGCCGGGGTCGGGCCAGACCTGGTGGATGATCGACGAACTGGCCTTCGACCAGCAGTTCCTGTCGGTCTTGTCGCTGATCGGCAGCAGCCTGACCCTGCTCGGGCTCTTTCTCTTCCGCCGCTTCATGGCCGAGCGCTCCATCGCCTATGTGGTGGTCTTTCTGACCCTCATCTCCAGCCTGCTCTACCTGCCGATCATCGGCATGTACCACGGCCTGCATGAGTGGACGGCGGCCCTGACCGGCGGTATCGTCGACGCCCGCTTCATCGCCGTGGTCGATACCGCCCTGGAGTCGCCCCTGGGCCAGATCGCCATGGTGCCCATGCTGGCCTGGATCGCCAACTCGGCTCCCGACAACCTCAAGGCCACCTTCTTCGCCGTCATGGCCTCCTTCACCAACCTGGCCCTGTCCGCTAGCCAGTTGGGCACCAAGTACCTGAATGAGATCTTCCTCGTGACCCGGGAGGTGAAGGACCCCGCCAGCGGCGCGGTCAGCGTCCCGGCGGACTACAGCGAGCTGGGGACTCTGATGATGGCCGCCCTGCTGATCGGCCTGGTCCTGCCCCTGGCGACGGTGGCCCTGGTCAAGCTGAGCCGGCTGCGTAGCGCCTGAGCCAAGCCCCCGGCTTGGGGGCTTGGGGGATCACCCGCCGGCGCTGTAGCCCTTCCGCGCAGGGCCAGAAGATGCGGGCCATCAATAACGCGCACATAACCAGGGTCCGCCGCGGTCTAGATGGCCTGCCGGCGTTCGCGCCGGTCGGTCCGAACTGACCGCCTTCCCTGGCCGAGGGCCAGCACGGTCTCCGCGTCAGGCAATCGTCACCTCGGGCGACAGATAGACATCCTGGATGGCGTTGAGGAGTTGCACCCCCTCCGCCATGGGCTTCTGGAAGGCCTTGCGCCCGGAGATCAGGCCCATGCCCCCGGCCCGTTTGTTGATCACCGCTGTGCGCACCGCCTGGTGCAGGTCGTCCTTCCCGGAGGGACCGCCGGAGTTGATCATGCCGACCCGGCCCAGGTAGCAGTTGGCCACCTGGTAGCGCACCCAGTCGATGGGGTGGCCGCCGGAGAGCTCCGCGTAAACCCGGGGGTGGGTCTTGCCAAAGCCGAGGGCGGTGTAGCCTCCGTCGCAAGTAGCCTGCTTCTGTTTGACGATGTCCGCCTCGATGGTGACGGCCAGGTGGTTGGCCTGTCCGGTGAGGTCGGCGGCCTCGTGATAGTCGGTGCCCTCGTGCTTGAAGGCGGGGTTGCGCAGATAGGCCCAGAGCACCGTGACCATGCCCAGCTCATGGGCGTGGGCGAAGGCCGCGCTCACCTCCTGGATCTGGCGCCGCGACTCGGCGGAGCCAAAGTAGATGGTCGCCCCCACCGCCACCGCCCCCATGTCGAAGGCCTGATCCACCGACGCCCACAGCGTCTGGTCGTGGATCGTCGGGTAGGCGAGCATCTCGTTATGGTTGAGCTTGACCAGGAAGGGGATCTTGTGGGCGTAACGGCGTCCCACCGCGCCCAGCACCCCGAGGGTCGATGCAACCGCATTGCAGCCCCCTTCGATCGCCAGGCGGATGATGTTCTCGGGATCGAAGTACAAGGGATTGGGGGCGAAGGACGCCCCGCCCGAGTGCTCAACCCCCTGGTCCACCGGCAGGATCGAGAGATAGCCGGTGCCGCCCAGGCGCCCGTGGCCGAGCAAGGTCGCGAAACCGCGCAGCACCCCCGGCTTGCGGTCCGAGTCCATCATCACCCGATCCACGTAGTCGGGGCCCGGTAAGTGCAGCAGGTCCCGCGGGATGCCCCGGCACTGGTGTCCCAACAGATCCTCGGCTTCATCTCCCAGCAATGCGACGATGTTACTCATGGATGCCTCCTTCCGCTTTTGAGCATTGGTTACGACTGCCATCTGAACAAGTATAGCGGTGCCAGCGGGGTCATTTCGTGACATGGAGAACTCGACACCGATCAATGTTTGATCAGTACAGCAACGCTCGACGACATCACTCCGGAAAGAAGCCCTGAGACAGAATCTGTTCGGAGGTCCAGGGACACTCCTCCGGGAATAGATCAAGCCCGGTCTCGTCGATGGCCTTGGCAGTCGCGTCAGCCCAGACCCCCTCTTGCCAATTTGGATCGGTG
>SACH01000586.1 GCA_009928645.1 Gammaproteobacteria bacterium | reverse complement strand
GAGTGATTCCAGCTTGCGAATCGCGCGCCTGACAGTCTGTTCCCCGGCTCCACAGGACTCGGCGATGGTGGCGAGACTGGGCCAGGCGTAACCGGATCGGCTGTTGATGTAGTGGCTTAAAGAGATTGCCGCGGCCTTTTCGCCGGGGGTCAGGTCGGACAGCTTCAGGATTTGCCGTTGCCAGTCCAGGATGGAGACAGGCGAACGCGGGCGGGTCAGGGCGGGGCAGGAGGTTTTTTGCATGGGCGTCGGTCCCAAGGGGATGACGCAGGGCGGTGAACTGGTCTAGGATAAAAGCAACCAGCTCGCGCGACCTGTCGGCATACAGGTTTCAGCGAAGCGACCCGCCCGAGCTACCAACTCGTGGCGGGTCACGGTTCTACTCTAGGTTTGGACGATACGCCTTTGCTGCGTCAGGCGTCCACAGCAACGATGTCGTTGCTCGAAGCCAGATTCGGGAAAATCCTCCCGGATCGGTGCCAGCTCTCGCGCGTGCCGTCACTGTAACGGCCATCCGCCCAACGGCCACGACGCGACTCGACGACGACAAGCTCCCCGGCTCGCGTGCGGTACTGCCCGGGGCCGGGGATGATTTCGGCCACGACGGGGTAGCCCCCTCCGATCCAGTCGATCATTACTCGATCCCTCCGACAAAATCCGCCCAATCCTCGCCATAAGCGTCTGCGACAAAATCGCGTGACCCCTTCGTGCCCTCCTCGATCTCATCGCGTGCCGGGATGCGGTTGCCGTAGGCATCCCGAAACGCAGACCGACCCAACATGCAGCGTCCGGCCTCGATCGCGCCCATCATGGCCCTCCCGTAAGATCCAGGGAAGCTCCACGCGCCTGAATTGATCGCGCGTTGCACTGCGCCGAAATAGGTTTCTTCGTCGGGGTCGCCCTCGCCCTCAAGTCGTCCAGGGCCAACGCCCGCGGCTCCCAATTATCCCAACAGTGCAGACCCGCCCCCGGTGCGACCTGATCTCGGATGTCGGTTGCTTCGGCTTCATCGGCGCCGGTCTCGACGGGATAGCTTGTCGTCAGGCTCCCGGCTCCCGTCCAGTGCAGACACAGGCGCCCTCGGTCGATTTGCGCTGTCGGGCTCATCGTCCGGCCTCCGCAACCCTGCGCGCCAAGTCTTCGGGATCCGCGGTGCAAAGATCCACGAACGCCCAATATCGGCCGTTCAGCGCGCCGTACCAGTTGACAAGGCTTCCGCTGATGTTCTCCGAGACGTGGAACAGCTCAACGCCCATGCAATGCCCCCAACGGCTCGGCGGTAGGACGTTCAGGGCCTCATGGAACGCTTCCTCGGTGATTTCGCTCGGGGACGTAACCATGCCGGCCTCAAACTCGGCGATCAGGGCGTCCAGCTCCGCGGCGTCGATGATGCGCAGCGGTGCCCCAAGCTCCGCGGCGTACTGCTCCAACGTCTGCCCTCGGGTATAGCCCACGGTGCCGTTACGGTTGAGCACGCTTTGCACGTACCCCTGAAAAGGCTCATCGGCGCGGATGATGTATCTGGTCATGTGTCGGTCCCTCG
>SACH01000585.1 GCA_009928645.1 Gammaproteobacteria bacterium | reverse complement strand
CCTCGGACATTCTGGCCCGCTGGGGGGGTGAGGAATTCGTGGTGCTGCTACCCCACTGCGACAGGGAGCAAGCCGTCAGCCTGGCCGAGAAGCTCCGCCGCCTTATCGCCGCCGAACCCTTCCCGGCGGCCGGCGCCATGACGGCCAGTTTCGGGGTCGCGGCATACCGGGCCGAAGAGACGCTCGCCACCTGGATCCAGCGGGTGGATGAGGCCCTCTATGCCGCCAAGGCCGGCGGTCGGGACCAGGTCCGCCTGGCGGGGTGACGACACGAACCCCCTGATGGTTGAGGGCATGGTTGCACATCCAGGTGGGTGGGGCTAGGTTATGGGGTGTAACGGTTTGTGGCGACCTCGGGACGTGGGCCATCAGTCACAAACCAGGACGGTAGAGACGCCCCTTTACCGCTCCCATATCCAATAATGTAGATCTGCCTCGCCTTTTCGCTTGCGTTCGATGTGCTCGTCTTTTCGAGTCAACGCAAAGTTCTTCCTGCCCACCCAAGCCCCCCCTAGGCGAGCGGTTTATCGCTTGAGGCACCGACGCTGAACGGCTGCGGGTGGATTTCGATCCCATGGGCGCGGACATGCGCCAGGTTTTTGCCGGGTTCAATAAAATCAGAACAGGGTTACGAGGAGACACCATGAATGCCGTGGCACTCCATGCCAGCAACCAAGACGGTGGCCACTTAGTGGCCTTGGGCGATTTGCGCGTCTTGATCTTCGAAAAAGACGGTGAGTGGCTGGCCCAGGGCGTCGAGATCGACTACGCGGCCAGCGGCTCCTCGCTAGAGGACGCCCAGCGCTACTTTGAGCTTGGTCTCGCCAGGACCGTGCATCTGCACCTGTCCCAGCATGCCACCATCGACCGGCTTCTCCACTTTGCCCCTGAGTCGGTGTGGAAGCCTCTGAAGGCCAGACACGCCTTCAATCTTGGCATCGTCACCGCTCATGATTTGGGTGATGGCCTCGACGCCTTGCAACAATTACCGTTTGAGCGGATCGTCTATCTCCAGGAGCGTCATCAAGGCCATGCGGCTGCCGCCTAAGGACCCCAAGGAGCGCGATCTGGAGGGCAGGTTGCCACTGGCGGATGTCTTGGAGGTGATGCGACGGCACCACGTGTCCGTTGAGACCGAAGACCCCACGCTGGACGGCCGGGTGTGCTGCACCCTCGTGGACGACACGGTCGCCGAAGTCGTCTTTCTGCCTGACCCCGTGGGGGGCTGATGGTCAGTACCCTGGCGCGTAAGTTTGCCATTCCGCTGGTGGAGTTCTACTACTTTCGTCAGCTTGACGCCGAGGCGCGCCAGACGCCTCTCCACTGACCGGCGTTGGCGGGTCTTCCATGCCCTTGCCCTGGTGGGTCAAGCCTGGGGCTCATGCTCCAGGGCGGCATCAAAGTATTGATCTTCGTCTGGCCTGTCTTATGGTCCGTAAAAAAACTGCCAATGCCCGGTGCTCATGGTGGCGTCACATGAGTCAACCTCAATCGCGCGTGCGGCGGTCGCACCCGATGGGCCTAGGGCGATAGGCTCATTCCT
>SACH01000584.1 GCA_009928645.1 Gammaproteobacteria bacterium | reverse complement strand
CAAGCCTGAAAGCTTGCCGAGGTGGACGGCTTTCCATGCGCTGTTACCCGCATCTCTTGTCGTCATAAACAGTCCCCATTATTTAGCAATGTCACCGTCGAGCGGTAATTTTCCCTTTAGCTCGAAGTACTTACCTGATTTCGGTGCCGCTTTTAACACGGCCAGTTCGCCTAGAATAGCCTCTGAGCACGGGGTTAGCACATAGAAATGATTTATGATAGATAAGAATAATTTATAGATAGCCACGCAGTCTCCCCCGGCTACAGCCATCTTCTCTAGTGATTTCTCGCTAACAATCTATTTTAAAATGAATATTTTGACGAACGGCTTCCGGCAGGCTAAGAGGACCTAGCCGATCGAGGAAAACTGGCCCATGACTGCCGTAGGCTCTATCATCATTGATGGGCGCGTTTTTCTGGACCGACAGGAGGATTTCGAACATGAGCAACGCACTGGTTGGCATCATCATGGGCAGTGACTCGGACCTGGGGGTCATGCGCGGGGCTGCCGAGGTTCTCGGCGAACTCGGGGTTCCCTGGGAGATGAACATCGCCTCCGCCCATCGTACGCCGAGGAGGGTCATTGACTATGTCGAAAGCGCCCGCGGCCGGGGGCTGAAGATCATCATCGCCGGCGCGGGTGGTGCCGCTCACCTTGCGGGCGTCGCGGCGGCCTTCACGCCCCTGCCGATCATCGGTGTGCCGGTGAAAAGCGCCAGCCTTTCGGGACAGGATTCCCTGCTGTCGATGGTGCAAATGCCCCCTGGCGTGCCCGTTGCGACCGTCGCCATCGATGGCGCCCGAAATGCGGGTATCTTGGCCGCACAGATCATCGCCACGGGTGATCCGGCCCTAATGGACCGGCTGGTGCGGTTCAAGCAGGATCTCGAGGCGGCCGTTCTGGCCAAGGCGCAGCGCCTCACGGCCGGAGATCTGGGCTGATTCCCGAAGGTACCGGCCTGGATCGCCCAGACACGGATCACCCGGAGGGGTTGGGCGCGCAAGTACATTGGTCGCGCGATAGCCGTGACCTAAAGGAGATCCGGTGATGGATATTGCCGAATTACTGGCGTTTTCGGTCAAGAACAAGGCCTCGGACCTGCATCTGTCCGCTGGCCTGCCGCCCATGATTCGCGTCAATGGCGATATGCGGCGCATCGACCTGTCCGCCATGGATCACCGCACGGTCCAGGGCTTGGTCTACGACATCATGAACGATAAGCAGCGCAAGGATTACGAGGAGTTCCTGGAGACGGACTTTTCCTTCGAAATCCCCGGCCTTGCCCGCTTCCGGGTCAATGCCTTCAATCAGAAGCGTGGCGCCGCCGCCGTGCTGCGCACCATCCCCTCCAAAGTCCTCTCCCTGGAGGAGATCAACGCCCCCAAGATCTTCCGTGAGATCGTCGAGGTCTCCCGCGGCCTGATCCTGGTGACCGGTCCCACGGGCTCGGGCAAGTCCACCACCCTGGCGGCGATGATCGACTTCCTCAACGACACCCGCTATGAGCACATCCTCACCATCGAGGACCCTATCGAGTTCGTTCA
>SACH01000583.1 GCA_009928645.1 Gammaproteobacteria bacterium | reverse complement strand
GGCTCGCCAGAACTGCAATAGATCAGGCTGGCCAACTCGTCCTTCGTCGGCAGCCGCCAACCCGCCGACGCAGCGCGCCGGGCCTCATCCCACTGATATTTTGTTGCCTCTCCCGCACAGGTGGCGCCATTCCAGGTCTGCCCGAGGCTGCACCGCTGCCATTGCAGCTTGGTGCGGATGTCTTCGACAATTTCCTGGTCCTTGCCCATGAACCGGTAGCGTCCGGCGGGTGAGGCACTAGAAGCGGCCGCCATCGATTCCCGCGGCGGTGACCAGGCGCCTGGATCGCCTGCTATGCTCGATGGTTGTTGCGAATCCAGGCGATTCTTCTGGTAGGAATTACACAGCGATGGACTCGTGGAGTAATAGTAGGTGATGACTTTTCCTGCCTCATCCTGGCGTTTCGCCTGAAGGGTCTTGCTCCCATCCTGGTTGGTGAGGATGTGATCGTCATAGAGGTTTGGATACTTGGTCTTGAGTTTCCTTAATTGCTCTTCCGCTCCATCGACCATGAACTTATAGCAAAGGGGCGCTTCCGGGGGCGCGTTAGCCGTGGGCGCCACTTCTGCGGCAAAGTAAATGGGCGATTTACCCCCTGGCTGTGCCGGCGGTTGGGGGATTGCCGGCTCGCCCGCCTGCTCGGCGGGTGCCGTGGCTGATGCTGGTGCTGCCGGGGCCAGGGGCGCTGCGGGTACTGCTGGAGCAGCGGTAGTCATGGGCGCTGGGGGAGTGTCCGGTGCTGCGGGGGTGAGGGGCGCTTTGGCCACCACTGGAGCTAAAGTCTCCTCGGCTGAAGCGGGTGCCGTGGTTGATCCCTGTGCTGCCGGGGCTGTGGGTGCTACTGGTGCCGCGGTAGTCATGGGCGGTGTAGTCGTGTCTAGGGCCTCGGGGATTAGGGTGTCCACCGGGGCTGGTGGGGCCATGATGGGCACGGGGGGCGCGGGATCGGTTTGGGCAGATCTAGGCGTGGATGCCGCCACCAGGGGGGGCTCGGGTCTTTCTGACCACAGGACGGTGCCGGCCACGGCCACAAGGGCCACGATCCCCGCCAACGCCCAAATGAGACCCCCTTTTCCCGCGTTCGCCGCCCCTGGGGCTGGGGTCACTGGCGTCGGTGTTGCCTCCGCCGCGCCAGCCGCGGCCAGGGAATCGGACACGGGCATAGACGCCGTGCGCCACGCCTGCTGGAATTCATGGATGCTCTGGTAGCGCAAGGGCGCCTTGATCGCCAGGCCCTGGAGTAATACCGCTTCCTGCTGAGGCGGGATGGCGATGCCTAGTTTGGAAGGCGGGAGGAGTTCATCATCTTCCGTACGATCCAGGGCCTCCGGGGGGATGGTCCCCGTAATGGCCCGGTAGAAAGTGGCCGCCAGACCATAGACGTCCGTCCAGGGTCCTTGTTTGCCTTTACTGCGGTACTGCTCTTCCGGGGCGTAGCCGGGTTTGAGGATGATGGAGAGACTCTTGCTATGTTCGCTGGCGGCATAACGAGCGGCACCGAAGTCAAGGAGCTTGATGCGCCCATCCGCGGTCAGGTAGATGTTG
>SACH01000113.1 GCA_009928645.1 Gammaproteobacteria bacterium | reverse complement strand
GAGACGACCGCCGATAACCCCTTCTGGGACCAGGCATCGGCCGGTTACACCTTTCGCGCTGCCTATTTCGAACGTACCTCGGATGGTGATGCCCCGGCCCTGCCGGCCTTCACCCAGGAAGGTGCCGGTGTCGGCGGCTGGCTCTATGGCACCACCGGCGAGTTTGCCAACTTCCTGTCCTTTGGCGGTTCCTATTTCTTCACCCTGCCCCTCTATGCGCCGGAGGACTATCCCTACAACTTCATTCTGCGCGATCCGGATCAACAGGGCTACAGCGTCATCGGCGAGGCCTACGCCAAGCTGCATTTCCAGGGCGAAGACCAGAACCACAACCTGATGATCGGCCGCCAGTCGATCAACAATCAATGGTTCATGGACGGGGTCTATCGCTTCTTCAACAAGCTGGACCACAGCATGATCGGGCGGCGCGACGTCCGGGCCATGCACCCCATCACCTATGAGGCGGTGACCCTCCAGGGCCGGCTCCTGGACGAATCCCTGCGCTACTACGCCGGGTACGTCACCGACATGAAGCAGATCAACGACATCGAGTTCCGCAATCTGTATCAGGGGGTCTATCAATTGACCACCTGGCCCTCCGCGGACAAGCAAGGCGATTCCGATGGCATGGCCTACTTCCAGATCAACTGGAAGCCCAATGACCGCACCATGATTTCAGCCTCGTACCATGAGGTGCAGAACCTGCTGAACATGGCCTATCTCGATGTCGATCATGTGATCCCCCTTCAGGAGCAGAATTACTTTCGCCTTGGGGTGCAGGGGATGTACCAGGACTCGAACGGTGACAGCCTGGTGTCCGGCAGCAATGGCCAACCGGGGGAGGACTTCAGTACCGCCTACGCCGGTATCTATCTGGAGGCGCGCCCCTTTCCCTGGTGGATCCCCTATGGCATGGCCGGACTGACCAGCGAGCGGGCGCAGATCCGCTCGCCCTACTCGATTGGCCCTTCCTATCTGATTCAGCGGGTCGGCGAGAACTCCCTGGCGGGTGAGCATACCTGGATTCTCGGCAGCGTCATCGATTTCGACAGTTGGGGCCTGCAAGGCTTGTCCTTCGATATTACCTACGGCCAGCGCACGCATCGCAATGTCGATGGTAACGCCGATTTGCCGATGGCCGATTGGAACGAGGTGGCGACGGACCTGATCTACATCTTCCCCAAAGAGGGCTTCTTCAAGAACCTTCGCGCCCGGGCCCGCTACGCCAAGGTCTGGCAGGACGGCGATCAATGGGTGGGGTCGACCAATAGCATTCAGGATGTCAACGCCTCGATCGAGGACCTGCGCTTCGATATCACCCTCAACATCCCCTTCTTCTGAGATGGGCCTCCCGATGCGGTGCGGATGGAGTCATGGCGCTGAGACCCGAGGCGTCCCGGTGTCCAACCGTCAGGCGGGGCGCTCACCGGCCCCGCTCGGGAGCCTGTCCTCAATCACTGGCCAGCCAGTGCAGAAAATCATTGAAGACGCCGTCGACCAGTTGCTGGTCGGCCAAGACCCGGGCCTCGCGGTCGGCGAGGGGGACGCTGGTCGGCATGTCTTTCAGCAGCCGGATCTGCGTCTGCAGCAGGCGGCCATTCTCCAGTTCGATGCGCTGCAGGGCGACGATGAAAGGGTTGAGCGGATCGACCTGATCCGGGATGACGGGCGCGAGGCGGATACGGGCCAGTTGGGCGTGTCCCAGGGAGATACCCCGGTAGGCGGCCTGGGGGTTGAGCAGGGGCCCGGGCGGCAACATGACCTGGCCCCAGGCCAGGGTCAGGGGTGCCAGGATCTGGCCCCCGCGGATGGCCAGGGCCGGATTGAGCGACCATTGGGTCGTCCGGCTCAACAGGGTGAGGGCCTCCAGTTCCCGACTGTACTGCGTCAGCATGGCCTGATGGATCAGATCCAGACGCGGCAGCCATTGCACCCCCGCATGAAACATCAGATTGCCGCTCTTGGCCGTGCTGAGCAACAGAGTGATCTTAGTCTGGATATCCGGCGTGAAACCCAGCGCGCTGATCCGCTTCCGGGCCTGGTCATAGGTTGATGCTTCGATCATGGGTTTGAACTCCTTACTACGAATGAGTCGGAACGGCATCAGCCACCGGGGCCGGGGCCGTGCCGATCTGGATGGCCCGGCGCCAATCACCGGCGCAGGGCAACCACGGGTTGGGGGCGCCCGGATCGTCGGCGGCTACCCAGACGCTCTGATCGCCCCGCCAACTGCCATCGCTGACCTGGCCGAGAAAGACCTCCAGTTGACGCATGGTCACCGCCGGATATTCCAGGGTGAAGGCGTGATAGGCATGCTGGATCAGGAGCAGCCGGGAATTGGAGATCTGACGCCGGATCAGGTCGTGGCATTCCCGCGGCGTGAAGAAGTCGAATTCGCCGTTCATGATCAGGGTCGGCACCCTGATCCGCGGCAGGTCGGGCGTCAGGGGCGTGAAAGCGACGAAGGATTCCATGAGGTTCTGCAGGGCGTAACCATCGTTGCCAATGAATCCGGCACGTTTCATGTCCGGAATCTGCTCCTGATGGGCGGCGATCCAGGCGGAACTCATGTTCAGGGGGTAGAGCAGGTGCTGCAGGTAGGGCAGGCCGACCTCGGTCAGACCCAACAACATCACGGCACCAAAGAATTCCAGGTGCGGGGTCAGTTCGGCGAAGGTGCTCATGACCGTGAGGCTGCGCAAGCGCTGGCCATGGCGAATGGCAAAGTCCAGGGCGATGACGCCACCGAAGGAGATGGCCACCAAGTGGGTCTGGGTGATGGCCAGACGATCCAGCAACTGGTCCAGCATGTCGGCATGCAGGGCCAATTTGAGTTCGATGATCGGTTTGGAGGATCTGCCCTGGCCAAGCAGGTCGTAGGCCAGCACGGCATAGCCACGCGGCACGAAATAATCGGCATAGCCCCGCCACAGGCTGGCGTTCTGCGTCAGGCCATTCAGAAAGGTAATGACGGGACGGCCGGTATCGCCAATCAGTTCGTAATGGACCTGATGCTTGCCGCATTGAATGGTGGGCATCGTATTTCCCTCTTATTTGGTTGGCCGCATGGACCATCATTATGCCGTTTGAAAAAGGGCATCATAGCGCATTACGGCCATAGGGCAACCCTTGATTATCCGCAACGTGGGACGGTCTACCCAGATTTGCAATCAGCCGACGATTTGCCCGCCATGGTAATTAAATTATTATTAAAAAAAGATATATATCAAAATGCTGATACCAGTTGACAGCATTAGGCGGACCTGCTCAAACACCTACGGATATGAGCGGATTGCGAGGATATCATCGGGCATTCAATGGACCTGCCCGGGCAATGCCTTATTAGCCTCTATTTCTGTTGCTCGTGAATTGACCTTACCGGATTGAACTGCAAGACCATCAGACTGCATTGCCTTCGAATCGTATTTCCAGGAAATAGCATTTGGCGCTCAAGCCATCGTGACAGAGCCTGGTGCCATTCATGATTTCCTTTCATTCCACCCTACAGAGGATCTGACATGAGGATTAGCCCTCGGGCTTCACGCCACCCGTTTATTTGGCTGTCCCTGTTCTGGCTGCTGCTGGGCCTGCTGGGTTCAGCTCAGGCGGCCGGACCCGTCACCGAGCGTTCCGCCCTGCCGGCCCTGGACGCGCTCAAGCAAACCTATGAGGTCAAGGATTTCCGCATCGGCGGCACCTATGACCTGACGAATCCCCAGGCCTGGGAGCAGGGCGGGGTGGGCGGCACCACCCTGGAATCCTTGGGTGCCGATCCGGCCCGCACCGCCTACATCGCTGTTGGCACCCCCCGGCGCAACAGCCAGGGCGAGATCATCAACGCCATCGTCATCAATACCTTTTTCTCCGGCGACGCCACCTCGATGTACTCCAACTGGTACACCGATCAGGCCGGCAACGCCTTCTCCGGCGGTGCCCTGGTCGGCCCCGGGCTCTTGTTCGATACCGACCGCTTCTACGTGGTCTTCCTCGATGCCCTCGGCCTGTGGGGGGCCTCCAAGCCCTCCGACGGACTGGGCCGGAAATTCCCGGCCTACAACTACTACGACATGGTGCATCTGAATTACCGGCTATTGCGCGATCACCTCAAGATCGGCCGGGTCCTGCTGTCGACCGGGGTGTCCATGGGGGGGACCCAGGCCTACTACTGGGGGCTCATGTACCCCGACTTCGTCGCGGCGGTGATGCCGATCGGCGGCGCCTCGGCGACGGACGGCGAGGGGCCCGTGGCCGCCTGGACCTTCCAGTTGGCCAAGGCGGCCCTGGAGTCCGATCCGGTCTGGATCGCGACCAACGCCAACTACTATGACCTGCCGAAAGACCAGCATCCGAACCAGGGGGTCGAGTTTCACTGGTCGAGCCTGTCGCTGACCGGCTTCGACCTGCCGTATCGCCAATCCCTGGGCTGGGACGAGGTCTCCAAGGAGGTCTTCGCCTGGAACACCGACCCGCGTCTGGGCCCCAACCTCGGCGCCAGCCTCAAACGCCTGGCGGCGCAATTCGATGCCGTGGACCTCTGGTATCGGGATACGGTAGGTGAGACCCACAACCTCAACGCCCTATTACCGGGGATGAAACCCCGGACCCTGGTGGTCCATGTGGAAAATGACCTCTGGCTCCTGGCCGGCGAGGCCCGCCAGGCGGCGGAGGTCATTCCCGGTGGCCTCTTTGTCAGTTTCTCCAGCCCCATCGCCCACTACGCGGTGTTCAGCGCCCCCAACGAACTGGCGGATCACCCGACCTTCAATTCCTTCGTGCGCAGCCTCGACCTGATCCGGGACCAGGACATCGTCTGCCAGGCCCGCAACTATCAGCGGCCCCGCATCAACCTGAACCCGGACCCCGCCAAATCCTTCTGGCTGGAGGAAATGACGCCGCCCTTCCCGGTCAAGTTCGCCAAGGTCAAGGACAAACGCGGCGTCGAGTGGCAACTGGGTTACATGGATGAGTATTGCGGCAAGCAAAAGAACCCCCCGACCCTGGTCATCATCCATGGCAAGGGGGCCTTCGGCGCCCACTATGGCCACCTGATGAAATACGCCGTCGAGCGCGGTTATCGCGTCATCGTCCCCGATATGCCCCTGGCCGGGGTGTCAGGCCCGGGCAACCTGGACCAACCCCAGGTCCGCACCCTGGATGATGTCCGCGATGCCTTCCAGGCCCTGATCGTGGGCCGACTCGGCGTCCAGAAGGCCTGGTACTACGGCCACTCCCTGGGCGGGCAGACGGCACTCGGCTACGCCTTGCGCTATCCTCGGGCCGTCCAGGGCCTGATCCTTGAAGGGCCGGCTGGCCTGGAGGAGTATCCGACCTCCTTCGCCATGGGCGAGGAGCA
This sequence comes from Gammaproteobacteria bacterium, assembly GCA_009928645.1. GTDB lineage: Bacteria > Pseudomonadota > Gammaproteobacteria > Chromatiales > Chromatiaceae > M0108. Next base: position 2,811 of record SACH01000113.1, on the reverse strand, counting down.
GTTACCGATCTGCGATATCGCCATCGCCTATGACCTGGACAAGTGGCACGCGGCCTACGACCCCCTGGGCCTGGTGGAGGCGGAACTGAAGCGTACGCCGCAAGAGGTGCGCGACTTCTTCTACTTCCAGACGCGCGACGCCGCGGGCAATGCGGTGCCCAGCCCGGCGGGTTATTTCCTCCAGGACACCGCCTACTCCCGCCTGCATACCGACCAGCGGATCGCCATGATCACCGGCAACCGGCGCGAGTTCGAACAGTGGGCCTTCCTCTTCGTCTACGACCTCTTCACCATCTGCGCCGAGAACACCCGGGAGGATGAAAACTCCCTCTACAAGCGCCTGCCCCGGATCAAGGCACCGATATTCCTGGCCTTTGGCGCCCGGGAACCCTTCATCCCCAGCACCCCACTCAACGGTCTGACGGACCTGGCCAATGACGTCATCATCCCCTTCCGGGAGCGGATGAAGGCCGCCGGCAACGCGCCGACGATCAAGATCTATCCCGAGGCAGCCCACTTCATCCACACCGACCTGCCCGAGGAATTCGCCCGCGATGTGGTCGCCTTCATGAAGACCCGGCAGGTGGATGCCGTGACGCCGGAGGTCATCGACGGCCTGATCAACGGCGCGGTTCCGCTTGGGGTGCCAGCCCCGGCCGCGGCCGCGGATAAACCGGCCGGTCTTGCCAAGTGAGGCGCGCCATGACCACCAACCGTAGGAAAACTGACGTGAAACATCCCCTGCTTGCCCTGGCGCTGTCCGGACTCGCCGGCCTGGCGTGCCTCACCCCGGTGGCCAATTCGCTGGCGAATGAGGCCGTGGCGCCGGCGGCGGCCACGACCCCGGACGCCGCCGCCCCCCCCGTGGCGGTGGCCGCTCCTGGCGCGGAGACCGCGCCTGTTGCGAAGACCTCCGTCGCCGCAGCGCCAGCGACCGCTGAACCGGCCGCCGCCGGAGGGGCCCCGGTCGCTGAACCCGTACCCCCCAACGCAAATGGGGTTGCCACGGCCCCCGAACTGCCCCCTGCCAGCGAGGCGGCGGCAACGCCCGCCTCAACCTCCATCCTCCATCGCTTCAAGCGCCGCTTCTTGCGGGGCAACGCCCCGGCTGACCCCGGTGCGGCAGGGGAGGTGGAGGCCGCGAGCGCGGCGGAGGCCGTCGCGCTGGTGCCCCTGACCCCCAACTCCGGGGTGATGGACCTCGATGCCCTCAAGCAGAGCTACGAGATCCCGGGATTCCGTCTCGGCGGGACCTATGACCTGAACGCCGACCCCGCGGTCTGGCGCGATGGGGGTGAGGGCGGCACCACCCTTGAGTCGCTGGGGGCCCCGCCCTTGCGGGTCGCCTATATCGCCGTCGGCACCCCGCGCCACAACGATCAGGGTGAGATCGTCAACGCGGTGATCATCAACACCTTCTACTCGGGCGATGCCACCAACATGTACCACTTCTGGTACGAGGGTCAGGGTGGCAATGACTTCGCCGGCGGTCCCGTGGTGGGACCGGGCAGGGTCATCGACACCGACAAGTACTATGTGGTCTTCCTCGACGCCCTCGGCCTCTGGGGGGCCTCCAAGCCCTCCGATGGCCTGGGACGGCAATTTCCGGCCTACAACTATTTCGATATGGTGCAGAGCAACTACCGGCTGCTGCGGGACCACCTGAACATCGCCCAGGTCGAGGTGGCAACCGGCGTCTCCATGGGCGCCACCCAGAGCTGGGTCTGGGGGGTCATGTATTCCCCCAGTGGCTTCGTCAAGGCGATCCTGCCCATTGGGGGCACCACGGCCTCGGATGGCGACGACCCCGTGGGCGCCTGGACCTTCCTCCTGGCGCAAGCAGCCCTCGAAAGCGACCCCAAGTGGCGGGAGACCAACGGCGACTACTACCACCTGCCACCGGAACAGCACCCCAGACAGGGCCTGCAATTCATGTGGTCACGCCTGCAACTGACCGGCTTTACCTTCCCGGTGCGCTCGGCGACGCCCTGGGCGGATATCGAACGGGAGGTCTTCTACTGGCACCCCGAGGGCAATCAGACCGCGACCTTCATTGCCCGGACCCAGAACGAGGATGCGGTGGATTTCTGGTATCGCAACCAGGCGGGCTTCGACTACAACATCAACGGCGAGTTGGAACGGATCAAGGGCCGGACCCTGGTGGTGCATGTCGATACCGACAAATGGCTGCTGGTGGACAATGCCCGCAAGGCGGCCCAGGCCGTCGAGGGCGCGGACTTTGCCAGCTTCGCCGATCCCACGGCTCACTATGGCGTCTTCCGCGCCCCGAACGTGCTCAAGGAGACGATCCAGGCCTTTGTCGACAACCGATTTACCACTCGCCTGCCGGGCATCGGCGGGGCGGGGGGGGACGGTCAGTCGGCCGTGGCGGAGGAGAGGCCCGCTGGGCTTGCCAAGTAGTAATCGTTTAGCCCCCCTCCCCCGCCAGCGGGGGAGGGAGCAAGAGCATCAGCAGCTTGAGCTACCCAGGGCAGCCCCGCAGCAGGGGGGGCTGAACCTTTGCGCCAACTGTCATGTGACGGCAAGCCACACCCCTGAGAATGAAAGACTTTGCCGTGACTTTCACGCTAAATACGCGCTGACTGGGCTGGAGGCGAAGCCTGAGGCAGGGGCCGCCCCGGGGCGGTCCTCTGCTGATCCTCCTGATCTGTAGTCCGATCGTAGATCTATTGCCCATCAGCATCAGGTTGCGGTTTTCCTGGGCAAGCGGGGTCTGAGGGGGACGTCGTGCCGAGCTTCCTGTAGGCTTGTCGACAGGACGCCTGCGGTCTGACGCCCTCACGCGATGTC
>SACH01000582.1 GCA_009928645.1 Gammaproteobacteria bacterium | reverse complement strand
GGACGGCACCGCCCCCCACCAGCCAGGGCCACCAGGCCTTGAAGAAGGCGCTGAACCCGGCGGCGGGCGGTGAAGAGCCCGCGGGGACCCCCTCCGCCGTCGTTGCCGGTGGCGTGGCGTCTCCTGCATGCGGTGGAGAGGCTGCGGCCGGGGACGATGGGGTGGCACTCGCCGTGGGTGGCTGGGTGGCGTCCACCGCGGGCGATGGGGCCGCGTCCGCCGGCGCCGATGGGTTGGCGTCCGCGGCAGGCGCTGGACTGCTCTCCGCCGCGGGCGATTGGGCAGAGGGCGCTTCCGCGGCCGATGTGGTGGCGGGCGCAACCGGGGCCGTCGTTGCCAACAGGGCGGGGTAGAGCCGCAGATCCACGCCATCGGTCAGGGTGCGGCCCGCGTGCGGCAGGGCGATCTGCAACCGGTAGCGGTTGCCATCGGCGATGCAGTCGGCGCACTTGATCTGCAAGCGGTCCACGGCACGGATACGCTCCCGCATCTCGGCATAGGCCGTCCCCGGATCACCGGCGCTGGCATCGACGAACAGCCCCCCGGAACGACGGGCGAAACGGCCCAAGGTGGCCAGGCCCGCCTCTCTGGCGGTCCGGTCGCGCCCCTTGCTGAAGCCGATGGCGTAAATGGGCACCGCCGCCTCGCCGAACCGCTGCTCAACCTCTTCGGCGGTCATGCTACCCGGGGCGTCATCCAGGCCATCGCTGAGGATCACCATCGCCCGCCGCGAAGGCAGGTCCCCCCCGGTCTGTTGACCCAGGGTCAGGCCCTGGGCCAACGCCTGATGCAGGGCGGTCCGGTTGTCCTTGGGACCCAAGCCCGCGATCGCGGTATTGAGCGCCGCCTTGTCCGCGGTGGGGGCGACCAGGGTGTTGACCCGTTCCCCAAACGCGAGAATGGCGGCCCGGTCCTTCTCACCCATCGCCGCCACCCAGTCCTTGAGCGCCTGGCGCAGGCGATCGAACTGGGTATTGTCCAGCGAGCGGGAGATGTCCACCAGGAAGAGATAGAGCACCCCTTCCCCGCTGGCGGCAAAGGGCTGGGCGGACACGATCTCGGCGATATGGGGGCCGAGGGTGGCCTTGGCCTGCATCAGGGAATCGCCACTGACCACCCCACCGGACTCATCCCGCACCGCGACATAGGCGGTGAGGTCGGTGCCGTGCGTCAGGACCTGGGTGATCCGCAGGCTGGCGGGCTCGGCCGCCGCCAGCAGGGTGCTGAACAGGATCGCGAGCAGGCCCACCCACAGGGACCGGACCGGGGACAAGGAGGCATCAGGTTTCATATCGGCCCCTCCAGGGCAAGCGCTTGCGGTCATTTTTGTGGTCACCCAATCCTACGCCGGCGGCTGGATCTCCCAGGTGAAGCGTTCCCCACAGAAGGGGATGAAGAGCAGCACCGTCTTCCCCAACTCGATGCGGTCGTAGGGCTTGACCTCCAGGGCGCCCAACACCTCTTCGTCATTCAGATACACCAGGCCGCGACTGTCCCCCGGGGCCAGGCGGTAACTGTGCTTCTTGGGGTTGTAGCTGATGACGGCG
>SACH01000581.1 GCA_009928645.1 Gammaproteobacteria bacterium | reverse complement strand
CGGAACGCGCCACGGCGGCGTGGCTGGCGGCCAATCTGCAATTGACCCATCGCGTCTATGAGCGCATCCCGCAGGGCAATGGCGGCTGGTCCGGGGTGTCGCGCGAGGAGCCCATCACCGCTGCCGCGCACCTGGACGGCGAGAGCGTGCGCGATGCCTTGCTGCTGGAACTGGGCTACGGGCGCAAGTTCATCAACGCCCGCCCCGCGGATGCCTTCAGCGACCTGGGGGTGCAGTGGGGGGCCTTACGCGCCACTGATGGCGAGCAGGGTTATTTTGACGATAGCCCCGCGGCCTGGGCACGACGGGTGCAAAGCCTGCTGAACAACAAGGCGGACGTGGCCCGCGCGCAGTACCTGCTGGGCAGCGCCGCCTGGCTGACGCCAAAAACGCCGGGGGACAAGGCTGGGGTGATGGCGGAGATCACCCGCCTGGGGCTGGCAACCCCGGAGCAGTTTGAGCAGGGGCTGGAGCGACATTTCAGCCTCACCGCGCCGCTAAAAAAGGAGGTGCAGGGCGGCGCCCCAAGCCGGGAGGATCTGATCGCGGGGACCCGCAGCTTAGATGACCTGGTCCTTTACCGCCTGGTGGGCACGCTGAATCAGGCCAAGGTTCACGCCTTTGCCACCGCGGTGAAGACGCTCCAGGGCCGCCTGCGGCCAGCGCTCGCGGGCTTGGACCCCAAAGACGCCGGCTATTGGGCGGCGTACCGCCAGGCCCTGACCGCGACCGGCTGGCAGGAGGTCAAGGTCAACTCGGCCTTCAACCGCAAGCAGGTCTTTGCCTTGCAGGCCCCCGGCGGCGGCCTGGTGGAACTGGGGTTGCGCTCCTTCGCCAACGCCAGCCCGGTGTTTGCCTTCCCCGGCGAACCGCGGACCTATCTGCACCGCGCCCCAGACCGGCTGAGCGCCATCAGCCAGTACCTGGAGACCCTGGGCGCCCTGCGCCCCCCGACCTCGGCCGAGGTCGCGGCGGCGCAGCCCAAGGAGCAGCGCCCGGCGCCGGAACGGGTCCCGGTGACCTATGCGCCCGTGGTCCTAGCCAAGCGCGGCCCGTCGCCGGCGGCCTTTTACGGGCGGGCGACCCGGGCCGACATGGATAGCGGCGCCAAGGCCATTCGCACCCTGATGCGCCAGGACCTCAAGCGCGGCCTGGCGGCGGGGCGCTTACCGACCGGGATTCAGGTGTCCATCACCGGCGACGCGCGCAGCATCGACCTGCGCTTGACGGGCGTGCCCGAAGGCATGCCCGTGCTCAATCCCGCCTGGGTGGTGGCGCGGGCCAATGGCTTTGACCCGGAGTACGGTGAGGAGCGGGTGCCCCGCTACGCCCCGGCAACGCAGCAGGTGCTCGATGACCTGGAGGCGATCTTCCGTAAATACCGCTGGGACGAGTCGGACAGCATGACCGACTACTTCCGCGCCAACTACTGGGGCGGGGCCGCGGTCAGCTACCAACTGGAAGACCGTTATGACCACCTGGTGCCCAAGGCCAGCGCGGCGACGCCGGGGGACACGGTGACGGTGGATGGCGTGACCTATCGCCTGA
>SACH01000112.1 GCA_009928645.1 Gammaproteobacteria bacterium | reverse complement strand
CTGGCAACCAATTCCCCGCCACTGCGACGCCCATACGTGGGCGCCCCATTTTTCCGAGCCGGGGTCACATTGAAATCCTGGAGATCAGGAGATCTGAAGTTGCTGTCTTGGTCAGCGGGTTGACGAGGGGCAGGCCGACGGTGGTCAGGCGCCCGATATCCGCTGGCTGGTGACAGTCCGTGCAACGTCCGGCGCTGGCGCCGGTGAAAGGCGCATGGCAGGCAAAGCAATCACCTTCCAGGTCCTCATGGCCAACGATCAGTTTCCCGGGACTGATCATCAGGTGGGGGTAAACCAAGGCGAGGAGCGCCAACACGATCAGATTGGCGGCCAGCACGAATGTGACGGTGCGGTTCATCGCCAACTCCAGAACAGGAAGATACCCACCTGCCCCGGTGTTGGTAATACCCACCAGGGAGGGGACGTTCAGGCGGAAGGTCAGAAATTGGCCAGGGAGAAAATTGGGCAGCGGTTGGCCATCCTCTGGCGTGATATGGAAGGAGCAAACAAGGTATGACCTCCCCTGGTATAAGCCTTGTTTGATTCTTATTGGCCAACCTCCCCAGCGCTATCATGGCTCGGGTAGTGGTTACCTGGCTGCTGTACTTCAGGCAGCGCCAAGACCTTGACCCGTGGGAGGGTTTGATCCATGAAGACGATTGGGCGCGGCCTGGTGGGTATTCCGCTCGGGTTGACATTGCTGTGGCTCCTGGCTGAAGGGAGTAACCTGGCGACGGTACAAGGCTTTTTCCCGTGGCGGAACCTGTTGGTTCAGTATTCCGGCCTCCTTGGCATGGGGGTGATGAGTGTCGCCATGGTCTTGGCCATACGCCCCGCCTGGTTGGAGCCGCGACTGCACGGCCTCGATAAGATGTACCGGCTGCACAAGTGGCTGGGGATCTCAGGGCTGGTCCTGTCCGTGGCCCACTGGCTGGTCTCCCAGGGACCGAAGTGGTTGGTGCAGGCCGGCCTGCTGGAAAAACCGGCGCGGGGGCCAAGGCCTACGCCAACCGTCGAGATTTTTCGCTTCTTTCAGGAGCAACGCGGTCTGGCCGAGCAGGTCGGCGAGATCGCCTTCTACGCCGCGGTGGCCCTGATCACCATCGCCCTGATCAAGCGCTTCCCCTATCGTCACTTTTTCACGACCCACCGCTGGCTGGCCATCGTGTACCTGGCCTTGGTGGTCCACTCGGTGGTGCTGACCAGTTTCCCCTATTGGACTCAGCCCTTAGGCATCGTGATGGGGATCCTGATGTTGGCCGGCACCCTGGCCGCCTTGACCAGTCTGTTCCGGCGCATCGGTATCAAGCGCAAAGCGACGGGAGAGATCGTGGCGGCCGATTATTTGGCGGGCGTCAAGGTCAACGCCATCACGCTCCAGCTCCAGGACCGCTGGCCTGGTCATGAGCCCGGTCAGTTCGCCTTTGTCACCTTCGATGAACGCGAAGGGGCGCATCCCTTCACGATCTCGTCCGCCTGGGCCGGGGATGGCCGACTCCAGTTCCTGATCAAGGCCTTGGGTGATTACACCCGGACCCTGGCCGCCACGCTCAAACCCGGGGATCCGGTCACGGTGGAGGGCCCCTATGGGCGCTTCCAGTTCGAGGGACCCTCCCGGCGGCAAATCTGGATCGGGGCCGGCATTGGGGTGAGCCCCTTTGTGGCGCGCCTGAAGGCCCTGGCGGCGCAGCCGGATGGTCGGGTCGTGGACTTTTTCCATGTGACGGGCGAGGTCGACGCAGAGGCCCTGCAACGCCTGGAGGCCGACGCCCGGGCGGCTGGCGTGCGCCTGCATGTCCTGATCTCGCCACGGGACGGCCGCCTGACGGGAGAGCGACTCCGGCGCCTGCTACCCGACTGGGGGCAAGCGGAGGTGTGGTTCTGTGGACCCTCGGCCTTTGGCAAGGCTATAAGTCAGGACCTTGCCAGCCATGGCCTGCCGGGGCCATGGTTCCACCAGGAACTCTTTGAAATGAGGTGAGGTTCAAGCTGCCTCGCCAAGGACACTCGCTCGTGCCCGCAGCGCCTCCCACAACTGGCCGGGCCCCAGCAGGACGCGCTTGATCCCCGCGCGCACCTGGTCGGAGTTGAGCGCCTGCTGACCCATGGCCAGGTGGGCGTCGAGGGCGTCGATGATGGCGTCCAGCAGTTCCTCTTCCAGGTTGGGGGAGCTGGCGAACTGCTCCTTGGTGTTGCTCGCGGCCTGCCGCACCAGGATCTCGGACTGGAGCAGCTTGGTCTTCAGGACTTCGTTGACGTAGACCAGCTTGTCCTCGTCGCTCAACTCACCCCCGAAGAGGTCGTTGACCGCCTGGATGATCTCCGCGAGCAGGGCGCGCTGGGGGTCCTGCACCGCGCCGGAGCCGGGGGCGGACAGGGGGTCGAGCCGGTAATCCGCGGTGGCGTCCCCCACGCCGCCGCCCAGGGCGAGGTCCCGCGGGGACTTGCCACGCAGGGCAAAGTGGGTGAGGCGCACCTGGGACAGGTCCACCTGCTCGCGCTCGCGCCCGAACTCCAGAAGTGGCAGCAGCCGGCGAAAGAAGATGGCCCGCTTTTCGATGTCGGTAATGCCGTAGTCGAAGATCTGCGACAGGAAGGTATAGAGGCGCAGGAAGGTGCCCAGGTCGCGCTTGAACAGCAGCAAGGCCTCCATGGTGTCCCTGGCGGTCTGTTCGGCGTGGGCGTCCTGGGTGGCCGTGGCCACCGCGAGGGCCTGCTTGGCCGCGGCGAACTGCTTGATCAGCCGGTCGGCGACGGGCGCGAGGGCGGCGCTGAGCTGCTGCTGGTTGGCCTTGGGGTTGAGCTCCACCGCCACCAGGCGCTCGATCTCGTGGTCGTCGTAGTGGCCGGCGGCGTCGAGCTTGGCGCGCAGGTCGAAGACCAGATTGGGATCGGTGACGCCGGCGAGGGCCGCCGTCTCATAGTAAGGCTTGAAGGCTGCCAGGATCTCGTCGGGGTCGTTGACGAAGTCCAGCACATAGGTGGTGTCCTTGACCCCATGAATCCCCTGGTAGGCGCGATTCAGCCGGGAGAGGGTCTGCACCGCCTGCACCCCGGCCAGGCGCTTGTCGATATACATGCCGCACAACAACGGCTGGTCGAAGCCGGTCTGGAACTTGTTGGCCACCAGCAGCAACTGGTAGTCCCCGGTGGCGAAGGCATCGCGGATGTCGCGGCCCTTGAGCCCCGGGTTGAGGGCCGCGCCGCGCTCGGTGAAGGGGTCGGGGCCGGAGTCGGGGTCGTTCACCTCCCCGGAGAAGGCCACCAGGACCCCCAGGGGGTAGCCCTGGTCGGCGATGTACTGGGTCATGGCGAGTTGCCAGCGCACCGCCTCGACGCGGCTGCCCAGCACCACCATGGCCTTGGCCTGGCCGTCGAGCAGCGGGGCGACCACGGCGCGGTAGTGCTCCACCACCACCCGCACCTTCTGGGCGATGTTGTAGGGGTGCAGGCGCACCCAGCGCATCAGGCCCTTCAGGGCCGTGGCGCGCTCGACCTCCCGCTCATTCAGCTCCCGGCCGCCGGTGGCGAGCTTGAAGGCCAGGCTGTAGGGCGTGTAGTTGCGCAGCACGTCGAGGATGAAGCCCTCCTCGATGGCCTGGCGCATGGAATAGACGTGGAAGGCGGCGGGCAGGTTGTCCGGGCCCGCCGGCCGGTCCGGGTCCGGCCGCCGGCCGAAGAGCTCCAGGGTCTTGGCCTTGGGGGTGGCGGTGAGGGCGACGAAGGTGATGCCGGCGTCCCGCGCCCGGGCGGCCATCTGGGCCACCAGCAGGTCCTCGCCGCTGACCTCGCCGCCGTCGGCCAGGTCGGCGAGCTCTTCCGGGGAGAGGACCTCCTTCAGCCTGGCGGCCGCCTCGCCGCTCTGGGAGCTGTGGGCCTCGTCGGCGATCACGGCGAAGCGCTTGCCCTGGGTCGCCGCCAGCTCACGCACGGCGGCCAGGGCGCGGGGGAAGGTCTGGAGGGTGCAGACGATGATCTTCTTCCCCGCCGCCAGGGCCTGCGCCAGGGCGCCGCTCTTGCTGCCCTCCTGATCGGTGATCACCGCCACCACGCCGGTGGTGCGCTGGAAGTCGTGGATCGCCTCCTGAAGCTGGGCGTCGAGCACCGTGCGGTCGGAGACCACGATCACCGAGTCGAAGACCTTGCGGTCGGCGGCGTCGTGCAGGTCGGCGAAGAAGTGGGCGGTCCAGGCGATGGTGTTGGTCTTGCCCGAGCCCGCGGAGTGCTGGATGAGATACCGGCCCCCGACCCCCTCGGCGACCACCGTGAGCACCAGGGCGCGGGTCGCGTCCCACTGGTGGTAGCGCGGGAAGATATAGCGCTCGAGCTGCTGCTTGGGGTTGCGCCGGGCGATGATGAAGCGCCCGAGGATCTCCAGCCAGGTGTCGCGCTGCCAGATCCGCTCCCAGAGGTAGGCGGTGCGGTGCCCGGCGGGGTTCACCGGGTTGCCGGCGCCGCCGCCGTCGCCCTGGTCGAAGGGCAGGAAAAGGGTCTCCTTGCCCAGCAGCCGGGTGGCCATGCGCACCTGGGAATTGCTGACCGCGAAGTGCACCAGGGCGCCGTTGGGGAAGGACAGCAGGGGCTCGGGCTTGGCGCCGCGCCCCTTGGCGCCCCCCTGGCCAGTCTGAGGCCGGGGGTCGCGGTCGAAGCGGTACTGATCCACGGCGTCCGCGACGGACTGGGTAAAGTCGGTCTTCAGTTCCGCCGTGGCCACCGGGATGCCGTTGAGGAACAGCCCCAGGTCCAGGCAGTTTTCGTTAAACAGGGAGTAGCGCAGTTGCCGCACCACGCGCAGGCGGTTGGCGGCATAGCGCGCCGCGAGTTCGGCGTTCACCCCGAAGGCCGGCTTGAACTGGGCGAGGGCGATGGGCTTCTTCGGCCCCAGCAGCGAGACCCCGTGGCGCAGCACGTCCAGGGTGCCGCGGGCGTCGATCTGGTCGCGCACCCGGGCGAGCAGGGTGTCCGCCGCGGCGGCGCCGTGGCGCTGCTCCAGGGCCGCCCAGGCCTGGGGCTGGCTCGACTGCACCCAGGCGAGGAGGTCGGCGGGATAGAGGGCAAGGGCGCGATGGTAGTGCTGATGGTCCTGAGGGCCGTCGTAGAGCCAGTCGTGGGCGGCCAGGTGGTGACAGATGTCGTCCTCGAAGGCGATTTCGTGGTGGGTACTCATGCTTCCTCCGTCTCCACCAGGCCGCGCACATCGATCTTGCCGGTGACGGCGGCAGAGATCAAAGCGGTGCGGCGTTCTTGGAGGAGATTGATTGCATCTTGGGCGTCGGTAATCAGTGAGTCAATCTTACCGATCTCGTCCGCCAGATAATCCAATATCTGTGTCTGTTCACTTCTGAGAGGGACAGCGAAACGTAAAGAAGCGATGGTTGAACTGTTGAGTCCGCTCAAGATCGCACCGGTTTTCATGACTTGAACCTGAGCCTGAACGTAATGGGCAGATCTGAATCCCAAGGTAATAAATCCATTGAGCGCCTCAGCTTCGTCAAGTCTCAAGCGGATTGTATCCGAGTCGATGACGCCAGGACTGATCCCGGCGGGAACAATAGCACACTGGCCAATGCTACCTTTTCTTGTGAACAGGATATCTCCAGGTTCGACCTCATAGCCTTGTAGGCTGTAACGAGTTGAATCTGGAGCCCAACGATTCCCACGGTCGAAGTCTCCACTGATCACGTTCTCCTGACCATAAACCTTGCAGGAACTTGGTTCGTCGTACTGGATATCCGTTAGCATGGAGCCGTAAGGACCAATTTGAATACCGTCTCCGCCTTTGCCGATCGCAATGAATTTCAGCGGCTTAACCTCCCAGTGCTCCGGCACATCCTCCAACCACTCCACCCCGGAGTCCTTCATCGGGACCGTTGGATCCAGGCCCTTGGTGACGGCGTGAGAGATGACCGCCTGGCGATTCTCCTGGAGCAGTTCGATGAGGGTGCGGTAGTCGGCCACAAGGGCGTCGATCTTGGCGGTTTCGCGGTCGAGGAAGGTGGCGATGGCGGTTTGTTCGTGGGGAGGCGGCACAGGAACTTTGAGCCCCATCAGAACACTGGCATTGATGGCGGGATAACTAACTCCGACCGATTTTGCGATAACTTCCGATATCAGAAACTCGCCTCGAAACAGATACCCGAGGAAAGAAGAGGCGACCGCTTGAGGACGCACCACGGCAAACCCAGTTGAAACGATCATATTTGCAGTAGGTTCGACCACAGGTGCAATAGCACGAAGGTAGGTGCGGACTGTAGATACAATGATGTCCCCACTCCGTACCTTTCGCCGAGCTCGTGACGGAGCATTTGCAAATTGAACGGTGGTCCGCTCTTTAATTCCCTCTATCGAATCCACCCCGGAGATTTCAACATAATCGAATTCGTACTCGGGAGGTGTATTTTCATCAAGCACTTCATCATTACAGGAGGCGAGAGTTTTAATGGGCTTGATAACCCACTCCTTTGGCACCTCCCCTAGCCACTTCACCCCGGAATCCTTGTAAGCCGGATAGCGTGGAAAACTCACGCTTCATCCTCCCTGTTCAACCCAGCCAGGACGAGCTGACACAACGGCTTGTCCGGAAGTGATACTTGGACACGTTGGCGCTCCATGATCCGTTTGGCTTCCTCATTGGTCTGATTGGATCGCATCGCCGGGTAACCCTCGATCTGCATCGACACCTTTACGGCCTTGGCGACTTGGCTTCTCAGCTTGTCGGTCACCTGCATCGCTGATCTCCGGTCATGGTGTCAAGGCTCGTCACCGGGCAGCGGTGGGGCGTCAGAGGAGGAGGCGAGAAACCGCTGAAAGGCGGCCCGGTCGCCGCGGGCGGCGCGCTCGCGTAAGTGCTCGGTGGTCATGAGGGCGCTCAGCTTCTCGCCTGCCGCCGAGGTGAGTAACCGATCCAGGGTGATGCCTTGGTCCGCGGCGACCTGCCTAAGCTGGCCGGCGAGGCTGTCCGGGATGTCGATGGTCAGGGTGCTCAAGCCAACGTCTCCGGGAACTGCAAATGGAGGGCGGGGCCGATGGGCTAGACGGTCCATTGCACGACCCTCACGCCGACAGCTCCGCGATCCGTGCCTTGATGCGCTCGGTGACCCGGGCAAGGTCGGCATCGATGGCCGCGAGGGGCCGGGGCGGCTCGAAGACATAGAAGTGGCGGTTGAAGGGAATCTCGTAGCCGATCCTGGTCTTGCTCTCGTCGATCCAGGCGTCCGGGGCGTGGGGCAGGACCTCGCGGGCGAAGTAGGCCTCGACGTCCTCGCTCAGGGGCACGTTCTCGGTATCGCGGAGCTTAGGGTCGGGCTGGGGCTGGCCTTTCTGCTTGCCCTTCTGGGCGAGCAGAGGCTCGCCGGCCTCGTCGCGCAGAGGGCGCTCGACGGTGAGGGTGCGGTAGCCGAAATCCTTGTTGCGGAAGATCCGTGAGAGGGGCAGCACCCGGACCTTGGCGCGGCCGGTCCCCTCCTCGGGGGCGGAAGGCGGGGGATCGCCCGGCATCAGCACGCGCCGCTCGACCTCCTTGCCGGCGCCGTCCAGCACCAGGGCCAGGTGGGCCTCGGTGCAGTCGCCAAAGAGGCGGGTGACCAGCGCGATGTGCTCCTCGCTCATTTCCTTGCGCTTGCTACCGAGGCTCTTGCGCATCTTTTGCCAGAAGTGGCTGGCGTCGATGAGCTGGACCCGGCCCTGGCGGTGGGTGGGCTTGCGGTTGCTCAGAATCCAGACATAGGTCGCGATGCCGGTGTTGTAGAACATGTCCGTGGGCAGGGCGACGATGGCCTCCAGCAGGTCGTTCTCCAGCACGTGGCGGCGGATCTCGCTCTCGCCGGAGCCGGCGCCGCCGGTGAAGAGCGGCGAGCCGTTGAGGACGATGCCGATGCGGCTGCCGCCGTCCCTGGCCGGGCGCATTTTCGATAGCAAGTGCAGCAGGAACAGCAGCGAGCCGTCCGAGACCCGGGGCAGCCCCGGTCCGAAGCGCCCGGCATGGCCCTTCTCCTGATGCTCCTTGCGGATCGCGGCCTCGATCTTCTTCCACTCCACGCCGAAGGGGGGATTGGAGAGCATGTAATCGAAGCGCTTGCCCACCAGGCCGTCAGCGGAGAGGGTGTTGCCGAAGACGATGTTGCTGATGTTCTGCCCCTTGATCAGCATGTCCGCCTTGCAGATGGCGTAGGACTCGGGGTTGAGCTCCTGG
>SACH01000580.1 GCA_009928645.1 Gammaproteobacteria bacterium | reverse complement strand
CCCTCACGCTGACCTTCCAGGGTTCACCGCCTCAGCCGCGCTTCGAGTAACCGGAGGCTGAGATCTGGGCGGGGGTACCTGAGTAGTTACAAGCCAGGATTCAATCAAGGGACGAGGCCGTTCTGGTGTCGGCTCTCGTTCTCACCCCTTGCAGCCGGTCTGGGGAGCCTTTACCCTCGAACGCAGGAAGCGTGACAATGATGAGAGATGAAGACGACCGGAGGCGGAGGCAATGGCGACGACCTACCAAGACATCCTGGCCCTGTTCCAGGAAAGCGACCGTAAGTTTCAACAACTTTTTCAGGAGACCGATCGAAAGTTCCAGGACACGGACCGAAAGTTTCAGGACACGGACCGGAAATTTCAGGAGACCGAGCGGGTCCTGCGCGAAAAACTTGACCGGGTCACCAACGCCATTGGCAGACTAGGTAATCGCCTGGGGGATTTCATCGAGGACGCCGTGCGCCCGGCGGCGGTGCGACTCTTCCGCGAGCGGGGCATTGAGGTGCATGAAGTCCATCAGCAGGTCAGCGCCGCGCGGGGCGGCGAGGGAATCGAGGTGGATCTGCTGGTGGTCAACGACCAGGACGCGATCGCCATTGAGTGTAAAAGCCTGCTGTCCGTCGACGACGTCAATGAACATCGGGAACGCCTGGCCAAACTGAAACGCCTGTTGCCGGCCTACGCCAGCAAACGCATGTTGGGCGCGGTGGCGGCGATGGTGATTCCGGACGAGGTGGCGACCTACGCCATGCGCCAGGGGTTCTTCGTCATCGGCCAGAGTGGGGAGCAATTGGTCATCCGTAATGACCCCTCCTTCCAGCCGAAGGGTTGGTAGCCCCTTAGCCGGGAAGGAGCCGGTGCGGATATTCTGTTTCGCCTGGGTGGGCGGGGTCTTGCCCACGGAGTTCGCGGGAACTGTGTTAGCTGTTCCCCCAGGATTCGGCCGCCAGTGAGCGGAAATCTTGCTCTGGGCGCACCCCCTCACCCCGCCACGATCCCCCGGCGCACCGCGATCAGGGTCAGGTGGGCGGTATTGCTGGTTTCAAGCTTGGCGAACAGGTGTTCGCGATGCTTGCGCACCGTCCCCGGACTGATGGCGAGGATGTTGGCGGAGGCCTCCACGTCATAGCCTTCCGCCAGCAGTTTGAGCACTTCCCGTTCGCGCTCGGTCAGGGCCACCTCCGTCTGGGCCGGGGGCGGGGCTGGCGTGACCGGCAAGGCCCCGATCCGGTGGCCGTGGTGGGCCAGGGCCCGCCGCAGGGCGGCCACCACGGCCTCGCCCGGCTGGTTCTTGTCGAGGTACTCGTCGGCCCCGGCCGCGATCACCTCCGCGGCGGGAAACCAGTGGGTGGCGCCGGTGATGGCGACGATGGCCAGGTGGGGATCGCGATGACGCAGGCGGCGGATGCTGCTCAGGCCATCCAGGCGTGGCATGGAGAGGTCGACAATGGTGGCATCGGGGGCGCAGGCCTGCGCCAGTTCGCACAGTTCCAGCCCATCCCGGGCCAGCTTGATGGCGCCGATCCAGGGCACGTACTCGAACAGCTGT
>SACH01000579.1 GCA_009928645.1 Gammaproteobacteria bacterium | reverse complement strand
GGGGTATTGACCAGTACCTCGATGACGGCGCGCCGGCCCTTGCCATCGCTGCGCGGGCAAAGCATCTGCGCCACGACGCCCTTGAGATTCAGTGACAGATCGGTGAAGAGCTGGTTGCGCGCCTCCTCGGGGAAGAAGTTGAGGATGCGGTCCAGGGCCTGGTTGGCGTTGTTGGCGTGAAGGGTGGCCAACACCAGATGGCCGGTCTCGGCGAAGGCGATGGCGTACTCCATGGTTTCGCGGGTGCGGATCTCACCGATGAGGATGACATCCGGGGCCTGGCGCAGGGTGTTCTTCAGGGCGGCATCAAAGGACAGGGTGTCGACCCCGACCTCGCGCTGAGTGACGATGCAGCCGGCGTGCTCATGGACGAACTCAATGGGGTCCTCGATGGTGATGATATGGCCGGAGCTGTTCTGGTTCCGGTAGCCGATCATGGCCGCCAGGGAGGTGGACTTGCCGGTACCGGTCCCGCCGACGAAGATGATGAGCCCGCGCTTGGTCATCGCCAGTTCCTTGATAACGGGCGGCAAACGCAAATCATCCAGGCTGGGGATCTTGGTCTCGATGCGGCGCAACACCATGCAGGCGGTGTCCCGCTGCACTAGGGCGCTGACGCGGAAGCGCCCCACGCCCTTGGCGTCGATGGCGAACTGGCACTCCTTGGTCTCCTCGAACTCCTTCTGCTGCTTCTCGTTCATCACGCTGTAGACCAGGTCATGGGCCTGGCGGGCGGTCAGGGGCTCATTGCCGACATTGCGGATGACGCCATCGATCTTGATCCCTGGTGGCCGCCCGGCGGTGATGAACATGTCGGAGCCCTTCTTCTGGGCCATCAGGATGAGGAGTTGGTTGAAATCCATCTTGGTTCTCACCGGCGTCGGGTGGGGGTTATGAAAGGTCCCGCCACTTTCTGGCTACTTTCTGGCTAGGCTGCGGCTGGAGACCGGCCATGAGGATCAAACGGTTCCTGGCATGGAAGAGCGACGAGTTGGGCCGGGAATGTCCAGGATGCCCCTCACCGCAACGCAATAACTACTGGGCCCCTTGTGTTGGGAGTTGGACTGGCGGCATCTTGCTCGCCTGAACGGACATTCAGCCCCCATGGCCAGGGTATTAGGCTCACTGCGACGGCTGTCAAGAGGGCAGTGACCGTCAGGAGAAGGAATCCTTGTTCTGGGCCTTGGACAGGGCATCCGCACGGGTGATCAGCCCTTGCTTGAGCTGCTCCGCCAGGTTCTGGTCCAGGGTCTGCATGCCATAAGCCTGGCCGGTCTGGATGGCGGAGTACATCTGGGCCACCTTGTCTTCGCGGATCAGGTTGCGGATGGCGGGGGTGCCGATCATGATCTCGTGGGCCGCCACCCGGCCGCCGCCGACCTTCTTGAGGAGGGTCTGGGCAACGACGGCGCGCAGGGATTCGGACAACATGGAACGGACCATGTCCTTCTCCGCCGCCGGGAAGACGTCGATGATGCGGTTGACGGTCTTGGCGGCGGAGGTAGTGTGGAGGGTACCGAACACCAGGTGGCCGGTTTCCGCGGCGGTCATGGC
>SACH01000111.1 GCA_009928645.1 Gammaproteobacteria bacterium | reverse complement strand
CCGCCATCACCAGGTCCGGCCAGCCCGCGGCGCGCCAGGCGGCGGCCTGGCGACAGGCCTCCATCAGCACCCAGCGGCCGATGGAGACGATGAGCCCGCTCTCCTCGGCTACGCCGATGAAGGCCCCGGGCAGGACCAGCCCGGCATCCGGCCGTTGCCAGCGCAGTAGGGCCTCGACCCCCACCACCCGGCCGGTGCGCAGATCGAGCTGCGGCTGATAGTGCAGGACGAACTCCTGGCGCTCCAGGGCCAGCCGCAGGGCATCGCGGGTCTCCAGGAAGCGCGTCAACTCGTCGTTCATCCGCGCCTCGAAGAAGCGATAGGTCTGGCGCCCGGCGCGCTTGGCCTCGAAGAGGGCGGTATCGGCATAGCGCATCAGCGCCTCGCCCTCGGCGCCGTCCTCGGGATAGACCGCGACCCCGATGGAGAAGGAGGCGTGGATCTGCCGCCCGGCAATCTCACAGGGCGCGGCCAGGCTGGCCAGCAAGCGCTCACAAACCGGGGCGACGGCCGCCATCGCCTCGCCGGGGGTCAGTCCCGGCAGGACCAGCATGAACTCATCGGCGGCGAGGCGGCAGAGGCTATCCTCGGCCCGCAACAGCCCCGCCATCCGCCGCGCCAGTTCCCGCAGCAGTTGATCGCCGGCGGCATGGCCATGGGTATCGTTGACATATTTGAAGCGGTCCAGGTCGAGATAGACCACCGCCAGCCCCTGCTGGTGGCGACGGGCGGTGGCGAGGGCCTGCTGCAACTGGTACTGCCCCAGCACCCGGTTGGGCAGGCCGGTCATCTCATCGTGGTAGGCCAGGTACTCGATGCGCGCCAAGGCGTGCTCCAACGCGGTGATGTTCTCCCGCAGGGCGTCATTGGCGGTCCGCAGGTCCTGGGTGCGCGCCTCGACCTTCAGTTCCAGTTGCGCGTTCAGCTCCTGGTAGCGCCGCTCGCTTTCCCGCAGGCGGTGTTCGGCCTGCTTGCGCCGGGTGATGTCGATCATCACCGTCAGGAAATACGCCCGGCCCTGACTGCGGATGACCTCGCCAGACAAGAGGCCATCCAGCACCAACCCGTCCTTGCACCGCACCCGGAGCTCGACATCACGAAACCGGTCGCCGATCCGCAAAGAGTCCGTCACGGTTTGCTGCTGCCCTGGGTCCGCGAAGAGGCCCAGCTCCGCGGCGGTCTTGCCGATCACCTCCCCCCGCGGGTAGCCCAGGGCGTCGAGAAAGGCCTGGTTGACGTCGATGAAACACCGCTCCGGCAGGCTGGTCAGGGCCATCAGGGCCGGATTGTTGTGGAACAGGCGCTCAAAGCGCTGCTGGGCCTCCTGCTCCGCCCGCAGATCCTTGCTGACCCCATAGATGCAATCGGCGCCATCCCAGCGCCCCGGCCAGACCCGGGTCTCGACGGGGATCTTCACCCCCTCCTTGCTGGCCAACGGCAGGGGGCAGGTCTCGCGCTCACCGCGGAACATGGCGGCGAAGATCTCGGCGGCCTCCTCCCGGCAGTCCGCAGGATGGAGATCCAGCACCCCCAAGCGGGCCAGTGCGGTCTCGTCATAACCAAGGATGCGCTGGCAGGCCGGATTGGCAAACAGGATGCGCCCGTCGGGGGCGGCGACGACAATCAGATCGCCAACGGTTTCAAAAAAGGCCCGGAAGTTGGCAGCGCTCTCGGTCAGGGCCTGCTCGGCACGCCGCCGCTCGATGACCTCCGCCTCCAGCTCGGCGGTCCGTTTCG
Organism: Gammaproteobacteria bacterium; assembly: GCA_009928645.1. Lineage (GTDB taxonomy): Bacteria > Pseudomonadota > Gammaproteobacteria > Chromatiales > Chromatiaceae > M0108. The sequence goes on along the minus strand of SACH01000111.1, from coordinate 6,481 downwards.
CCACCCGGCGCTCCAGGTCGGCGTTATGTCGTTGGACCTCCACCTGGGAGGCGCGCAGGGACTGCTCCGCGGCCTTGAGATCCCGGAACAGGGTCATGAAGGGGTCGCGAATGACGGTGACGAAGAGGGCGCGGTAGAGCAGATAGTAGGCCACCAGCTTGAGCAGGTGCCCCGTCATGTTGACCAGGTCGTAGACGCCGATATAGGCGGTGAAGGCAAGTTCCTGGACGACGGTGACCAGGGCCATGGCCTGCAAGAGACGATAGGTCGTCGGCGCCAATGTGGCCCGCACCCGGTGCAGCAAGCCCATCGCGACCAGGATGAGGACCACGATCAGGTATTCGCTGCCGACCTTGAAGGGGGTCAGGCCCTGGCCTTCGAGGTAGCAGTCCGGGAAATAGCCCGCGAACACGGCCAGGATCAGCAGCAGCGTCACGGCGCCACAGGCCGCCGCCAAACCGGCCAGGGGCACCTGGCGGCGCGCGAGCCAGGGCGCCCCCAGGAGGGTGAGGGCCTGGAGGTACCGGGCGGCGATCCAGAGCTGGGTCGGCAGGTTGGCGTCAGTGCCGGGGAAGACGCTCATGCCCTTGTAGGCGAGGACATGCGCCAGGTCGATGACGGCGGCGCCGCTAAAACCGAGGGCGATGATCCGCAGGAGGCCGATGCCCTGCGCCTCCCGGGTGTTCCAGATCAGGAGCAGGATGGCGAAGGCGACGCCGATGCTGAACAGCTCTACCAGGGTATGGAAGAGCAGGTAGCTGTAGGTGCTGCTCAGGCCCAGCAGGAGGCCCATGACCAGCACCCCCGCCACGGGCAGGGCGCGATCGGCACCCGGCCCTGCCTTCAGCGCCTTGAAATGACTTAACGGCAGCAACGACTTATACCCCCCAAAGGGCCCCACGGCCCCGCAACCCGGATGCACCCGGAACGGACCCCCGCCAAGGGTGAGGGAACAAGAGAATCAGCGGCTGAGCGACCCATGCCAGCCCAGGCAGCCAGGGGGGTGGGAACGATTAACCGCAAGATACCTCATAGGCTCCGCGGCCTTCCGCTGCTCGGCGAGGTCCCGCACCACGCTGAGCATGGCCGGGCGGCCATTGAACAGGATTCGGCTCGCCCGGGCCTCGACCGCCAGTGGGCGGCCTTGGGCATCCTGGTGCCGGGCCTCGAAGGTGACCTGGCCCTCGCGCATGATCGCCGCCAGGCGGGCCGGTGCGTGGACGGCATCCGCGGGGGAATCGATCGCGCTGATATGCAGTTTCAGGAATTCCTCCCGACGGTAGCCGTACCGCTGGCAGGCATGATCGTTGACCGCGAGGAAGTTCCCTTCCAGATCCAGCACGAAAATGGCATCGACGACGCTGTCAAAGAGGGTGCGGTAGCGCTCTTCGCTTTCGCGCAGGGCCAGTTCCACGTCCTTGCGCGAGGAGATGTCACGCGTCAGGGCCAGGAGGTGGGTGTGGCCATTGATCAGGGCCAGGCTCAGACTGACCTCGATCCAATAGGTGCTGCCGTCGCGCCGATGGGCCAGCCATTCGAAGCTTTGCGGCCCCGTGGTCAGCAACAGTTGGATCTTCCGGCCGGCGTCAGCCAGGGTGTAGGGTGGCGTCCCGGCCAGCAGGGCGCCGAAGCCCATGGCAAGCACCTCCTCATGGCGGCCGCCAAACTGCTCCGCCAGTCGGTCATTGATGGCGAGGACCTCGCCAGTCTCGGGGTCCTGGATGAGGATGCCGTCACTGACGTGGTTGAAGATGGCGCGAAAGCGGCTTTCGCTTTCCCGCAGGGCGTTATAGGCGGCACGGATTTCGGTGGCGCAGTCTGCTATCTGACGTTCGAGGTGCGCGTTGCGGGTGCGCAGTTCATCCTCCAGCCGGCGTCGGGCACTGATCTCCGCCTCCAGTGTGGCGGTGCGGGCCTTGATCCGTTCTTCCAGTGCAGGGTCGAGGGCCTGGACTTCCCGCTCGGCCGCTATCTCCGCGGGGGTATCAATGGGGGCGCTGCTCATCTGGATAAGCCCTCAATCAGAACGGCATTTGAATGCCGAGGTGTAGCAACTGGCTCGGGGTCAGGCCAAACCGCTGTTTGAAGGCCCGCGTAAGGTTATGGCCATGGCGATAGCCAACGCGCGTGGCAACCTCGTCGATGCCGTGCCCACCGGCCGCCAAGAGGCGACGCGCCCGTTGCAGGCGTTGCTCGCGCAGGTAGCCAAAGACGCTCATCCCCAGTTTGGCCTGGAAAAGGTGCTGCAAGGTGGTGCGATTGGTCCCGCAGTCGCGGGCCAGGGCATTCAGGTCGGGAGGATTGGCCAGGTCCGCCAATAACCGGTCGCGGGCGCGCAGGAGGATCACCAGGGACCGATCCGGGGCCGTCATACCCTCCGCCGCGGGGGGCTCCCCCGGACTGACCACCGCCGGACCGGGCGCCGCCTGGGCCAGGCGCAAATGATTGGTGACCCGCAGCAGCAGTTCACGGGCATCACAGGGCTTGGTGACATAGTCCACCCCGCCGGCGGCGAAGCCGCGCGCCTTGTCCTCGTAGTGATCCAGGGCGGAGAGGAAGATCACCGGGATCGAGCGGGTCGCCGGGTCGGCCTTGAGGCGTTCGCAGACCTGAAAGCCGTCCAGACCCGGCATGCGGATGTCGAGCAGGATCAGGTCTGGCCGCAGGGTGGCGGCCAGTTGCAGGCCCGTGGCGCCATCGGGTGCGCTGACCAGGTCCAGGCCCTGATCCCGGAGGATCTCGGCGGCCAGGTGCTGATTATCCGGCTCGTCATCGATGACCAGCAGGGTCAACGGAACTTGAGCGGGTCCGCGATTGCGCGGCAAGGAGGGTCCAGGGGCCGAAGACGGGGGCGGGACCGGAGCGGTGGGTGATGCCAAGGACGGGATCGGGGGTGAAGGTGTCGATAAGGCTGGGGCAGCCGGCGGGGATGATGGCGAAGGGATGGGGATCGCTGCCGCCCTGACGGTAGTCGACAGCTCATCATCGGCCCCGACCCCGGGCAAGCGGACGCCGCCTTTCGTTTTCCCTGCCTGGCCCTTGCCCGTTCTGGCCAGCGGTACGGCGGGGAGCCAGAGGGTGAAACGACTGCCCTGGCCCGGCACGCTGTCCAGGCGGATTTCACCCCCCATCAGCGTGGCCAGTTGGCGACAGATGACCAGGCCCAGGCCGGTGCCCTTGGACTTGCCGGCTTTCAGCCCGTCCTCCCCCCGGCCAAAGAGGCTGAAGATGAAGTCATGGTCGGCGGGCGCGATCCCCGGGCCCGTGTCCGTCACGCTGAGGCTGAGGGCTACCGCCCCGGGACCGGTGGCGCTGGGGGCGGCCTCCGCCATCAGCGTCACCTCGCCCCGCGGGGTGTAGGTGAGCGCGTTGCCGAGCAGATTGGCCAGGATCTGGCGCAGCCGCAACCGGTCGATGAGCAGGCGGGCTGGCAGCTTGGGGTGGAATTTGAGGTAGAGCCCCAAACCCCGCTCCGCCGCCAGGGCCGCGAAGTCTGCCAGGCAGTTTTCCAGCAGCCGACGCAGCCCCGTGGGGCGGGCACGCAGCGCGAGGTGCCCGCTCTCCAGTCGGCTCAGGTCAAGCAGGTCGTTGACCAGGGCCAGCAGATGGCGACCGTTGCGCTCGATACCCGCCAGCAGGTCCCGGCGGCGCTGGGCCTCTTTCGCGTTGGGGGACGCCTCTGGCCCAGGGGCCTCCTCCAGCCCGGCCAGGACCTGGGTAAAGCCGAGGATGGCATGCAGGGGGGTGCGCAGTTCGTGGGTGATGGTGGCCAGGAAGCGGCTCTTGGCGGCGCTGGCGGCCTCGGCGGCATCCCGGGCCTGCCGCAGCGCTGCCTCTTGCTGCTTACGCAGGGTGATGTCGCGGGTGATACCCATGAACTCGATGAACTGGCCGTCACGGTCATACATCGCCACGGCGATCTCATGGGACCAGTGGAAAGACCCGTCTTTGCCCCGTTGTTCCAACTCGGCCTCAAATACATAAGGCTGCCGGGCCGCCACCCGGGCGCGGGCCTCCGCCAGAGCTTCCTGGACGCGGGCCTGGGATTCGGGGCTGAACGCGCTGCCGAAAGGCAATGACTGGTATTCCTCGGGCGTGTAGCCCAGCAGCGACTCCAGGGAGGGGCTGACATAGGTGAATTTGCCCGCCAGGTTCATGGTCCAGATGTAGTCCCGGGAATGCTCGGCGATCAGCCGAAAACGTTCCTCGCTAAGGTGCGCCCGCGCCTCCAGTTGACGGTAGGCGCTGAGATCCACCAGGGTGGCGACGAGGCGGCCCTCCAGGACCACGGCATTGATCAGGGTGGCGCGGCTCTGGCCATCCTTGCAGCGGATGCGGTATTCGTGGGTCTCCACGCGGCCTTGCCGTTCGGCTGATCGGCACAGGGTCTGCTGCCAGAGGTCCCGCACCTGTCGCCGGTAGTCCGCATCGGGATAGGCCTTGACGAACCAGTCTTCCGTGGTTGGCACATCCTCCAGGGTATAGCCATAGGTGCGCGTGATCTGAGCGTTGATGTAGTCGATGTGTTGCGCGGCGGGGTAGTCGGCGATGATGACGCCGATCGGCAAACCATCGATCAGCTTGCGCAGCTCCGCCTCCTTGCGCACCAAGGCCCTTTCGGCCGCCTTGCGTTCGCTGATCTCATGCATGAAGCCAAAGGCGTACCCCAGGGTGCCATCGCTCTGGCGTAGCGATCCCGCGCGCTCCCACAGAGGGAAGCGCCGGCCCCAGCGATCCTGGACCTCCAGTTCCCCCGCCCAGCTTTCACCCCGCGCCAGCCGCGGCACCACCTCTTCCTCCAGGACGGCGAGGGACTCGGGTGGATAGTCGTCGCGGTAGTTGCGCGCGCGGGCCTCGGCGAGGGTGAAGCCGAAGAGCTTTTCGTGGGCGGGGTTGATGTAGTGAAGCTGACCGTCGGGCCGACTGATGGCGATAGCCTCTTCGGCGACCTCGACGACCGCCTTGAAGAGGCGCAGCTCTTCCGCAAGACGCTGGCGGGTGGCGATCTCCGCCTCCAGTTCGGCGGTGCGGGCCTTGATCCGTTCCTCCAGTCGGGCGTTGAGGGCCTGGATCTCCTGCTCGGCCGCCTTCTGCGCGGTGATATCGATGTGAATGCCGCTCACCCGGACGGGTTGACCGTCCGGACCGCAATAGACCCGGCCCACGGCGCGGATCCAATGGCGGGAGCCATCCGGCCAGATGATGGGAAAGTCCACCCGGTAATCTTCCCGGCCATCGGCGGCCCGACGCCAGGCCTGCTCCACCCGCGCCCGGTCCTCGGGCGCCAGCAGCGCCAGGAAACGCGCGTAGGTCATGGCCTCCCCGATCGGCAGACCGAACTGGCGGAAACTCTGATCGTTCCAGTAGAGCTCCCCCGAGGGGTGATGGCCATCCCAGAGACCCAGTTGGGCCCCTTCCACGGCCAGGCGCAGGCGTTCTTCATTGGGACAGGGCGTCACGGGGGCCTCATCACCCATCGTCATGCGCGGGTATCACCTTGACCGGTTGACGGTTCACCGGAGGGTGTGGTTGGCCGGCAGCCTAGCACAACCCCTACCCGCACCCGGACAAGCGCGGCCAGGGGGAGAGGGTGTCAGCGAGGGGGGCGGGTTGCGCGGTCACCCCAGGGGGGGAGGCGGGTCCGGTGCGGGCCTTGAGCGGACGTACCTCGGTCAGACAGGCGGTGAGGCGGCTGGTCGACAAGGGTTTCTCCAGGATGGCATCGATCCCCGCCCGCTCGGCTTCCAGGTCCAACCACAGCGGGTCTTCCGCGGTCAGGGCGATGATGGGCAGCGCGGTCAGGCCCAAGGTACGCCGGATGAGACGGCTGGCGGTGAGCCCATCCATGACCGGCATGCGGATATCCATCAGCACGACATCATAGCCATCGGGTCGCTCCCGGAGATGGTTCAAGGCCTCCTGACCCTGACAGGCCCGCGTCACCCGGGCCCCTTCCTGGCCCAGTAAGTGCTCGGCGACAGCCAGGTTGATGTCGTCGTCATCCACCACCAGGACATGCAAACCCGCCAGACCGATCTCCACCGCCACGTCACGCGTCATCGCTTCAGCCTCTCCTCGATCGAGTAGCCCAACAGTGTAAATTTGAGGCTGCAAGCGCTCCGCTGGCTGCTTGGGCAGCGCGGCGGTCCTGCCAGCCAACGACGGCGAAGGGTAGTGAGCTGGGCCCCGCCGGGGAATATCCGCGCGGCAATGATTCCACTCCGGACGGCAATTTTTGCCCACGGTGAAATGGGTTCGTTTCGCAAAATGGCCTTTTTCGCGCCCCGCGCAAATGGGTTCGTTTCGCAAAATGGCCCATTTCGCCCCCCGCGCAAATATGGCTTCGTTTCGCGCCGTGATGAACCGAGGGGAAGGCGGTGACACGGAGGCAAGACATTTGCTGAAGGTAATATTTGGTAAGGTTTCCCCTCGCCGGCATCGGATAGACTGTGCTGGACGGGTGGCGTGGGCCAATCCCGCT
>SACH01000578.1 GCA_009928645.1 Gammaproteobacteria bacterium | reverse complement strand
CTCCTGGCCTGTGGCGATGAGGACGGCAACCTGATCGACCTGGGCCGCCAGTTGCTGGCGGCCGGGGCGCGGACGGTGATCGCGCCCCTGGGCCGCCCGACGCTGACGGGGGCCGGGGAATTCCTCGCCGACTTCCTGCCGGCGTGGGTCGCCGGCGCGCGGGTGGACGATGCCCTGGGCGCGGCCGCCAGCCCCCCCGCGGCCGCGGGAGGCGCCCGGCGCTTGCTGTTGCTGGGCGCGCCTGACCTGCGCCGCCAGGGGGCGGAGGTCCCCCACGACGCCTGGAGCGATGAGCGCCTGGTCAGCGCGGTGCAGCACAACGATACCCGTGCCCTGGTGACCCTGCTGGAGCGCCTCACCCGGCGTCACCTGCTGGCCGGTGAGAGTCTGGACGGGGCGGAGACGACCCTGCGCCGCTTGCTGGGCGTGACCCCGGCCAACGAGCCCCGCGAGCAGTGGCTCCTGGGTCTGCTCAGCGCGGTGGAACCCGGCCTGACGGGCAATCAGACGCGGGCCTGGGTCGGTTCGCTCCTCGCCCTGCTAGCCGAGGCCTACGCGCAGGACCTGATCCCGCGCTGTGAAGCCCTGCGGGAGGCCCTGAACACAGCGGGCGTGACGCTCACGCCGCGCATGCTCCACTGCTGGAGTCGTATTTATTACCGGCGGGGACGCTACGGACTGGCCCTGCGGGATGTCGCCCGGGGCATCCGGGGCATGGCACGCACCGATCCCGACCTGCAGACGACCGATTTCCTCGGTCACGTCCTGGATCTGGCGATTGATCTGAATCTGCCGGCACCGGCCCGGACCCTGGCGATCGAACTGGAGGAGATCCTGGCTCAGCGGCAACAGCCCGGGGCCGATTGGCAGCGCCACAAGCTCCGGGATCGCCAGGCCCGCATCGCCCTGCGTGCCGGTGAGTTGCGTCAGGCGCTGACCCATTTCCGCATCAAGCGTGATGAGGCCATCAACCACTTTCACCGCGACGGGGTCCGGGAACTGGCGTGGCTGCTTTATGTGGCTGCCTGGCTGCCTGATGCGGGGGCCGGGGAACGCGAGGAAATGGGCGTCTGGTTGGGCGAGGCCCGTGCCGCACTGGCGCACCAGCCGGACCTGGGCGCGGTGGGTGCGGGAAATTTCGATGCGCTCTACCTGTTGCGCGCCTGCGCCGCCTATGGCTGGCGGCATGGCGACCGGGGGGCGCTCGACCTGGTCCTGGCCAGCCAGGAACCCCTGCGCCAGCGCCTATTCGCCGCGCATCAGGACCCGGCGCCCCCGGGATTCTGTTTTGTGTTCCTGCATCTCGCCGCGCGGGCGGGCAGCCTGCCCGCTCCCTTGACTCTACCCACCTGGGAGGAAATCAGGACGGCCATGGCGGACCACCGATATTTTTCTAAGCTGGCCAGCCTGTCTTATCTGCTCGGACGGTCAGCGGACGTACAAGAGTATCTTGACCGTTTTGATTCCCAGCGCCGGTTGCCGGCGGGCATTGGTTTTCCGGACTGGTTTCTGGAGGGGCGGCTGAGCCAGTGGGCTCAGCTCTGCGCCGACCGCGCTGCC
>SACH01000577.1 GCA_009928645.1 Gammaproteobacteria bacterium | reverse complement strand
GCTGGCCTCCAGCACGATGACCCGGCACCGGGCACCGCGCAGCAGCTCCAGGGCCGCGGTCAGCCCCGCCGGGCCAGCGCCGATGATGACAATCGTTTTATTTCCAAATCCAAGGTTAAAACCACCGGCTTTCAGCCGGTTAGCTTTCAGCTATGATCCTCTGGGCGGACTGAGTTGAAGCCGTAGATCCAGTTATCAAAATGCGAAAGCCTTTCAGGTAACTCATCTTCTGGCGCCGGGCGCAATTAGGGTGGACTTTCAGTCCTCTGCGCCCGGCGCAAACCCACCAGCTTTAGCTGGTGGTCGTTTAGTGTTCATGGTCCTTAAGGATCTGTCCGCTGAGATGTCCTAGTGGAAAAAGCTCCCCTCAGAGTAATCGTCCACACCCCCATGCTGCCTGGACTGGCATAGGTAAACTGGCATAGGTAGCAACAGCCGCTGAGGCTCTTGCTCCCTCCCCCCTGGCGGGGGAGGGTTGGGGAGAGGGGGCAGACCGGTTACTCACCAGTTTAGCCGGTACCGCCCATGGGCGGAATTCGCCTATCATCCGGCCAAGAAGGGTGCCTGAGGGAAATCCTGGACTAGCTGGTTTGGCTGGCCTTGCTGGACTGACTGGACTGACTGGACTGACTGGCCTGAGTGGCCTGAGTGGCCTCACTGGACTGGCAGGACTAAACGGCGCACCTCGCCCCCTGGTGGAGCATCATCGCCTAACCCTTATCCTCCTAACCCCACCCCGTGAACCCCGACTTCCTCATCATCGGCGCCGGCATTGTCGGCCTGGCCCTGGCGCGCGAGCTCAAGCGCCGCTATCCCGACCAGCAGGTCACCATCCTGGAAAAAGAACCCGCCCCCGGCCGTCACGCCAGCGGCCGCAACAGCGGCGTCCTGCACAGCGGCATCTACTACCCGCCGGGAACCCTCAAGGCCCGGGTCTGTGCCCAAGGGGCCGCGGAACTGGCGGCCTACTGCCAGGAGCGCCAACTCCCCTTCATCCGCCCCGGCAAGCTGTTGGTCCCCGTCCAGGCCGCGGACGCCCCGCAACTGGACCTGCTGCAAGCCCGCGCCCAGGAGCATGGCATCCCGGTCACCCGCCTCCACGCCGCCGACCTTCAGCGCCTGGAGCCCGACGTGCGCTCCGCCACCGGCGAGGCCCTCCTCGTCCCCGGCACCGCCGTCGTTTCCCCCGCCGCCGTCCTGGAGGCCCTCAGCCGCGAGGTTCAAGCGGCCGGCGTCACCCTCCTCACCGGCGGCCACCTCGACCAGGTCGATCCCGCCCGCCAGCGGCTCATCTGGAGCGGCACGACCCTTGGCTACGGCCATGCCATCAACTGCGCCGGCGCCCATGCCGACACCGTCGCCCACCAGTTTGGTGCCGGCCAGCGCTACACCCTGCTGCCCTTTCGCGGCGCCTATTACAAACTGGACCCGCGCGCCGGCATCCGCGTCCAGCACCTCATCTACCCGGTGCCCGACCTGCGCGTCCCCTTCCTCGGCGTCCACACCACCACCAGCGTCACCGGGGACGTCTACCTCGGCCCCACCGCCACCCCCGCCTTC
>SACH01000576.1 GCA_009928645.1 Gammaproteobacteria bacterium | reverse complement strand
ACGTGTGCGGCATGTTGCTGGCCCGGGAGAAGAGGTGGATGTCATGGGCGAGCGAAAGCGGACGCTGTCTAAAGTCCTCTTTACGACCGGTTGGTCCCATGAACGGAACAACTGATAGATGGGGAGGTTATCCGCTTTCAGCGTCAACCTGAAGCACAATCATCGCTTCGCAGTGGCCGCTTGGGCGCGACCCCCTGATTACGCGGACGAGTGGCATGGGTGACATCCCGTGTATCAAGTCGGAGTCACCTGCCTGTCCCTACAAGTCCCCCGTATGTCCCTCGGGACGACCTCCTCACCATAACCTTTCCTTCCAGCTACTCGAAGGGCTTCAGGTCTCGGCGGTGACGCATCTCCCCGCAAGGTCGGAGCTGCCGCTACTACTCAGTTTCCACATAGGTTTCCACCTGCGACTTGAGTTTCTGGCCAGGATAGAAGGTCACGACCCGCCGCGCCGTGATGGGGATTTCCTCGCCCGTCTTGGGATTGCGTCCCGGACGCTCATTTTTCTCGCGAAGGTCGAAATTACCGAATCCGGACACTTTCACCGGCTCGCCACGCTCTAGGGTAACCCGGATCTCCTCAAAGAACCGTTCCACCAAGTCCTTGGCGTCGGCTTTGGTGAGGCCGAGTTGCTCAAAGAGGTAGTCAACCATGTCGGCTTTAGTGAGTGCCATCGCGTCAGTCTCTCCGTCTTGCCCAAGTCCAGCCAGTCTAAGGTGCGGCTAAGGATAAGAAAATGCTCCAGGGTCGTCATCCCCAGCGTGGAATTTTCCCGCGAGCAGCCGCCTGATGGCGGCGGCGTAGTCCTTCTTCCCGGGAGATGGTCGTCCGTGTGCAGCGACCGCCGCCGTGCCAGGGTCTCTGTATTGGTCAGGGGGTTATGGCCAACGATCCGCCGCTCCCGCCAGCAAACGCCAAAGCCGCGTTTCTGCCAGGTCTGCAGGTCAGCGAAGTTGATGTGGTGCTGAACAACCGTTCATGCGTAGCGGCTCATCGCAGGTGCAGACCTCATGGATCAGTCGGGTGAAGCTCCGGCCGTCCCGGCGGGCCCCGATCTGAAAACCCCGTGGGATCGGGGCATCCAGCGCCGTCTCGCAGCAGCGCAGGCGGATCGCCAAGTCATCACTGGGCATACGCAATCGCCATCCGGTGGCAGCCGTCATCCGCGCTCCTGACCGCGCACAGCGCCGCGCTGTCTTCCGCCAATTTACCGGTGGCCAGGAGGCCGGCGGACAGGCCTCTGGCCATTCTGGCCATGCGATGGTATTACGCGGGCCCGTGAGCCGATCCTGCTACATCCAGGCCGAACCGCACGGGGCTGAGGGCCGTGCCGGGTGCCGATCGCGCCCTGCCCGTGGCAGGTTTGCTGCTTATTGGCCACCTGCCGGGCCTGACCAGCCCCGCCACCCGCACGCGGCGTGTCGGCGCCGGCGTGAAACCGGCGCGAATCTGCCGACATAAAACTGGCGCATTGCCGTATCGGTGATCGGGTAATGTGGTCCTGCTCACGGCAGGCCAGCGCCGCCGGAACCCCGGGCGCCGGCGCTGGCCTGCTGGGCCCATCCG
>SACH01000575.1 GCA_009928645.1 Gammaproteobacteria bacterium | reverse complement strand
GCCCATTGCATCAAGGCCACCTGCTCGAGGTGCTCGGGCGTGCGGACCCGGGGCGCGCGGCGCTTGCGGCGGCCGTCGAGGAGGTCGAGTTGGGTGGCGGGTTGGGTCATGGGCTTCAGTACTCGTAGCTTCTGGCTGGCTTGGAAGGTGGCGCCATTTCCCGCTCCCACTCCGGGGCCAGGTTATCGAAACGGCAATACTTGCCCTGCCAGGCCAGGCGCACCGTGCCCGTGGGACCATTACGTTGCTTGCCGACGATGATCTCGGCAATGCCCTTGTCCTTGCTGTCCTCGTGATACACCTCGTCACGGTAGAGGAACAGGATCAGGTCGGCGTCCTGCTCAATCGACCCTGAATCGCGCAGGTCAGACATGATCGGGCGCTTGTTGGGGCGCTTCTCAACATCGCGGTTGAGTTGGCTCAGCAGGATGACCGGCACATGCAGTGACTTGGCCAGGCCCTTGAGGGCAGCGGTGATGCGCCCGATGGCCAGTGCATGGGTTTCCACTTTGGACGGCACCGCCAGCAGACCCAGGTAGTCAATGGCGATCACCGACAGGCCGCCATGCTGGCGATGCAGGCGCTTGGCGCGGACGATGAGATCAGACACGCTCAGGCCCGACTGGTCGTCGATGTGCAGGTTGAGGCTGCCGGTCTTGGTCGAGGCCGGCGTCAAGCGTTGAAGCTCGTCCTCCTCCAGTTGCGCCGAGCGTAAGTGGTCATGGTCGATGCGCCCGGAGGCGGAGAGCATGCGTAAGGCCAGGGCCTCAGCGGACATCTCCAGGCTGAACAGGGCCGCCGGCTTGTCGTGGTTACTGGCGATGTGTTGCGCGATCTGGACCGCCGCCGTCGTTTTGCCCATGCTCGGGCGCGCGGCGATGATCACCAGCGACCCGGGCTCCAGGCCGCGCGTCATGGCGTCCAGATCGGCCCAGCCGGTACTGACCCCCACCATGCCGCCGCCAGCCGCAAACAGGCGCTCGATGCGCTCAATGGCGCGGATGGTGGCGTCCTGGCTGCTGATCCAGCCATTGCCGAGGACGCCGCGCTCCGCCAGTTGCGCCAGGCGGTCCTGGGCTTCCGCCAGCAATTCCCGCGCCTCCCGGCCCTCGGGGTTATAGGCGGCGTCGATTTGCTCGCTGCCGGCCGCGATCAAAGCACGCTTGGTGGCCGCCTCGCGGACGTGGCCGGCATAGGCGCGGCTGTTGGCCGAGGTGACACTGCCGCAGGCCAGGGTGCCAAGATAGGCCAGGCCGCCGACATCTTCCAGGTTGCCATCCCGCTCCAGACGCTCGGCGACGGTGAAGATGTCCAGGGGGTGATTGCCTTCCGCCATGGTGGCCAGGGTGGCCCAGATGACGCGATGGTTGGCCTGGTAGAAATCCTCGGCGCGGACCAGGTCGGCCACGCGCTCGTAGACTTGCGGGTCGGTGAGGGCCGCTCCGATCAGGGCCTGCTCCGATGCGCTGCTATGCGGGGGAATGGGAATATCGGTCATGGCTTACCCTCCGCAGACCAGGCGCTTGAGCACCTTGTCGAAGTTTTCCCGCTTGATGATCCAGTGCAGGTC
>SACH01000110.1 GCA_009928645.1 Gammaproteobacteria bacterium | reverse complement strand
GCGCAGGGTGGCGGGAGCGGCCCGGGGGCAGGTTTGTTGGACATGGCCCGGTTAGGCGCTAAGCTAACAGTCAGGAGCATGGGCAGGGACCGCGGGTGGGAGTAGAGATTGTTACTGGATTCAAATTATTGGCCAGCGGCCCGCCGGGTTTTGGCGCGCGGTGCCGACCGGGCCTCTTCAGAGGAGATTAGGTTCATGCAGCACGACATCACGCCGGACACGGTGGCCCAGGTTATTTATCAGAAGGCCATCTGTCCGACGGGCGATCCCCAGGATGCCGTCAAGGAGTGGATGGACATCACCAGTGGCCTGGCGTGTGTCCTGGCCAACTGGCAACGGCTGGCCCCGGGACGTCCGGGGTACGAGGGGCAGACGGAGGCCCTGACCACGGCCCTGCTCAAGGCCGAGAACATCATGCACTGCCTGGCCCGGGCTGCTTAGCCGCTGGGGTGGTGGCCCGCGTGGTCCAGACCGACCCAGCCCGGGCATGCGGGGTGATGAGACCCCAGTGGTCCGACAGCCGCTGTCCGACGGCTGTGGCAGACTAGGGGTATGAGCGCTACCCACCCCCTCCCGCATCCAGTGCCTGCGTCGTCTTTAGGGCAAGCCGCAGTGTTCTGGGATGCCCTAATGACCCTGAGCCCATGACTTTCGGTTGCTTGAACCCTCAGGTGTGCTCCGGTACGGTAACCCTGACCTGCCAAAGGAATGGTGTCTTGACTTCTAGCAGGTGTCTCTTTGGATTACTGATGATGAAAGCCATGGCTGCAATTATTCACAATACGGTTAACGGGGATCGCAGGTGATGGAAGACTATGTCGAGAGAACGAAGATGGTGATGAAGGTACCGGGCAAGCCAGAGGCGCTGCTCGATGCGGCGAATTTGCACAAGGTGCTGAGCTACAGCGAGCAGCACCGAACAGTTATCTCCCAAGCCTTCAAAAAGGCATTCCCGGAACAATGGCCTGATGTTCGCCAGGCGGAGGATGCCTTTTATGAGGCCCTGTTCCGGCTGATGCAGGATCGCAACACCCGTAGCCAGGTCCTGGACGCACTTCATGCCTTGGTAATGCGCAAGAATAAAAGCCACTGGAAAGAGGTCCTCTTCCTTCCGTTGCGCGTGGCCTTGCAAGGATTGAACTCATGCCCTGATCGCGAGGCGGCCGAGGCGGCCCTTGAACAGGATAAGAAGGACTTAAGCAGAGTTTGGGAACTTCTCGCCCATGAGGGTCATCCGGAGTATGGCTGGTGGCACCAATGGTTATTGTTCATCTATAAAACTGTGGCCGAGCGCTCCGAAGAGGCAACGGGGAAGGCGGAACTGAGCGATCCTCAGGCCATCGAGAATGAGTGGCGGGAGGCTCTGGAAGAGGTCGGGCGCCACGTTGCCGAAGCCATAGCGTCCCCTCCTTCAGAGGACCTGGCGGGCTGGTTCAAGGAGGCTGCTGAGCACCTGGAAAAACTGGCTCAGAACTACGCGAAACTCACCAACCGGTCGGAAATGATTCAGCACTGTATGGAGGTGCTGGACGAACTGGATGCCGCGGAACTGCCTTCGATTGCGGAGCAGACATCCAGGGCCCGTGAAATCCTGGCTGGAGACGCAGTTCCCCACCACCTGCTTGCTGAATGGGCCGAGCGGTTACAGCGGACAGGCCAGGCCTTGCGGGAGGCCCAGGCACGGGAAGCCGGGCATAGAGCGGCGATCGAGACTGCGCTATCCAGAGGTGACTATGCTGATATTATGCTTCACTCCCCGCAGGCGGAATCAGCCAAAGATGAATTGCACACCCTGCGTGCCGACCTGGCTGCACTGGTGGCCGCACTCGGGGCCCCGAGCTGTGGGAAGGGTGCGGGTCCGGATTTAACTGCCTCTGGCTCTCCGACTCAGGAAGAAGGTGGAAAGTCAGAGAACGATGCGGAAGCTGTCCCGGTTGCGCCAACCGTAGATCGACAGGAAAGCGCGGATACGCATGAGGAAACCGCAGGTGCGGAGGCGACGGGGGATCAGACTTCATTAAGCAGGGACGATGGCGCGTCGGGACTGGTTGACAGCCAAGTTACCAATCCATCCACAAGAGTTTCACCAGCGGTGGCTACTGGCAAGCAGGCGGGGATGCCTGCAAAGCCGGAGGGCGGGGCCAAGGCTGCCTCGCTGTCTGAGCGTGAAATGCCTGGCGGACAGTCCCCGGCTCATGATAAGGCCACCCCCGGCGGGGAACTCCCGCGGTGGAGTGCCCAGGTCTCGGCGCATGAGGTGGCCAACGAACTGCTCAGTTGTGGGGAGGCGCAGCGGGTGCAAACCGCAAGGGCTCTGGCCTGGGCGCTGGTCAGGGATGGACGGATTCCGTTGGCCTACCATATCGCCCGGGTGGCCGCCGAAGTCTTGCCGCCTGAGCCGGAAGATATCCGCCCTGAACCCCTGCGAGCCATCCATTTAGGGGGTTATCTCACCAGCATCGCTGGCGAGGAAGTAGTTGAGATTGGCGAGACCCTGCGGCCTCTCTATGAAATTGATTTTGCGGATGGAGCCCTGCGTAGTCAGCGGCCCCTGATCCTCATGACCTACGCGGCAGTGCTGCGTCCTGCCCTGGTGGCGCCACATACCTCCGGGGCGGAGGGTCTGTTACGCGGACTCCCCCTGGATGAGAGCCTCTCGGCACTTCACGCCCTCCGTGAGCAGATTCTGGCACCGGGATTTCGCTATCAGGCCATGCTGCACCTGGAGCCCGGGAGTTATCTGGACGAACTTCGCGGCCGGGCCCGGGAGTGGGGGGAAACCAACCGGCTCCACAATTTCAAGTACGAACCGGCTACCTGGGTCTGGCATTACCTGCTGGAGAGGGAGCAGACACTCGGTAGCGCCCTCGCCATCATCGTCGACGGTGGGCCGGCCGACTTGGGGCGTGCGCGCGGGCTGTTGCAGGCGTTTGAAAGCCGGACAGCCGCCGAAAAGATGATCCATCAGGCCGATCTGGCCGTGCGTGAGCGTAAGGCGAGCCGAAAGCCCATTGAGGCCGGACCGCTGCGGGACATGGTCAAGCGCAGTACGGAGTTGGTGGATTTCCTTGCGAAGTGGGTCGAAGCGATCGGAGAGCATGCCAGAACGTCCCAAGGTCCCGGACGCGAAGCGGCCCTGCGGGCCGATAAGGAACGACTGTTGGGCAACCTTGACCGTGCGCTTGGTCAGATTGAATCCCTGCAGGAGACCGCGGATCTGGTTGGGAATGCAGCGGTTGCCTGCCTTGTAAAGGTCCTGCGTGACGTGCGCGGGCGACTGAATGGCACGGTTGCTGGGACCTTGACCCCGTCGGCATGGTGGCGGAGCCTGAATGGTGTGCTGCTCCCCGGTGAGTCCGCCATGCTGGTCGGTGACCGGTGGGAACCCGACCTGGAGCGTGCCTCTGATCCACTGTTGGCCTTGGCTGAACTGGTGGCTCCTCCGGACTGGGAGGCGTCCTTCGACGCAGCCAATAGGGGCTGTGATCATGTCCGAACGGCCCAGATTCTGGATTGGCTGCGGCACGAGGATGAAGCCGATGGGCTCCTGGACTCCCTGGAGCGCCGGCGCGAAGAAGGACTGCGGAGGTGCCGTAAAGACCTTGAGGTGGACCTCGATCGGGCGCGGGACGAGGTGGAGCGGGCAGCGAGCCTTGGCTACCTGGGTGAAGATGACCGCTCCCGGCTGGTGGCGACCATCGAGGCCGCAAACAGCCACAGCCGGGAAAACCTGGGGCAGGCGAAGCGGCGCGTGTGGGCGGTACTGGAGGAACTGAAACGCCTCAGAGACCGGGAGGTCAACGGAATCCGCCAGCGTATTGAGGAGAGTGAGGTCTCAAGGACCGACCCGGAGGCGTATCGGCGCGTCCTTGAACTCCTGGATGTGGGGGATATCCTGACCGCGAGTGAATATGCCGCGTTGCTGGAGAATGGCCAGTCGATCCCGGGGCCTGCTGAGCGCCGCGATCCTTTCAAGGACGAATTTTTCCCTGGCTTCGTCGAGCGCCTGCCAAAGGAACTTGGCAACCGGGGGGGGCAGATCAGGGATATTCCTGATGATATCGCCCACGGGGCTCAGGTGGGACCCGTAGATATGCGCCATGTGCCCGGAGCCCAGGCCCGAAGCGCCGCCGAGATGCTGCGTGCCTGGTTGCTACTCAAGGCGCGGCGCCCGCAAGTCCATGATAACCTTCAGTTGTTCCTGGAGCGCCTGGGGCTGTCCGCAGTCGAGGTGGCACGGGTGGCGGAGGAAGGCCGCGATGCACGCGAGCAGGTCTTCGACGTCAGCGCACGCACCATCTCCGACCGGGACATCTGCCTGGTGCCGCGCTACGGCTCCCACGCCAAGGGGCAGTACCGGGTCCTATGCGTCTGGGACCGACCCTCCGAGGAGGAGGTTCTGGCCTCGGCCCAGGCGCGGAGCGGGGGGCGCGCCGTCATCGTGCTCTATCTGGGACAACTCACCGTTAAGCGTCGCCGCGATCTGGCGTTCCGCAGCCGGGAACGCAGTCAGACCGTCCTCGTCGTCGACGAGACGCTGGTCTACTTCCTCTGTGCCGAGCGGGGCAGCCGCCCGGCGACGATGTTCGACTGCGCCTTGCCCTTCACCGTAGCCCAGCCCTACGTTACGACTAGCAGCGACGTCCCCGCCGAGTTGTTTTTCGGTCGGCGCAGTGAAGTGCAGAACGTATTTGACCAGGCCGGAACCAACCTGATTTATGGGGGCCGGCAGCTAGGCAAGACCGCCCTGCTGCGGGCGGTGGTACGCCATTTCCACGACCCGAAACGGGGTTCTATCGTCGCCTGGGTGGACCTCAAGGAGCGCCAGATCGGGCTCAGTGAGCCCGCCGACGCCGTCTGGCCGGCCATCGATCGTGAATTGGTGCGGCAAGGGGTGTTGCCCAATGCCCGACGCGGACCGGAGGGGACGGCCGAGGCCGTTACCCGCTGGTTAGATGCGGCGCCCGAGCGCAGGGTTGTGATGCTGCTCGACGAGGCTGACGCTTTCCTGGCGCAGGATGCCCGCGACGCGCATTTCAGAACCGTGGGTACCCTCAAAGGGCTCATGGAACGTACCGGGCGGCGCTTCAAGGTCGTCTTCGCCGGTCTTCACAATGTGCAGCGGACCTCACGCGACGTAAACACCCCCCTGGCCCATTTTGGCAAGCCCGTCTGTATCGGCCCGCTGCTGGCCAACGGCGAGGCGCGGGAGGCTTATCAACTGGTGGAGCGCCCCTTGCGTCAGCTGGGCTTCCGCTTCGAGTCCCCGGCGCTGGTGAACCGGATTCTGGCCCAGACCAATTATTACCCCAATCTCATCCAGATCGTCTGCGATCACCTGCTTGATTATCTCCAGGATGTGGGCAGCGCACGCTTCGACCCCGCCACGTCCCCGCCCTACGTCATCACCCGCGAGCAGGTGGAGGCCGTTTTCCAGAGCAGGGATCTCCAGCAGACCATCCGCTCCCGGTTCCAGATCACACTTGATCTGGACAATCGCTACCAGGTCGTGGCCTTGAGCATCGCCCTCGAGACCCGGCAGCGGGAAGAGACCGGGGACGGGGAAGCAGACGGCTTCGACCCGGAGTGGATCCGGCGGGAGGGGCTAACCTGGTGGCCGCAGGGGTTTCCCGACCGGAGCTACGATGCCTTCCGTGCCCTGCTGGACGAGATGGTCGGCCTCGGGGTGCTCCGCCGTGCGGGCCCGGAACTGAGGAGCTATGCCCTGCGCAGCCCGGCCATCGCCGGACTTCTGGGCAGCCCGGGCGAGATCGAACAGGCGCTGCTGGAAGTAAGCGAGAAGGCGCCGCCCGAACTTTACCAGGCGGCCAGTTACCGGCGCTTCAGGCGGGGCGACCCTTGGGTACGCAGCCCCCTGACTGGCCAGCAGGAGTCGGAAGTCCTGGCGGATAAGGAAGGCGTGCTTCTGCTGTTTGGCACGGTACTGGCCGGGTTGGCGTGGGTCGTTCCATTCCTGCGGGAGATGGTCGCGGACAAGGACTACGTGAAGCTAACCCTGATTGAGGGGCTTCAGGACCTCAAGGGGTTCGAGGCCCGTCTGCGTGACGCCCTGGATACCTCCGGGAAGATGGAGGGTACCCATCATCTCCTGGTGGTCCCGCACACCGAACCTTGGACACAGGCATGGGTGGACAGAGCCACGGTGAAAATCACCCGTCATCGCTCGACACGGAGCTTCAACCGGATCCTTTTTGTCGGCGATACCAGAGACGCATGGGATTGGCTGAGCGCAGGGGAGCTGAATGGTTCCGGCGCGGTGAGTACCTTCACCCTCACTCCATGGGCCGAGTCCTTTGTGGGGCAGTGGGCGCGGGATGCCAGCTTTGGTCCCCTCAACAAGGGTGATCTGGGCACCTGGGGTGAGGCTATTGGCTGGTGGGGTGGACTGCTCGTGCCGCTCGGGGAAGAGCTGAAGGCCGTGCCCGCGGCCTGGCAGAGGACCTTTGAGACCTACCGACAACGGTTGCCAGAGACCCTGCACAGGATCCTGTGCGAAGACCTTCCGCCTGAACTGGCTTATCCTCTCCAGGTGCTGGCGCGATACGGTGAACCCCTGTCCGAGGTGGAGTGGCTGGAGCTGCTCAAGGGGCCCGACGCCAAACCTGATCCCGCGTGGTTGCGGCGACTCATTCACTGGGCCGACCTTTTGAGCCTGCTGACGCCTGTGGAGGATGGGGCCTGGGCTATCGATCGGGTCGTGAGCCGCGCACTCGTCGGATGAGCGACCGGGACTGGCGCTACTGGTGGTCTCTGCCGGGACCTGAGGGGTTCGTGCGCACGTTGACCGAGGACCTGCGTCGGGGCGCAAACCTGGTGGTCGCGCTCCCCCGCTGGGCTCCCGAGGGGCTGGCACAGGCGGTGGCCACGGAATTGCGCGATGATGATCTTCTGCGCTGGCGGCCACTCGCGCTCGAAGGTATGCCGCAGGACGACCCCCTGGGATTATTGGTCCGTCGCTACGCCCCGGATGTCCCTGAGCGGGAACTGCGTGATCCGGCTGATCTTGTCGAATCGACAGCCTTCTCTGGCAACCTTGTCTGGATTACCGGTCTCAAGGAAGAGGCATGGACTGCCTGGCGAAGCCTGCTGCAGCGTTATGCGGACACCGTGAGGAGGCGACCGGCCGAGGACCGGGCCCTGATCTGTCTGGTTGTGACCGGCTTTCCCCCTGAGGCCTTGCCCCGGGAGGAGCCGGCGCTCTCGGTCCGGTTGTGGCGGGATACGATAACGGAACTGGACATGCTTGCCTGGCTGCATTACCTGATGGGCCGGCGCAAGACACACGGCGTCCTGCAGCGACGATTGCAGGTACGCCACGCCCTGGAGTTGGTGGCATACGACGCCCATCTCGCCTGTCAGGCTGCTTCTCAGCCGCTGGAGGGTTTAGCGTCCCCGGCGGCATGGCTGGCCGGTGTGGCTGAGGCCCGCGGCTGGACCGCGAAGAATGCCGTCTGCTGGGAAGAGGGGACCTGCGACAGCATGGAGGGCCAGGAAGTCCGCCATCCGGCCTACCTCGCGGTGACCGATGGGGCCAAGGGACAGTTGGGTAGTCTGGTGTGGCGGGCCCAGGTTGGCGTCCTTTTCCCCTACCTTGAAGAGGCGCGTAACCACTATCTACGTGAATACGGCACCTTACTGAAAGTGCCGTACCAAACCGATTATGGGGCGGTCATTCAACACCGGCAGGAGTTGGAACTCAGCCACATCCACCATCAACTACGTCGGCGTGGTGGGAGTAATAATCTGGATCGTCTGCGCCTGCTCCGCGAGGTACGGAACGCCCTCGCTCACCACCAGCCGTTGGAACCCGATCTACTCCGAGAGGTCGTGGGACGAGGCTGAGTATAGCTTCCGGGAATTGGACGAATCCTGTCGGACTTGTGTGGCAGGCTTGGGCCATGAGCGCTACCTACCTCTCCCGCATCCAGCGACTGCGTCGTTTGCAGGGCATGCTGCCCCACCCGGGCACCCCCGAGGGGGAGTGCCTGATCATCTCCGAACTCCTGGACCGGATGCCCGACGGCTATGGCGATGGCTCCGAGCCTACCCGGCGGCGGGCCATGCAGCGGGATTTGGACGAACTGGCGGCCGAGGGCCTGATCGAGGTGATCAATCCCGGCGGCAAGCCTCAGCGTTACCGCCAGGCCGGCAAGCCTCTGCTCCAGGAAGAAGCCGACTGGCTGTACCTCCTCAGCCACCTCCACGACCAGATCCAGGGCCTGCTGCCCCCACAACGCCTGAAGCGGGTCTGGGACCGACTCCAGATCCAGCTGGGCACCCCGTTGCT
>SACH01000574.1 GCA_009928645.1 Gammaproteobacteria bacterium | reverse complement strand
CCTCTACTGCCCGGCCCTGACGATGATGAAGGAGGCCGACGTGGCGGTGGAGACCAGCCGGGGCCTGGCGCGGCTGAACGATCCCGGTCAGGATGCCTTTACCGAGATCGGCGCCCTGCAGGAGCGCTATGCCGGGTTGTGGCGCTTTTATGTCTTCGTCCCGGCCCAGGCCGCCCGCCGCGCCGCGGCGGTGGCGGGTGAGCTGTTTGGCCTCCCGAGCGAATTTAGCGGTGCCTGAATTGGGTCTGGCTTGGAACCGTGGGGGCTCTTTCGCAAACCGACGCCGCCAGCCATGGAGAGCGAGCAAGCAATTGGCCGCCGGTGAGCGGTTGATCGGCTTTGCTCGGTGTCCCCCGCTCAGGCGGGTTTATGTGCCTAAGCGGCGCGCGGCTTAAAGGTCAGCTCCAGGCCCAAGCCGCGCGCCACCTTGAGGATCGTACCGAAACTTGGCTGGCTGCGGCCGGATAAGGCTTTGTGCAACCCTTCGCGGCTCATGCCGATCTGCATAGCCAAGCGGGACAGATTGCGCGCCCGGGCAATGGTACCCAAGGCATGGGCGATAAGGCGGCCATCGCCTTCGTCCTCAGCCAGACAGGCCTCCAGGTACAGGCGGATATCCTCATCGTCGTGTAAATAGTCGACGCTGTCGAAGGGGGTGAAGGTATCGGTCTGGTCAGGCATTGCCACAATCCTCAGTCTTTTGGCGCCAGGCGCGCGCCAGTTGGCGCGCGTTGCGGATGTCTTGCGTCTGACTGCCCTTGTCGCCACCCGTGAGCAGAACAATCAGGGTGTTGCCCTCGCACAGGTAATACAGACGATAACCCGGCCCACAAAAGAGGCGGGCCTCATGCAACCCATCCCCCAACGACTTGTTATCGCCTAGGTTTCCCAATCGCATGCGGTCGATCCGGGCCAGGATCGCTGCCCTGGCGCGCTGATCCGACAGCGCGTTAAGCCAGGTATCAAAGGTACTGGTCTTGATCACGCGAAACATTTGTGAACTGTAGTTCACGCTTCAGTCAGTGGCAATCCCCCTACCCCCTACCAATTTAGCGGGGGGTTCTGGGGCGCCACCGAGGAGGTGTCGGTGTATTCCTTGCGAATATTCCTACGCCTGAGGTCGACATTGTTTTCTTCACGTCCAGTCGTATCTCTGTAATCCCGACAGGGTGAGGACAGGCACTCATCCGCGGTTTCAGGAGGGCCAACATGAGCGCTTGCTGTGGTAATCAGGCCTGCGGGGCGACGGGTGCCGTCAGCCCGCGTTTTCGCCAGGCCCTGTGGGTGGCCTTGGTGATCAATGCCATCATGTTCGCGGTGGAGATCGTCGCGGGCCTGCGGGCGGGGTCGATGTCGCTGTTCGCCGACGCGCTGGATTTCGCCAGCGACGCTGCCAACTACGGCATCACCCTGGCGGCGCTGTCCATGGGGCTGGCGTGGCGTGCCCGCGCGGCCTGGGTGAAGGGCGCCTCGATGTTTGCCTTTGGCCTGTTCGTGATCGTCCGGACGGCCTGGGCGGCCTATCAGGGTCAGCCCCCGGAACCCTTCACCATGGGGGCCGTCGCCTTCCTGGCCTTG
>SACH01000109.1 GCA_009928645.1 Gammaproteobacteria bacterium | reverse complement strand
CCTTTCTCCTGTTCATGGTCGAGCAGGCGATTTGGGGACTTTCAGTGCTTAACCGTTACCAGCCAATTCAACAAGGACGGCCAGGTGGTTCACAAGTCAACCGGCAGCTTACAGGTGTCTATTACGTCGCATCGCAGCATTCGGA
Organism: Gammaproteobacteria bacterium; assembly: GCA_009928645.1. Classification (GTDB taxonomy): domain Bacteria; phylum Pseudomonadota; class Gammaproteobacteria; order Chromatiales; family Chromatiaceae; genus M0108. Next base: position 8,230 of record SACH01000109.1, on the reverse strand, counting down.
GTGCAGCCCGTGGTACAACCTGGGGGGCAAACTCGACCGTTTGATCAGTGCTTTTCGCGGCTACCAACCCGGCTCCTGCACGGCGGCGGTCAATACCGGCACCGCCGCCAGCCTGTCAGCCCTGCCCGACGCCAGCATCGACTATGTGTTCACCGACCCGCCCTTCGGCGAGAACATCTACTACGCCGACCTGAATTTCCTGGTCGAATCCTGGCATGGCGTGACCACCGATGCCCGCTCCGAGGCCATCATCGACCGCTTCAAGCACAAGGCCCTGCCGGATTACCAGCACCTCATGCGGAGTTGCTTCGCCGAATATCACCGGGTGCTGAAACCGGGCCGCTGGATGACGGTGGTGTTCTCCAACAGCAAGGCGGCGGTATGGAATGCCATCCAGGTCGCCCTGCAGCAGGCGGGTTTCGTCGTCGCCGAGGTCACCGCCCTGGACAAGCAGCAGGGCAGCTACCGCCAGGTCACCTCCACCACGGCCGTCAAGCAGGACCTGGTCATCTCCGCCTACAAGCCCAACGGTGGCCTGGAGCAGCGCTTTCAGGAGCGGGGTCCCACCGTTGAAACGGCCTGGGACTTTGTGCAGACCCACCTGCGCAATCTCGCCGTCGTCAAGGTCCGGGCCGGGCAGGAGCTGGAAGTCAACGTCGAGCGGGACCCCCGGCGCATCTATGACCGCCTCGTGGCCTGGTTTGTGCGCCACCAGGCGCCGGTGCCCCTGTCCAGCGACGAGTTTCAGGAGGGCCTGCGCCAGCGCCATTTCCCGGAGCGGGACGGCATGGTCTTTCTCCCCGAACAGGTCGCCGAGTATGAACAGCGCCGCGCCCAGGTCCCCCGGGCGCCGCAACGGGAACTGTTCGTCTCCGATGAACGCAGCGCCATCGACTGGCTGCGGGAATTTCTCCGCAAACGCCCCGCCACCTACCAGGAGATCCACCCGGAGTTCATCACCCAGCTCGGCGCCGGCTGGCGCAAACATGAGGCCCGGCCGGAACTGGCGGCCCTGCTGGAGGACAACTTCCTGCGCTACACCGGCGAGGAGGTCCCGGCCCAGATCCACGGCTACCTCTCGACCAATTTCAAGGATCTGCGCGGCCTGGACAAGGACGACCCGCGCCTGGTGGCAAGGGCCCAGGACCGCTGGTACGTCCCGGACCCCAACAAGGCCCAGGACCTGGAGAAGAAGCGCGACAAGGTCCTGCTGCGGGAGTTTGCGACCTACCGCGCCTTCACCGGCCGGCGCCTGCGGGAATTCCGCCTGGAGGTGCTGCGCGCCGGTTTCCGCAAGGCGTGGGGTGAAAACGATTATGAGGCCATCATGACGGTCGCCCGCAAGTTACCCGAGGAGACCATGCAGGAAGACGAAAATTTGCTGTTGTGTTATGCACAGGCCCAGACATGCTTGGAGGTTGGCGCATGATCGTCGGCCTGACCATCCGCAATTACAAGGGCATCCGTGAGATCGCCAATTTACCCTTGGCGGATTTCCATGTCTTGGTGGGACCCAATAGCGCCGGCAAGAGCACTTTTCTTGACGCCATCGATTTTGTGCGCGACTGCTTGACCCAAGGTCCCATCGCTGCCGTCGAATCGCGACATATCGCCGACTTTAACGACTTGACCTGGATGCGCCAGGGTGGGATTGTCGAGGTCGAGTTGTGGTTGGAATTGACCAGGCAAATTCCTGGATCGTCCGGGAGTTTGCTCAATTACCGCTTGGCCATCCGCCAGGATGCCAAGCTGGGGGTTTGCATTGGCGACGAGCACCTTTGGCAATATTCCAAGGCCTGGCTTCCAGCGGGCAAGACGTTAGCGTTCAGTGCTAAGGCCAAGCCCAAGCGCTTACTGGGCAAGACTTCCAGAGGCACGGACTATTACCTGCGGGAGAAGGGGACTTATCAGGATTCCTTCAATTTCGGGCTGGACAAACTTACTCTGGCCCTGACCCCCCCCGACGAGGAGCGTTACCCGACCGCCAATGCCGTCCGCCGCTTCCTCATGGAGGGGGTGCGATACATCCAGCTCGACAGTCCGGCGATGCGTCTTCCCTGCCCGGCTACGCGGCCGACGAAACTGGACCTGGACGGTACCAATCTGGCTCGGGTCGTTGGCCAGCAACTGGGAGCCAATGGTGGCTTGGGACCTTTTTGGGCCGAGCCTGGCACCACCCTGGGGCGTTGGACGGATCATCTGCGTTACGCCTTGCCCGATTTGCAGCATATCGGCTGGGCCCGGCGCCAGGCGGACAATGCGGAATATCTGCTGCTGCGCTACGAAAACGGGCTGGAGGCACCCAGTTGGGTGCTATCGGATGGCACCCTGCGCATGATGGCTCTCACCATCCCGGCCTTCCTACCCCCGGAGCCCGGGCTCTTCATGATTGAGGAGCCAGAAAACGGTGTTCACCCCAAGGCCCTGGAGATCATTCTGCGCTCCTTGTCCGCGATACCCGAGGGGCAGATGCTGCTGGCTACGCATTCCCCCTTTGTGGTTCAGCAATGCGGGGTCGAGCCGTTGCTGTGTTTCCGGCGCGATGACCAAGGCGTCCAGGTCACCGCCGGGCACCAGCACCCGATTTTGAAAGAGTGGGACGGCACGCCTGACCTGGGCATCGTCTTCGCCGCCGGGTTGCTGGGGTGAAGGACCTACTCGTCTACGTGGCGGATGCCGATGCACAGGGCTTCGTGCGGTCTCTGCTGAACCGCCCCCGCGCCCTTGGCATCCGGGCGATCAGTTTCGGGATCGAACGTCACCCCCAGCATGATGCCGGCATGGTGCAGTCAGGGCCGGAATTGGCGCGCATGCATAAACGCCAATTTGCGAAGGCGCTGCTTATATGGGATCACCACGGTTCGGGTCGCGATCACAAGCTGAAGCCTATCCAGGCAAGCCAAGAGGTTCAGGCCAGGCTGGATCTGTTTACCTGGAAGGATAACAGTGCGACCGCGGTACTGGTTCCGGAGTTGGAGTGCTGGCTCTGGTGCTGTGAAAATGCGGTTCTGACCCACGTCGGCATCACCCAGGCTGAGTTTGAGGCCTGGGCTAGGGAGCGGGATCGCCAGTTGGGTGGAACCCTTGCCGAGTTGAAGGTGCGAGATCCGAAAAAGCTCTTCGAGCAACTGATGCGTGAACGCTTGAGACGCACAATTTCCCCCCGGGATTTCGAGGATATCGGTCAGAAGGCCAGCATCGCCGCCTTGCTGAAGTGCGATTCCTTTGCCGCGGTTCTCGGGATACTGCGCACCTGGTTTCCAGAATGACCACGGCTGACTATGCCCTTGGCGCCTGGAACGAACGTATCCTCAGCGAATTCCCCACCGACCTGTCACGGCTGTGGATCGCGGCGGACCCTGACGATGTCCTTTTGGAGGAGGGCATCCTGGCCGCTTTACAAGAGCGCGGCTTCGAGGTGCTGCCCTTCGATGATCCCGTCGCCTTTCGCGCCGACTACGAGTCGCGTTACCGGTCAGCCTGGGACCGGGGCGATGAGGGTCCGCAACCATCCCTGCTGCTGCACTGGCGCGCCGCCGACACTGACGAGCTGCCCTGGGACTGGCTGCGGCAGGCCCGTCTGGCACGGCTAAGCCTGGCGGAACTCTTTCCGCGCCTGAGTTACGGCGTGGTGCGCCAGCTCGACCCGATGCAGCGGGCGTCCCTGTTCGCCGCCCAGGACCAGCATGCCGCCCAGGTGATGGGAGATGCGGCTACCCGGGATTTCATCCTCACCCATCTCTACAGCCTGGGGCCGTACTTCATCCACACCCCGGTGGATCTGTGGCGGGAACTGTTGCGGCTCCACCATCGCCAGACCCCCCTGCCGGATATGCTGGCCGACCAGGTGGTGGCGGTGCTGGCGGCCCGGCCGGTCTTTGCCGGTCTGCCGCTGCGCCGGTTGTTCACCTCGCCGGGATTCCTGCTGCGCACGGTCCAGGAAGCCTGGAGCGGGGCGTTGCGGGACCTGGGCATCAGCGGCTCGCGCATCGCCGAGCCACCGGGGGAGCATACCGCTTCCGCCATCAGGATTCCCTTCGAGCACCCTGACATCCGCATGCTGGTGGACAACCTCTTTCAGGATGGCAGCCTGCACCCGCTCCGGGTGGAGCATTTGCCGGAGGAGCCGCCGGACTGGGCGCGGGTCGGCCTGATCCGGGACCCCATGGCCCTGGGCACCCTGGTCCGGGAGGGGTTACAGGCCCTGCTGGCCGGGGTCCCGGGACCCCCGGCCAGTCACCGCGACTGGGGGCTCTTCGCACGTCGTCTGGGGGAGCTCCAGGTCCGCTGTCGTCAGCTCCCTGACGGTCAGGGGGGGCGGCTCCAGTCCCTGCTGGCCGAGGTGCAGACTGCCGCTGATCAGGCCCTGGCCGTCTGGATCGGGGTCCACTACTGGCAACTTCCCTCTCTGCCGGTCGCGGGAGGACCGGCGATGGTGCACCAGATACCGCGCTACCTGGCCCGGCTGCTTGACGCCGGGGCGCAGCGTCTGGCACTGGTGGTGTTCGATGGCATGGCGATTGATGACTGGGTGGAGATCCGGGAATTCCTGGCCACGCGGGCGACGCGCTTCAGTGCCGAGGAGGGGGCATGCTTTGCCTGGCTGCCGACCATCACCGAGGTGTCCCGCCAGGCCCTGTTCAGCGGCCTCAAGCCGCGGGAGTTCGCCGGCTCCATCGAGACCACCGCGCGGGAGCCCGCCCATTGGCTGCGTTTCTGGCAGGACCAGGGCCTCCATACCGGCGAGGTTCTGTACCGCAAGGGTCTGCGCCGGTTGCCGGACCTGGATGTCCTGGAGTCCGAACTGGCCCGGCCGGCACTCAGGGTTGCCGGGCTTGTCGTCAACACGGTGGACGACATGGCCCATGGCACCGTCCTTGGCAAGGAGGGTCTGGCCAGCCAGATCAGGACCTGGTGCGACAGCAGCTTCGTGGAAGGGCTGTTCGACCTGCTTCTTGAGCAGGGCTTTCAGGTCTGGCTGACCGCCGATCATGGTAACGTGGCGGCGGACGGCGTGGGCCGGCCCCGGCAGGGACTGGCGGTGGAGGCGGCGGGCGAACGGGTGCGGGTGTACCGCTCTGAAGCCCTGCGCGAGGCCGCGGTCCGCCAGTACCCCGGTCATGTCGTCATGCCGACTCCGGCCTTGCCAGAAGATTATCTGCCCCTCTTCGCCACGGGTCGCACGGCCTTCGTCAATCAGGGCGTGTCCCTGCTGGCCCATGGCGGGCTGGCCGTGGAAGAGCTGATCGTGCCGTTTGTCAAAGTGAGTCGTCTTCCTTGAACCTCGTCATTCCCGGGGCACCCCCCGCCGCGCCGCATATCGGTTTTGACCGCTTCATCCCCCTGGCATGGGCCGGCCTTGCTCTGCGGGTGCGGGCGGGTCTGGAGCCCGCGGAAGCCCTCCCAGCGCTGCTGGCGCGGGAGGTACCGGGCCAGGCTGGCCGCAGCAAGAGCCGGTCCATTCTGCGCGGTCTGTGGCTTGAGCCCCGCCCCGGGCTGGAGGAGTTCGCGGACCGGGGCGCGGCGCTCGCGGCCCGGGCGTCAGAACAGGACGGAGGACCTGTAGCCGCAGTGCTGTGCTGGGGCATGGCCATGGCCGCCTACCCTTTTTTTGGCAAGGTGGCGGAGTCGATTGGTCGGCTGCTGGCGTTGCAGGGGGACAGTACCCGCACCGAATTGCACCGGCGGGTGGCCGAGGTTTATGGGGAACGGGAGACGGCCTATAGGGCGGCTAACCGGGTGTTGCAGACCCAGGCGGATTGGGGCGGGCTGACATGGCAGGCCCGGGGACAGCGCGTGATTCGGCCCGAGACGCTGGACATTGCCGATGAGGCCCTGATCGTCTGGCTGATTGAGGCCCTGGTCCGTTATGGAGGCCGGGCACTGGCGGTGGCGGCGGTGCCGTCGGCGCCGGCACTGTATCCCTTCCGGCTTGAGGGGTCCCTGACTTACCTGATCTCGCGGTGCCCGCATCTGGCGTTGCGAACCGATGGGGGCGGTGGGTACTGCGTCGCGTTGATGGTGGAGATGTGAAGGACGGAGGGTCCAGGGGGAGGTCGGTTGTTTGTCAGGCGGCGGATTGCCTCGGGAGGAGTATATAGGTGCGGTCTCAGAGGGCAGGACATACCCGAAGGCTGTTCGCTACCGGGGTGGCATTCCCTTGCCACAAACTTTGTCCCGTCAAAGAAACCTATCCAAGGCCAGGCTGACCTTTCAAGGCAATGTCAGTGCCCCGGCGCACTCGCGTACTTTGCGGCCGATAACTTTAAAGTAGTTGGGGGATAAGCCACCCGTTGCCGGATGTGCGCAGATGACAAAGGTTTGACCGGCGTAATGAGCTATTTTCCAGACCTGATTGCCGCCTGTCTGATACTGCTTGAAGGCGGCGCCAGCGGGACAGAAAGCGGTCCAGAGATTCTCATTAGCCAGGCCGTAGAAGATCACGACCCTGGGGCGGTGTGACCCGAGTAACTGTGTAAGCCCAGCCGCCCTTGGCTTTTTCATCGCCTGAAGATAGGTCTCCCGGCTGCTTAATGACGGGTGAGCGGTCCAGGTACTGTATAACCAGTGCCTGGCGGTCGGTGATGGCAGAGGCATGAACTCCAGCAGGCAGGTCGCGCCGTCTGAGCGTCCGAGCATGTTTACCTGGTAGTGGCGTAGATCCCCGTCTTCGTTGGGTTTGCTGGTCGCTGTGAGCAGCAGGCTGATCAGTCTGCTCCAGGTAGGCTGAAGCTCGCGCCAGATAAACCAGCGCCGCTCGCCAAATGCCTCGTGAAAGTCCGCAAGATCCTCCACCGGCCTGCGGCCCCGCTCGTCCCAGCACTGGAGTCGTCGTCCGACCTCTGCGCAGGTATTGCCGCCCCCTTCTTCCATGCCGATAAACCAGTAATCGCCATTGGGATTACCATAACCGTAAAAGCCGGTCATGAAGGTGGTGAGCAAACCCTCATCCAAGGGGAATTTTCCGGAATCCATGTCCGACCCCTGAGCCTGTGTTGTCTGAGCAGGCTGAACTGTCGGGGCAAAGCGCTCGGTTTCGCTGTCCGCGCTCAAGGGGTAATGGCGCAGGGCTACATCGGCGAGGTGATCAAGCAATCCATCCGGAAGGGAGTCCGAAAAGCCCCGGGCAACAATTTCCCCGTGGATATAGTCGAGCCGTTTACGGACAGCGACATTGGTTGGGCCGGAGAAGGATGAATGCTCCTTGCAGTAAGTATGGTGACCGACGATGGATTCGCCTGAGTGATGAAGGCGGTTGAAGATAACGTCCGTCAATCCCAGTGGCACCAGTTGGTTGATAAGCCAGACCGTTTTTTTGGGCATGTGCAGGGTATTCCTCCTTTCGGCCAGACAAGGTGATGACACCACCTAGATTAAAAGGGTGTCCGGCCAGCGCCGGCATGGTGGATGGCGCGGGTCAAACGTTGGGACGGATCATCATGATAACCGGGCGGAAGCGATGAACCAGAGGAACAGTGTGCCGGAAAAATGCGACACCCATAGTCGCGTTGGGGTGAAAATTGGCGGGTGCAAAAAAGGGCAGGTGGTGAGCCTTAAAGAGGCACCCCCTGAGGAGGGTTTACGGCAAGCGAAGTGGGTTATTTAACCGCCTGTGTGACCGAAAGGCACTGTAGAGCCTTGTATATGGGGATCTTGTCAGGTCTGTAGGACACGAAACCAATGCTGGTGGGAGGTAACCTGGCACGCTCAGGGCTGCAGAACACCCGGGTAGGTTAATGAGTGCTCGGGGTGCGACGGGAGTTGGCGTCTTCTGCCATCAGTGCCTGATTTGGTGGGAAAGCTGACCGGCCGGTTCTGTTTCGACCCAGACAGGGTACTTTTCCCCAGTTGCTGTGGATAAGTCTGTCCATAAGACGTGCTGGTTGGCCCAGAGAGCCAATCCTAATCGGGCGGGTTGCGGTTTTGGTCATTTGGTGGTCAGCACGGGAGTGCGACCAATCTCCGGACAGACCGGCATGGCGCTTTAGCAGCGGGGCCTAAAGGTCAGCTACGATGACACAGGATGCCAAGGGCACATGACCTGGGGCCACGACCCAAAGGCCCGATTACACCCGGGGGGGGCCAGGAGACCAAGGATCACTTGGCAAGGCACTACGCCGCCGGGGCTGTCCCCGCGTCCCGATACAGCGCCAAGGCCGCCTCGTATTCCCGGTCGATGTCAAAACCCGCGCCCTGGCTGGGATCAAACTGCTTGATCCCGACGTGCAAC
>SACH01000573.1 GCA_009928645.1 Gammaproteobacteria bacterium | reverse complement strand
GGAGCGGGGCGAACCGGGGCACAATGGTTGTCGCCGAGCGCAAGGCGAAAGGGGGACTGGGACGTCCCGTTTCGCATCCTGAGCACGGCGACACTCCGATGCGATCTAGTCTGACACCCCGGCCACATCATTCGCCTTTAAGAAAGCCTCTGACCGGCCATCTTGAAGAACAGGACCCCATGGATTTTTTAAGCATAAGAACCGGAGTTAGCACTCCTGGCCAGCCCGTTGCGAGCTGCCGTAGTAGGAGCCCATGGTAGCGGATGTTAGCTATGCCGGTGCCGGCAAGGGGGGGCGGGGCTCCAATTCGCGCCCCCTAAGGTACTTCACCTGGGCGCGTGCCCCAGTGATTTTTAGTTCATCAAAGGGATTTTCCGCATCGGCGCGGTCGCGGTACCCCTGGGCGAGGGTCAGGATCTCCTGCGGGAACGAGGTGATCAGCACGGCGTATGCGTTGACGATGACCTCTTGGTCGAACTCGGCCCAGCCCAGATGCAACTGGTTGGGGTACCCGTGATCGACCACCGCCAGATCGCCCTTGACCCGATGGCGCAGCACGATGGCCCGCCTCGAGCGGCCCCAGCCGGTCAGTCGCAGGGACGTCTCCGCACCCTCCCAGTCCTGACCGGCCGCCGTCCAGAGGGCTTTGCGCCTCACCTGCTCGACGTTCTTTTTGACCCCGGCGGTCATTCACCGCTTGAAGAGATCGGGCAGCCCTTCCTGTTCGGCAAGCTGCCTATTGGCCTCGGTGCCCAAGTCCTGATCACCACGGAGGAACACCAGCCCGTGCGGTCGCGGCCGGCGCTTGAGCCGTTCCCATAACCCCGGCGCACTGTACTGTGAGGCGGTCTGGCTACCCGCCTGGACCTCCATGTCGAGGTTCCGGCGCAGGTTGGCGATGAAATTGGTGGGGTAAGTGTGCTAGGGCCGGCCGGGCTTGTGGGGTTGTAGCCCTTCTCCACCCCTTCATGGTGACCCACAGTGGTTTGACCGTGACCTCGCGGTCGAGAATCCAGGGGATGCTCCAGCGCGGTGCGACCCTCTCCTCCAAATGATCCTGGAGCCATTTGACCCCCGCCGCTTCGTCGATCCCCCCAGATGGTGGCGTACCGCATTCCTCACTGACCACCTTGGTCATCCCCAACCGCGGGGCATTGAGGGTGTCACCGCGCAGGGCACTGAGGTGCGCCTAACGCGGATGGCCGGCGAGAATGGCCAACACGGCGGTGCCCAGGATCGCGGTTGCTCGGAGCATTGGGACTGCTCAGCGTGAGGGGGCAACTGGCCACCCAGGGCTCAAAGCGGCCGCTTACCTGCAGGAAGTCAATCAAGAAAGGCCACTGGCCCAAGGGCGTCAGCGCCGCCTCGGCATCCCACTCCCCATGGATACGGCCGCCAAAGGTGTCGACGGCCACCGGGCCGGGAACGACCGTCAGCTGTGTTGATCGGGTTTCACCCGCAGGGTGAATAGTCAGTTGGCTCATAGGCATATATGGTCCGCCCCGCGTTGCAAGAGCAATCTTGCCACTACTACGTCAGGGTGTTGGATGGTCTTCGGCTAACTCGTCGCTCACCTCTTCTTCTTG
>SACH01000108.1 GCA_009928645.1 Gammaproteobacteria bacterium | reverse complement strand
TTGTCGATCCGCACGATCAGGTCACCGGCCTGGAGGCCGGCCCGTTGGGCGGGGGTGTCGTCGATCGGTGAGATGATCTTGATCAGGCCATCCTCCAGGCCCACCTCGATCCCAAGCCCACCAAACTCACCACTGGTGCCGACCTGCAAATCCTGATAATCCTCCCCGTCCAGATAGGCGGAATGGGGATCCAGCCAGGAAAGCATGCCCCGGATGGCCCCCTTGAGTAGGGCCCGGTCCTCCACAGCATCTACGTAGTCACTTTTGATGCGGCCAAAGATTTCAGCGAAGGTGTAGAGCTCATCCAGGGGCAAGCCTTCAGCGTCGGGACCAGGGCCCGAAGCGGAGACTGGCGTGCCTTGCTGATCTTGCCCTGAGCCGCCACCCTCGATAGGTAGCGGATCCTTCCCCGAGGTTAAGTCTGCGGGAGGCTGAGCCTCGGTCGCCTCTGGGGAAGATCCTAGTCCCTTGCCAGGGCCCGGAACTGGCTGGCCGGGGGTCTGGGATGGTGCAGGCGAGGGGTTCCCCTGGATCGGGATCGGCATTGCGGGTGCCACCTGCTCCGGCAACAGGGGCGGAACCTGGGTGGCCGCGTCGCCCCTCCCGCTCGGCTGCGTGTCCCCTGCCCAGCAAGGACTGGACAAGGCCAACGCCAATGCCAGGCCCAGTCGTTTCTGACGCGGAAAAAAAACGGACGCGCTTTCAGGCCGATGATTCATGATCTGATCCAAGTATGCGTTGCTCTCGCGAAATTATGGGCTGAAGCGAGTGGATAGGTTCAGGAGCGGCTGGCGGCGGTCAGCGGCCCGCACCACGCTTCTGGATTCTCAGGCTGGCTGTCATGGCGAATGGCAAAATAGAGTGCTGCGCTCTTGCGGCCACCACTCGCCCCGCTGAGGGCTATCACCTCCCCCATGCCGACCCACTCGCCTGCTTCCTTGAGCAGGCTCTGGTTATGGCCATAAAGACTCATGTATCCCGCGTCGTGGTCGATAATGATCAATTGACCAAAACCTCGCAGCCAGTCGGCATAGACGACCCGCCCGTGGTGGATGGCCCGCACTTCGGAACCCTCACGGACGCCGATCAGGACGCCATCCTGAACCTTGCTGCCCTCGGTGGCCGGTTCCCCGAAACGGCTCAATAAGGTGCCGCCATTCGCTACGGGCCAGGCCAGCTGGCCGCGTCGACTGGCAATAGGCTGGGGGTCAAGATCAACCTCAGACAGGATCATGGCCTGGCGCTCGAGTTGGGTTACCAAGGCGCGCAGATGCTCCGTATCTTCCCGCAAGATCTGGGCCTGCTCCGCACCCCCGGCAATCTGCTTTTCCAGTTCGTTCAGCAGTGCGGAACGCTCGGACTGGGTTTGCGTTAGCCGCTCCCGCATCTCCTTTTGCCGTCCTGCCAGCATGGCCAGACGCTGAGTCTCCTCCGCGGTCGCGGCCCGGAGGCGCTCAAAATTTTCCGCACGGGCCGCGAAACTGTCGAGCCGCCCCAGGCGGTAACGGTTCAAATAGCCGTAATAGGACATCAGCCGACCGAGCCGGGCAATATCCTGCTGATCGAGAAGGAGGCGAAGATTTTCGTGATTGCCTAGGGTATGGGCGGAGCGGATCAAGGCGGCCAGGGACCGACGTTCCCGCTCAAGCGCAGCCCGTTCCGCCTCCAGATCCTGCTGTAGCCGGGTCTGGACCTTGACCTGATCCTGGATCATGGCCTCGAGTTGACGGCTGCCATTGGCCAACTGGGCGATGTCACGTTCGTAGGTTTCCAGTTCCGCCACCAGGGCCTCCCGACCAAGGCGACGCGCGTCCAACCCTCGCTCCAGGTCAGTGAGTTCGGACTCCATCTGCGTCAGGGCCTGCCGCTGAGGGGCGAGAGGATCCAGTTCCGAGGTCGTGCCAAACACCTCCGATGCCAGGCAGAGCAGCAGGGCGGTGAGCAAGACGTGAAGTCTTCCGCTGGGTCTGTCGCTAAAAGCTGCTACGCCGCCCATCCTGCACGCACGGACTATCTGAGCCCCCTTCAAGAGCAAACCTCCCGTGGGCCCGCATCCTGAGAGTAGCTACCAATGATGTCATGGAGGAGAAGCATGGGCGCCAGGGTCTGTGTACACGGCGATCTTTCCGCCAGGGGATTATACGGTGATTATCGCCCGGCCCGTGCGGGGCGGACTGGAATCCTCGCCCAAACCTTCGCAAGAACCAGCAAAAAAGTTTATTATTAAATTGTTATAGCCTAAACCGAGTCATCTTCATGGTAGGCCGCATCGACATCACCGCTGACACTGCCAACCTCGGCACCGATCCCGCCCTCGAACTCTTTGCTGATGATGGTGACATCGATCGTGCCTCGCGTTCGCTGAAGGCGATGTCCCACCCCTTGCGACTTAAGATCCTCTGTACCCTGGGGGACCGCGAAGTCAGTGTCCAGGATATCGTCGATGATGTCGGGACCTCGCAAAGCAACATCTCCCAGCACCTCGCCATCCTGCGTGACAAAGGCATTCTCGCCACTCGTAAGGACGCCAATCGCGTCTATTACCGGGTGGGGGACATCCGCACTCTCCAGTTGATCGGCATGATGCGCCAGGTTTTTTGTCAACAAGGCCACTAGTGCCCTGACCCTCTGATCCCAACCTGGCCCACCGCACTCCCTGACGACACCGCTCCAGCCTCGGCGACCAGCCAGCACGCCAGGCGGGGATGACGCTTCCGACCCCCGGAGGCTATACTTGCCCTCCCCAGCCAGGCCTACCTTTACTGACCTCCGGCCAGCTTTTTCCCAGGCTCATGCCTGACAGTGTTGCGATCTACCATGGCCCTGCAGAATATCCCCGAATTCATCTTCAACCACTGGTTCCTTTTCCTGGTTCTGGTCGCAACCTTGGCGTTGCTGACACATAACCTCATCCAGGGCAACAAGGGCACGGTGGATCCCTTGGGGGCGACCGACCTCATGAACCGGCGCGACGCTGTGGTCATCGACGTGCGCCCCCTCGCCGATTTCGCTCAGGGACATATCCTTAACGCCATCAACCTGCCCATGAACGGGTTCAAAAATCAGATCGCCAGCCTGCACAAACACAAGGGCAAGCCCATCATCGTCAACTGCCGCTCGGGTTCTCAGTCCGCCATGGCCTGTAACCTGCTCCGCAAGGAGGGCTTTGAGGAGGTTTTTAACCTGCGGGGTGGTATTCTGGCCTGGCAGAGCGCCAACCTCCCCATCACGCGCAAGCGGCGTTAAGCCCCGCACCAGCCCCTCCTCCTTCCGCCGACCCAGGAATCGCCTTAATGACCGACAATACTCAGGACCAACCCCAGGCTCAAGCTCAAGCTCAGGACGAGCGGATGTTCCAACTGCACCGCATCTATATCAAGGACCTGTCCTTCGAATCCCCCAAATCACCGCACATTTTTCTCGGCGAATGGCAACCGAAACATGAACTCAGCCTCAACACCCAAGTCAACCGCATCGACGAACTGACCTTCGAGGTGATCCTGACGGTCACCGTCACCACCCACATCGGCGACCAGACGGCCTTCATCGTCGAGGTGCAGCAAGCGGGCCTGGTAGGCGTCAAGGGCTTCGCCGAACCGGATCTGGGCCCCCTGCTGGGTGCCTATTGCCCCAACCTCCTCTTTCCCTATGCCCGCGAAGCCATCTCTGACCTGGTGGCCAAAGGCAGCTTCCCGCAATTGGTCCTACAACCGGTCAACTTCGAGGTTCTTTACGCACAGCGCCAACGGCAGATGATGGAAGAGATGCAAAAACAGGCAGGCGCCGCCCCGAGTTCGGCCATCAATTGATTCCGGTCCCCTGACGTTTAGCCCACCATGAGTCACTTCCCCGCTTCGGTTGCTGTCCTCGGGGCCGGCTCCTGGGGCACGGCCTTGGCCTTGGTGATCGCCCGCAATGGTTGGCGGGTTAAGCTATGGGACCTGTGGGCCGAACACGTCGAGGCATTGATCCATGAACGGGAAAACCGCCGCTACCTACCCGGCTTTCCCCTCCCTGACCTCGTCGAGCCTGCCCGCGATCTGGACCAGGCCCTGGCCGAGGTCCAGGAAGTTTTGATTGTCGTCCCCAGCCATGGTTTTGCGAGTCTGCTGGGCTCGTTGCCCCCCCTGGGTCCGGAGGTAGGGCTGGCTTGGGCAACCAAGGGCCTGGAGCCGGGAACCAACCGCCTGCTGCACGAGGTCGCGTGCGACATCCTGGGGGAACGTGATCTCGCCGTGGTCTCTGGTCCCAGTTTCGCCACTGAGGTTGCCAGGGGATTGCCTACGGCAGTGACCGTGGCCTCCCCAAAACTCATTCAGGCGCGCCGGGTGGCAGCTTACCTTCATGGCGAACGTTTCCGCGCCTATACCAGCCATGATCTCGTGGGCGTCCAGGTGGGCGGAGCGGCCAAGAATGTCCTGGCCATCGCCACCGGTATCGCCGACGGCCTGGGTTTTGGTGCCAATACCCGCGCCGCCCTCATCACCCGGGGCCTGGCGGAATTGACCCGCCTGGGTACAGCGCTCGGTGGACGGCCAGAGACCTTCATGGGCCTGGCCGGGTTGGGGGACCTGGTCCTGACCTGTACCGACGACCAATCCCGCAACCGCCGTCTCGGTCTGGCCCTGGCGCGCGGTGCCAGCGCGGAACAGGCACGCCAGGACATCGGCCAGGAGGTGGAGGGGATTCTGACCAGCCGCGCGGTTCATGCTCTGGCCCAACGCTTTGGTATCGAGATGCCCATCAGTGCCGAGGTCTATGGCGTTCTCTACGCCGGGACCACGCCAGAAGAGGCCACGCGCAATCTCCTGGCACGGGAGAGCAAATCTGAGTTGGATTAAGACTGTCGCCAATCCGGCGCCCCTTGCAGCCATTGCCTCACCACTGAGCCAGAGAACTGGCGGTTGATTGGATGGCGCCGACGCCAGCAGTGCATCAGCTTACAGCGTACCCGCCTATATTTTTTCCCAGGTTGGATACGGAACCGGCGGACAGGAGGGGCGGCAGCCAGGTAGTGCCTATGGAGCCTCGTTAAGGCTCGCCATTATCCGTCTGCTTTCATTCTGGCCTTTTGCTGATCACGGCCTGCCACTGACCGCCACGGAGGTCATCGTACCCGTGCCAATATCACTCAGATGCGGCCTGCCCCGCTGAAGCCTTGTTGCCGCCAGGCCTCATAGAGGATCACGGCGACGGCATTCGACAGGTTCAGACTGCGATTTCCGGGATGCATGGGGATGAAGAGGCGTTGATCCGGTGGCAAGACCTGGATCAGATCCTGGGGCAAACCCCGTGTTTCGGGGCCGAACAGCAAGGCGTCACCCGGCTGAAAGACCACTGCCCCATAGGAGATGGCACCGCGGGTGGTGCAGGCCAATACCCGGGGTGGGGTACGGCAGCGCAGATAGGTGGTAAAGTCTGTATGGACCTGGACCTCCGCCCACTCCCGGTAATCCAATCCCGCACGGCGCAAGCGCCGGTCGTCGAGGATGAAACCCAAGGGCTCGATCAGGTGCAGCCTGACGCCGGTGTTGGCGCAGAGGCGCATGATATTGCCGGTATTGGGTGGAATTTCGGGCTGGAACAGGACGACATCGAACATTGTAATCAGGGGGCCGGACCCAGGGTGTTACCGGCTCGGGAGCAACATCAGGCATGGCACTGGACAGCAGCATCGACCCCCGACTGAGCGTCGACTTTTGTGGTCTGAACTTCGCGACCCCGCTCGTGCTGTTGTCCGGGTGCGTGGGTTTTGGCGAGGAGTATACCCGCATCCAGGGCTTCACCAATCGCCTGGCTGGAGCCGTCTGCCTCAAGGGGACGACCCTGGCCCCTAGACTGGGTAACCCCCCGCATCGGATCTGCGAGACCCCGGGGGGCATGATCAACGCGATCGGCCTGCAAAATCCTGGGGTGGACCGCGTCATTCAGGACATCCTGCCCACCCTGGATTTCAGTGAGACCCGGTTCATTGCCAACGCCTCGGGGTCGAGTATCGAGGAATACTATGAAGTCACCCGGCGCTTCGACGATAGTCCCATCGACGCCATCGAAATCAATATCTCTTGCCCCAACGTCAAGGAGGGTGGGGTCGCCTTTGGTAACGATGTGCGGATGTCGGCTCAGGTGGTCGCCGCCTGCCGACGGGCCACCAGTAAGCCCCTCATCACCAAGCTCTCGCCCAACCAGACGGACATTGCCGCCAATGCCCGCGCCTGCTTGGAGGCGGGTAGCGATGCCTTCGCGGCTACCAATACCCTCATGGGCATGGCCATTGACATCGAGCAGCGGATGCCCGTGATCGGCAACAACCAGGGCGGACTCTCCGGACCCGCCATCAAACCCATCGCCCTGCTCAAGGTGCATCAAATACATCAGGTCTGCCGCGACCATGGGATTCCCATCATCGGCCAGGGGGGTATCACCAGTGCCGCGGATGCCTTGGAGTTTCTTATTGCCGGCGCGAGCGCCGTCGGCATCGGCACAGCCCTCTTTTACGATCCCCTGATCCTCAGCAAGATCAACCAGGGTATTCTCGAGTATCTCGACCGCCATGACCTGGTCAGCGTCGCCCAGGTCACCGGTTCCTTGCGCCTGCACGGCCCCTCCCTGCCTGCCTGTGGTTGTGAACCGGCCTGAAGTGAGAGGATCGCTACCACTGAAGAGATATCAGGGTGATTTCGTTTGGCCCCACCTCGGCGCCCCATGCTATATTAAGATTTCGGTATACACTAAAAAGGCACGGGTGAGTTGAAACCATTCGGGCCCTTGGGAGAGAGATTCATGAGCGACATCGCGGCGTTGAGAAAAGAGAAGCAAGAGCTGATCGACAAGATGTTGGACATGCAGCAGCAGTTCATTGCCCACGAGCATGCGCATGGCGTCACTGGCAAGGATTACTGGGCCTCCGAGGAGGGTCTCCTCGCAAACTACCGCCACGAGTATGCCGAAATGGCCACTCGTGTCGTGGACCTGGCTCACGAGATCGTAGGTTCAGCGCGTAACTGACACTTCCTGGTCTGAGGGGTCGCGCAGATTTTGGCGCACCCAAAACGAATCCTGCAAACCCGCGTTTTCCGCGGGTTTTTTTAACAACTGATCAGTAGCTTTATGACGCTCGTCCCGACTTAGGCCTCCATCCGTGGTAGCCGATAGAGGTTTGGCCCCACCAGATCGATGCCGCATTCCAGCGCCGCCAGCCAATCGAGAAATTCATCCACCACCTTGCGGCCCTGCAGGTATCGGCCATGCTGAGGCACCAGGGTTTCGACTTCCAACTCCCGCACCATTTCCACCCAGTAGCGGCAAACCTTACCGGATGCCATGTAGCGGTGATGGAACGGGGCCATCGCTGGCAAGATCTCAGCCAGCTTCGTCACGGGTTGGGGCAACACCTGGTGGGGAAAATTGGCCCCAATGTCTCCGGAGAAGAGGATACGGCTGTTGTGATCGTAAAAGGAAAAGTTGCCCTCCGCATGCAGGAAGTGCGCGGGTAAGAGGCTGAGCTTGCCGTCACCCAGGCTCAGGATCAACCCCTGATCAGGGACGGAAATGACCCGGTCCTCCAGCCGACCGGGGTGGGTAAAGTGGGAAATGAAGCGTTCCCAGACTGCGGGAATCACGATCTTGCAACTGGTCTCGGTCAGCCAGAGATCCAGCGAGGAGATGATATCCGGATCCTGGTGAGAGGCCAGGACAAAGTCGAGACCCAAGGGGTCCAGGTAAGCGCTGAGCGCCTGCCGCAACGGAGCAAAGGTCATCTCCCCACCTGGGTCGAGGAGGGCGGCCTGACCGTGGTCCACGATAATCACCTGATTGGCTTGAACCGCCTCGCCCGTCACCAGATTCTGGAACAGGAGGTAGCGGTGAGAGCCGTCGTTGTAGAGTTCCAGCGCCATAGTCACTTCATCCGTCACCACGGAATGGGGTTGAAGTGGCGATCTTCCCCGACCCGGCATACCGGCGCAACCTTAAAACCCCGAAGATGGCGTCATCAACGAGGTGGATGAAGATGAGTGGAGATACCTGCTGGCCGCAACAGACAGCCGCCGCACGCGACATCCAGGAGCAACTCCGTCACCAGGTGGTCCGCCGTGACGAACTCGGCCCGGTACGGCGGGTCGCGGGCCTGGACGTTGGCTTTGAAGCCAGCGGAACGGTGACCAGGGCCGCGGTGGTCGTCCTATCATTTCCTGAACTCCAGCCCCTCGACCAGGCAATCGCGCGGCAGCCGACTACTTTTCCCTATATCCCGGGGCTGCTGTCGTTTCGCGAGGTCCCCGCCCTCCTTGCTGCCCTGGCGGGACTGTCCGCACCACCGGATCTCCTACTCTGCGACGGCCAAGGGCTGGCTCACCCGCGCCGCTTTGGCCTGGCCTGTCATCT
>SACH01000572.1 GCA_009928645.1 Gammaproteobacteria bacterium | reverse complement strand
GCCCTCGATGCGCGGCCGGAGGGTTCGCGCAATCTCATCGCCCCGGGGGAGTCCTATAGATCTTGGCGCGAGGGGGAGCTCCGCAGCGGCCGCGATCTTCTGCACGGCCATGGCGCCAAGGGCTTTCATGACGCCCGTGCCGCCTATGCGTGTCAGCGATATCAAGAGCTCACAGGACATGAGGCCCCCGCTACCGCGGGGCACCGGGGTGCCGATCGGGATGCGGACCGGGCGGCGCGGGCGGTCATCGCGGGGGAGCTCGGGCACGGCAGACCGGACGTCTGCCGTGCCTATGTAGGGAGCAGTAGATGACCCCTCTGCACCGCATACTGGCGCGCGCTCAGCCGGGATCACGCGGGGGCGTGGCCCAGCACATCTCGCGGGGCGAGACGATGAGGTCGCTGATCGAGGAGAGATGGGGCATCCGGCGACCCGAGCAGTGGCAAGCGAAGCACGCGCGCTGGGCTCTTGAGCGCGCTCTCGCCGATCTCGCCCCGGCAACCCAGTACAGCTACTACCGCACGATCCGCGCCGTCGCCGCCGCCCTGGGCCACTGGCCCGCATGGGAGCCGCACCTCCGTGGCCCCTGGACCTCGCCGACGGGGACCCCGACTGTCCAGGCAAGGCGGGCCCGAGGGGGGCGCCCGCCGAAACTCGCGGCGCGGGTCCGGCGCGAGGGGACTTGGCCAGCGGGGGGAGGGGGGTCTCCGTCTCCGCCGCGATCAGGTCGATGAGGTCTCCCGGGCCCCCGCCTCTTCAAGGGCCTTGAGCCGCCCCTCCAGCCGCGCCGCCCGCTCTCTGGCCTCGGCGGCCGCCGCCTTGGCCTCATCCCGCTCGGATTGCGCCTGCTGCAGGGCCTTCTCGGCCGCAGCGCGCGCGGCGTCGGCCGCTTGCGCCGCCTCGGTCGCCAGCCTCTCGGTATGCGCGGCGCGCGCGGCCTTTTCCTCGGCCACTGCAGCCTGGCCCTCCCACCGGGCCGCGCGCTCCCGGTCGGCGGCGGCCGCGGCCAGGGCTTGGGCCTGCTCGGCCTGGGCTTTCTCAGCCGCCGCGCGCGTGCCTTCGGCGGCATGGGCCGCCTCGGTCGCCACCCGCTCGGCTCGGGCCGTCGCCTCTTCGGCCTTCGTGGCGCGGTCCTCAGCTTGCCCGATCTGGGCCTGCGTAGCCTCCAGCCGCGCATGCGTGACCGCCGCATCACGCTCGGCGCGGATCAGGTCCTGGTGGGCCTTGCGCAGATCGTCCCCCAAGCGGCCGATCTCGGCCTCCTGCGCTTTTACACTCGCGTCGAGGGCCTCCAACCGCAGGCGCGTTTTGGCCGCATCCAGCCGCGCGTTCTCTGCCGCCTCCTGCTCGCGCTCCACCCGCCGCTGGGCCTCGCCAAGGTCGGCCGCCTGCTGCGCCGTCACGCCCGCCTGCACGTCCCGCTCCCGGGTGAGGGCGGCCACCTGTTCGATCAGCGAGTCACGCTCCGCCTCCAGGGCCTCACCGGCTGCAGCCAGCTCGGTCGCTTCCGCCTGGGCCTGCACGAGGCGACTTTCGATCTCGCCCCGGACCGCTGCGGCAGCGCGGCTGAGCTCCTGGGCGAAGGCGGCC
>SACH01000571.1 GCA_009928645.1 Gammaproteobacteria bacterium | reverse complement strand
TGATGAATAACCTTCGCGCCGTCTTGGGCAGGCTCGAAATGCGTTTTGGTGGGGAGGGGAATTGACATGCACAACGATCAACCATCGAGAATCGCCGCCTGGGTTTCGGTCATTACCGCCAACCCCCGGGCAAATGATGTCGTCCGCCCCTGGTTGGAAATCATCACCACCACGACCGACCCCCGAAAAAAACGCGAGTTGACGGCGTGGTGCTATGGCGCGGCGCAACTGGCCGTGATCGTCGCCCAGGAAGGTGAAGATCCATCGGCGGCGTCAATCGCTGAACTGGGGCGGAGTTGGATTGAGCGGGCAAAAACTGACCCTGATCCTCTCTCCATCCTGCAGGTCTCGCGCTGGTTCCACGGTGCCAGCGCAGTAGCCCTCGCGCTCCGGCTGGAAAAGGAACACCAGCTCTATTCCAAAATTGAGGCGGAATTGTTCGACCTCTTTTTAGGGAACACGCTGACGGAAGCGGGAAACCAGGGAGGAAAGATCAATGCGTAAAGAACACTTCACGCCACCGGCCAAGTGGACCCGGGAATTCCGTCAGGCCCTTCGCCTGTCAGATGCCCACCTCAAGGTCTACACCTATCTGGAATCGGCGCCCGAATCCCATCCCACCGGAATTTACTTCATCACCCTCGCCGCCATCGCGGAAATGACCGGCGAGGAGCGCGTGACCGTGGCCAAGATCGTGGACGACCTCGAGCGCTGCGGTCTGGTGATGTGGGATGCGGTCGCCAGCGTGGTCTGGGTGCCCTGTGTCTGCGGTGAGCAGTATCGATGGACCCATCGCCCGCAGCGCAAGACCGGCGAGGATTACCGGCTGATCGAAGCGCGGAAACATCTGGACGACCTCCCGCCGTCGCGCCTGGTCAACCTGTTTCGGCAGGCTTGGCCCATCTTCGGGGAAGCCCCTACCCAGGCCCCTAGCCAAGGGGCTACCCAAGCCCCCTACCAAGGGGCAAATACTATCTACCTGTTCCCTGATCCCCCTCCTCCTCCCACCCCAGGCCGGGCGGCAAATTTCCCGCCGCTCGATGAGAACGGGCTCGACATGGAGGGCAGGTAGATGACGGACGTTTACCTCGACCGCCTCTTCCGTGATGCCGGACTGGTTGAATTGACCCACCTGGATCATGGCCGGGTCTGGTCAACCTGGCACAACGACCCCGACAGCCTGATGCTTGCCGCCTCCCGGGCTGGCGATTCTGGCAACCTCTTCACCACCCTCAACCGTATCAACCCCGCCCTCCTGGGCGACTACCTCAAGGCGCAAACAGGTAAAACCGCCCGCACCCCGGATGCCTGCGTGAGTCGCTACTGTCGGCTCTTCTTCGACCTCGATCCCGCCCGCCCCCGGGGCCAATCCTCGACCGCGGATGAGTTGGCCGAGGCCGCGACCCGTGCCCGGGGCCTGGTGGCCAAGCTGGCGGTCCTGGGCTGGCCTGAGCCCTTGCTGGCCATGTCGGGGAATGGCTGGCACGTCCAGTACCGCACCGCGCTCCCCCCTACCCCGGAGACCACGGCGCAACTGCGGGTGATCTACACCGGACTGGCGGCGGAATTCTCTGACGACACGGTGACCTTCGACC
>SACH01000570.1 GCA_009928645.1 Gammaproteobacteria bacterium | reverse complement strand
GGTGTCGTCGTCCGGGTTGGCGACCAGGCGCAGGTAGGCCATGGCGTCCTTGATCTCGGCGCGCTCGAAGAAGCGCAGGCCGCCATAGACCCGGTAGGGTATCTGGGCCTGAAGCAGGGCCTCCTCGAACAGCCGCGATTGGGCGGTGGTGCGGTAGAGGATGGCGCACTCGCTACGGCGAAAGCCCTCCTCGGTGACATAGCGGCGGATACGGTCAACGACGAAGCGCGCCTCGTCCACCTCGTTAAAGGCGGCGTAGCGCTGGATGGGCTCGCCCTCGCCGCCCTGGGTCCAGAGGTTCTTGCCCAGGCGGCTGGGGTTGTGGGCGATGAGGGCGTTGGCGGCCTTGAGAATGGTCCCGGTGGAGCGGTAGTTCTGTTCCAGGCGCACCACCTGGGTGTTGGGGTAGTCGCGCTGGAAGCGCTGCATGTTCTCCACTTTGGCCCCGCGCCAGCCATAGATGGACTGGTCGTCGTCCCCCACCAGGAAGAGGTTGTCCCGCTCCCCGGCCAGCAGCCGCAGCCAGGCGTACTGGATGGCATTGGTGTCCTGGAACTCGTCCACCAGGATGTGGGCGAAGCGCTGCTGGTAGTGGTAGCGGATGTCGGGCCGGTCACGCAGCAACTCGTAGGTACGGAGTAGGAGTTCGGCGAAGTCCACCTGGCCACCACGGGTGCAGGCGGCCTGATATTCCGCGTAGACCTCGATCAGCTTGCGCTGGAAGTAGTCACCGCCGTCGTCCAGGTGTTCGGGACGGCGACCCTCGTCCTTCTGGGCGTTGATAAAGCCGGTGACCTGGCGGGGCGGGTAGCGGGACTCGTCGAGCTGCATCTCCTTGAGCAGGCGCTTGACCAGGCGCTGCTGGTCCTCGGCATCAAGGATCTGGAAGTGCTGCGGCAGGCCGGCGTCCTGCCAGTGGGCGCGCAAAAAGCGATGGGCCAGGCCATGGAAGGTGCCCACCCACATGCCGCCCAAGGGCTGCTGGAGGATCTCTTCGATGCGGCCGCGCATCTCCCGCGCCGCCTTGTTGGTGAAGGTGACGGCCAGCAGGGACCAGGGGACGGCCCGTTCCACTTGGATGAGCCAGGCGATGCGATGCACCAGGACCCGGGTCTTGCCGCTGCCGGCCCCGGCCAGTATCAGGCGGTTGCCGCCACTGGCGGTCACGGCCTCGCGTTGGGCGTCGTTGAGGGGGGAGAGGAGGGGGGAGATGTCTTCCATGGACGGCATTTTAGCCCTTTGGCGCGGTCGGGGCGGGGGGAGTTGAGGACCTCGGTGGCCGGGTAGGGTCGAGTTGGGGCCTCGGCTGAAGACGCTAATCTGGCAAACAGCCTCTGTCTTTCTCCTCAAGGAATCAGAGGCATGCTTTCCTTGTTCAGCCTTTCATAGGAATCATCAATCGCCAAAGACAGAATGATCTGAATAATCATAAGAAAATGTCGGATTTGGTCGGATTTGGTCGGAATTCATGTCTGTTAATCCCCCGGGCCCTGGGTTAAGGTCAGATCTCCTGATCTCCAGGATTTCAATGTGACCCCGGCTCGGAAAAATGGGGCGCCCACGTATGGGCGTCGCAGTGGCGGGGAATTGGTTGCCAG
>SACH01000569.1 GCA_009928645.1 Gammaproteobacteria bacterium | reverse complement strand
ACGCCGGCCTGCTGGAACTCGCTCCGCAGTTTGATCTCCTGTATGACGGCGCCGAAGCGTTTACCGATTGGCTCTTGGGCGTAGACGAAACCGAGCGCGCTACCCGCGAGTTGACCGCGACCTTCGCCGAATGGGGCATGACCCTGCCGCCCAACCGGGAAGCGCTCAAGGCTTTGTACGCGTCCGGCAAGCTCACCACCGAGCAAATGGCCATCCTCGGGGCGCATTTAGCCGACCTCGAAAAAGCCTTCGTCGCCACCGCGGAAGCCGCCGAAGGCGCGATTGGGTCGCTGGGCTACTGGAAAACCCAAGGCGATCTGCTGGCGCGCGAGAACGAGCTGCTCGGCAACGGCGAGGAAGCGCTCCGCTGGAAGCGCAAGATGGAGGCTGCCGCCATCGACGAAACCCTGCACCCGATCCTGTTCCGGATCTACGCCCTGGAAGACGAGCAGCGGGCGATCAAAGACGCATCTCAAGCACTGGAGGCCGCCGTGGCCGCCGAGCGTGAACTGCTGGACGAGCAGCACGCCGCCCGCCTCGAGGCCCTGGCCACCGAGCAGCAAGCCGCCCAGGCGGCCCTGACTGAAGCGCAGTCAGCGCTGAGCGGCATTCAGTCCGCCATCAGCAGCCTGCGCGGCGCGGACCCGGTCGATGAACTGAGCCGCGCCCGCGCCAGCCGCCAACTGGCGGCCTGGGCCGCCGCCGGCACCCTGCCCGACGCCGCCAGCCTGAACAAAACCGCCGCGGCGGCAGTGAACTTCAACGTGGAGGACTTCGCCAGCGAAGCCGCCTATCGCGCCGCGCGTCAGGCCACCCTCGCCAATCTTCTTGCCCTGGAGCAGGCCGGCCTGGGCCAGGTGGACACGGCGCAAGCCACCCTGGAGGCCATCGAGCAACAGATCGACCAGGAAAACGCCTTCTACACCGCCGAGGTGCAGCGGCTGGATCGCCTGCTGGAAGACACCAAGCGGCAGGTCGAGATCGCCCTAGGCACCTGGGAGGCGACGCTGTCCGTGGCCGAGGCCCTGGAGAAACTACAGAAACTGACCGACCCCGCCGGTGACGCCATCCCCATGCCGCGCCCGGAGCTCGCCATGCTGCCAGAGGAAAACCTGGCCGGTCGCACGCGCCTGGCGCTGGAAACCGATGCCCAGGCCGATGAACTGCGTGAGCTGCGCCGTGAACTTGCCGCCTTGCGTCAGGATCTGGCCGCCATCGCCACCGCCCAGACCCGTCCGCTCCAGGATATCGACACCCGGCTGAAGAAATGGGATATCGATGGCCTGCCCGCCGGACGCGATGATGTTGTCCTGTTGAGGGCCGCCTGATGGAAATTGTCACCCCCCTCGCCGCCAGCCTCTACCCGACGGCCTCCCAGTACGCCGCTCCCGCCTGGGTCAGCGGCACAACCTATTCTAAAGACGCCATAGTCCGGGACTATGACGCCATGGGCAATGCCTATTGCGACTATGAATGCCGCTACACCCATGTCGCCAGCAGCAGCAACCGCCCGGCCCTCAACCTCTCCGGCTACTGGCTGTTGATCGGTCCCGCGGTCCAGTACGATCCGAATACCTACGATACCAACGTCGCCATCTC
>SACH01000568.1 GCA_009928645.1 Gammaproteobacteria bacterium | reverse complement strand
CTACGCCGGGCCCCTGCTCAGGCGGTGGCTCGGAAGCGGCCGTAACTCCAGTAGGCCGCGCAGGCGCCTTCGGAAGAGACCATGCAGGAGCCCATGGGGTTTTCCGGGGTGCAGACGGTACCGAAGAGGCGGCAGTCCGCCGGTTCCTTGACGCCGCGTAGGACGGCCGGGCACTCGCAGCCCTTGACCTCGCAACTCGGGGGCACGGCGACCGGGAAGCGGCGCTCGGCGTCGAAGTCGGCGTAGGCCGCGTTCAGGCGCTGGGCACTGTCGGCCAGGAAGCCCAGGCCGCGCCATTCGAAGGTGTCGCGCAGGGTAAGGACCTCAGCCATCAGGGCCTGGGCCTTGCGGTTGCCCTCCGGCGTCACCGCCCGCTGGTACTGGTTCTCCACCAGGGCCTGGCCGGCGTTGATCTGGCGGATCAGCATCAGGGTGGCCTGCATCACGTCCAGCGGCTCGAAGCCGGCGATCACCAGGGGGGTGCCGAACTCGGTAGCGACGAAGTCGTAGGGCGCGGAGCCGATGACGGTGCTGACGTGGGAGGGCCCGAGGATGCCGTCGATGGCGAGGCCGGTGGCATGCTCCGGTGCAGTGGTATCCGCCCTGGCGTTAACGTGAAGGTACCCGCTACTTTCATCGGTCGTGGCGACTGGAGCCCTGCCAGGATTGTTGGAGCCGACTGCCGGCCCTCCCTCGCTGGCGCTCGCCAGAATGGCACGCATGGCCGGCGGGGTGAGGACGTGGTTGCAGAAGACGCTGAAGTTGCTTAGGCCCTCGGCCTTGGCCTGCTGGAGGGCGACGGCGGTGGGCGGGGTGGTGGTCTCGAAGCCGATAGCGAAGAAGACCACCTGGCGCCCGGGGTTGGCACGGGCGATGGCCAGGGCGTCCTGGGTGGAATAGACCATACGGATGTCGGCGCCGGTCGCCTTGGCCTTGAGCAGGCTGCGGCGGTTGGAGGCCGGGACCCGCATCAGGTCGGCATAGGTGCAGAGGATTAGGTCATAGCGCTCGGTCATGGCCATGGCCTGGTCGAGGCGGGCGGTGGGCAGGACGCACACCGGGCAGCCGGGGCCGTGGACGAAGCGCACGTTGGCCGGCATCAGGTCCTGAACGCCGTAGCGGAAGATGGCGTGGGTGTGGCCGCCGCAGAACTCCATGAGGCGGTAGGCGCGGCCGGGATCGGCCTCCCGGGCGATGGTCGTCGCCAGACCCCGGGCCAGTTCACGATCGCGGAATTCGTCAATAAATTTCATAGTGGTCTCAATGCAGGCGGATGGCCCCACTACGCCTCAGGCGGAAACCCCGCCGTTACGCTTGACGGTGGTGAAGCTTTGGCGTCATCAGGATGCGCTGAGGTAAGCGTTCACATCCCCCTGCCGCCTGGGCTGGCACCGGTGGCGCAAGCCGCTGATGCTCTTGCTCCCTCTCCCCTGGCGGGGGAGGGTTGGGGAGAGGGGGGCTGAAAGGTTACGCGCTGAGAGGCTCGATTCCACCTGGTCGGGTTTAAGTGCGATGCGGAGGGTTGCCAGGGTCTCTCAAGCCACCTCGGCGCCACCGGCCGCGGCGATCAGGGCCAGGGTGCGCTCGGCCTCCTCCGGGCTGAT
>SACH01000567.1 GCA_009928645.1 Gammaproteobacteria bacterium | reverse complement strand
AAAGTCCTGGATACTGTCCATGGCCCGGACCACGGCCTTGGTCATGGGTAGCTGGGCCAGCCATTCGGGATCGCCGGTCAACAGGTATTTGTCCATGCCATAGGCCAGGATCGCATCCTCCGACCTTGCCGCTGTTTGATCAGCAAACAACAGGGGCTGATTGGGGACCTGGCTGACCATGGCGACCACCGCCCCGACCGCGCCGGCTATCAGTCCCAGGGCGTCGTCATTATTCGTGGATGATCCAGCTTTGTTACTGCCACCATTGACCACCAGGATCGCGGTGTGCTCACTGCCCCCGTGCAGACTCCAGGGTACGGCTAACAGTAATTCATGATGCCACAGGGTGCGGTCCACCTCGGCGGTCGTCCGCCATTGCTGGGAGGTCAGGGCGAAGGCATAGACCGTATAGCCGGGGCCAACGCGGGTCGCCTCCAGACTGAAGCCATAGTTGGGGTCAGCCTTGGCTACATAGTCATCCAGAGGCGTGCCCTCGACCCTGGGTGCCACCAGCAAAGCGATCGTAAGAACGTATAAGCCTGTCCAAGCGAGTAATTTGTATTTCATCATCGGGACACTCGTTCCTGTAGCCAATACCAGCCTGAGTAAACTATAGACCAAGCATCTGGCTGTCGGTATGCCATTAGTCCCCGGGGTCGGTGAAGAGAGGTCGAAGGCCAACCCAGGGGGTTACCCCGTCCGCAGATCGGCCAGGTAGACCCTCGCTTGGGAGTTTCTCCTCCCGCCCTGGCTATTCGCGATGAGGACCTAGCCGGGACAAGCAGCCGTCAATGGCCCCTTTTAGCAGGTAGCGGGCGTTTTCGCGCCGTGGCCTGACAAGGAGGGCAAAGAGCAGCGTTTTCACCACGGCGCGCGGGATATCTTGCAGCTTCCAGGCCAGGGGGATGTAGCGGCGCCGGTAGAGGGCGATCCGGTTGCGCATCATGTAGTACTGGCGCAAGGGGGCATGGAAATAGAGGGTATGGGTGCGGCCCAGCAGGGTGAAGCGCGTGACGGCGTCACCCAAGGTATGGGAGAGGCGGGCAGTGCTGACCCCAAAACACGGGAAGCCACTGGCGCGGGCGCGAAAACTCCATTCCAGATCCACATTATCAATGAACAGGGCCTCCTCCCAGGGGCCGATGACCTGGAATCTGGCCACCGAGGTCAGCATGCCCGAGGCGATGAGAAAATCACACGCGATGGCGGTGTCAGGGGCGGAGGGGTGATAACGGGCAACACCCCAGGCTGTAAAACGGACGAAGGGGGTGGCGACGCCATCGCGGTGATCAATCAAACTGGGTCCCACGGCGGCAGGGGTGGCGCCGGCGGATTCCAATTCCTCAAAGGCTAACCGCAAGGTCTGAACCAGTCCCGCGGCTGGCCAACTGTCCTGATCGATAAACCAGACATAGGGGTAATCCTGAGCGGCAGCCCAGGCCACGCCCAGGTTCTGTGCCGCCGCCAACCCGATATTTCCCCTAGTCTGGATCTGCTTGAGCTGGCCGTGGCCGAAGGGAGGGAGAGCAAGCGGGTTGCCATTGTTGACCAGAACCACACCCGCGCACTGCGCCAGACACTCCCCCAACAATTCGACGAAGTGGTCG
>SACH01000566.1 GCA_009928645.1 Gammaproteobacteria bacterium | reverse complement strand
TGGCCGATCTTCCTCGGCATCCTGCTGATCTTCAGCAGCTTCGTTGGTGGCTGCGCGGGCAGCACCGGGGGCGGCATCAAGGTGATCCGGTTTCTGCTGCTCATCAAGCAGGGCCTGCGGGAGATTGACCGGCTGATCCACCCCAACGCCCAGATCCCGGTGCGGGTCGGCGGGCGCACGGTCAACCATCGGGTGGTGGACGCCGTCTGGGGCTTTTTCTCCCTCTACGTCGCCTGCTTTACCCTCATGTACCTGGCCCTGGCCGCCACCGGCCTGGACCTCACCACGGCCTTCACCGCCGTCGCCGCCGCCATCAACAACCTGGGACCGGGACTGGGCGAGGTCGGGGCCAGTTTTGCCACCATCAGCCCGACCGCCAAGTGGATCCTCTGCTTCGCCATGCTCCTGGGGCGCCTGGAGGTCTTCACCCTGCTGGTGCTGCTGACCCCCGCCTTCTGGCGGCCTTAGGCGTTACACTTTTTTCCCCCTCTCCACGGCCCTCCCCCACGTGGGGGGGGAGGGGGTAAGACAAGCAACGGCTGAGGCTAGCGAGACCCTGCTAGGACGCGAGGGGTTTGATCGGATGCTCGCCCCTCAGGTAGCCGCCCCCTGCTGGCGGATGTAGGCCAGGGCCCGGTCGAGGCGGCGCAGGGTCGCCTCCTTGCCGACCAGGGTCAGGGTGATGTCGATCCCCGGCGAGGCGGCGCGGCCGACCACGGCGACGCGCAGGGGCTGGGCGACCTTGCCCAGGTTCAGGTCCAGTTCCTCCGCCACCCGGTGGACCACGTGCTCCAGGGTGCCCGGGTCCCAGTCCTCCAGGGCCAGCATGTCCAGTTCCGCCCGCAGGCTGGCCAGGGGTTCCTCCGCCGCCGGGCGCAGGTGCTTCTTGGCCGCGGCCTCGTCGTAGTCGTCGAAGTCGCGATAAACAAAGGCGCTGATGCGCGCCAGTTCCGTCAGGGTCTTGGCCCGGGCGGCCTGGGCCTTGACCACCGCCACCAGGTCGGCGCCCTCGGCGGGATCGATCCCCAGGTCGCCGAGGTGGGGGCGCAGCAGGTGGGCGATGCGCTTGGGGTCGGCGTGCTGGATGTAGTGCTGATTGAGCCAGTCGAGCTTGTCGGTGTCGAAGGCCGCCGCCGCCTTGTTGACCTGGCCGATGTCGAACAGGGCGACCATCTCGTCGAGGGAGAAGATCTCCTGGTCGCCATGGGACCAGCCCAGGCGCACCAGGTAATTGAGCAGGGCCTCAGGCAGGTAGCCCTGATCGCGATAGGCCACCACGCTCACCGCCCCGTGGCGCTTGGACAGGCGCGCCCCGTCCTCCCCCAGGATCATGGGCACATGGGCGTAGCGCGGCACCTCCCGGCCCAGGGCGCGCAGGATGTTGATCTGGCGCGGGGTGTTGTTGATGTGGTCGTCGCCGCGGATGACGTGGGTGATGCCCATGTCGGCGTCGTCCACCACCACCGACAGGTTGTAGGTTGGGGCGCCGTCGGTGCGGCGGATGATGAGGTCATCCAGTTCCGCGTTGTCGAAGGTCATGCGCCCGCGGATCAGGTCATCAACCACCACCAGGCCGGCGTCCGGGTTGCGGAAGCGGATGACGTGGGGC
>SACH01000565.1 GCA_009928645.1 Gammaproteobacteria bacterium | reverse complement strand
CACAAATGTTGGCATGGTGTTCTTTCTCCTAGCGTTATACTGCAGCGAAGATCGCCGTTGGCGGCGAAGACGGACGACCCGCCCACCGGTTTTGGTTTGAGCGGCATCGATCACGTTCTGCTTGAATCCTCCTCGACTCAGCGCCACATCGGAAATCCTGAATCTTGGCGACAGACTGAAGGTGGATATCAGCTGTCCTTCCGACCCGGTGTGACCCTTGGGCGGCAAAGCTTAGGGAGGGTCAAGGACAGGTGTCAAACCAGTTTTACCCTAGCAGCCATAAGTTGAGCTTATCAGCTTTTTACCTATGACCCGATGGCCTGCGGCCATTTGCCTACCCCGCGGCGGGGCGGGCGGAACAGCCGCCAAGGCCCGGCAGGCAATAACCCGAAGGTGTTTTCCGGCCCCTTAACCGTCAACGAGGCGAGCATGACTACTGTAAGGGTTCCCAGTGCCCGCCTGCTGATCGCTACCGGCTGCGCCCATTGCGCAACGGCCATCGAGGGCTTAACCCGCTTGGTCAAAACTGGACTGATCGACCGCCTGGAAATTATCAATCTCCTTGTCGCGACGGGTAAAGCGCCCAAAATGGATAGGCGGGTTCTCCCTCAGATCGAGATTGGCCCCTTTCGCTTTGAGGGGGCCCTTTCCCCGGGTGAACTGGCGGAATGGGCCAAGGCGGCGGCCAGCGGCGGCGGCTGGCCGGCCTACCTCGGCTATCTGCTCGACCAGCGCCGTTTCAACGAGGCCAAGGCCCTGATCGAGACCCATCCCGAGCGCCTGGCCGGACTCCTGGGCCTGCTGGCGGAACCCGACACCCCGATGGCGACGCGCATCGGTATCGGCGCCCTGATGGAGGACCTGGCTGGCCAAGCCCTGGCCCGCGCGGCCATCCCGACCCTGGAGACCCTGACCCTCTCCGCCCAGCCCCAGACCCGCGCCGACGCCTGCCACTACCTGGGCCTCACCGGTGACCCTGGCGTCATTCCCAGCGTACGCCGCCTGCTGGATGACGACGATGACGAGGTCAGCGAGATCGCCGCCGAGACCCTGGCCCTGCTGGGGGATAACCGGCCTGGCGACCATCGTGACTGAGGGCTGACATGCGTACCCCGCGCATCTATGTCGAGGCCGAACTACCTCCGGGAGGGGTAATCCCCCTTCCCGCCCCGGCGGTCCAGCATCTGGTGCAGGTCCTGCGCCTGCGCCCCGGGGATCATCTGCTCCTATTCAACGGTGATGGCCGGGACTACCCCGCGGAAGTCCTCGGCGCCAATCGCCACCGGGTCGAGGCCCGGCTGGGAGAACCAGGTCCTCCGGAGTTGCCACCGCCCCTCCAGGTCCACCTGGGTATTGGTATCTCCAGGGGCGAGCGCATGGATTACACCCTGCAAAAGGCGGTGGAGCTAGGCGTCGCCGAGGTCACGCCCCTTTTTGCCGGGCGCGCCGTGGTGCGCCTGGAGGGCGACCGCCTCGCCAAGCGCCTGGATCATTGGTGCGGGGTGATGATCGCCGCCTGCGAACAGTGCGGTCGGCGGCGCCTGGCGCGACTCAACCCCGCCCAGCCCCTGGAGTCCTGGCTGGACCTTGGCCATCCCATCCCCCTGCTC
>SACH01000564.1 GCA_009928645.1 Gammaproteobacteria bacterium | reverse complement strand
GATCAGGTCGTCGTCGCGGATTCGTTCGTCGTAGTTCTCCCAGCCCATGAAATCCCGCAACGCGCCCAACAATCCCGCGTCGCACTGTCCGTCGACGGCCCCCTGGTAGAAACCCCGGGCCTGGAGAATCTGCTGGAGCTCGCCAGCGATGGCGGGGTCGATCTTGACGAGTTGCGCGGGATCGCTGCGAAAATAGGTCAGACGGCAGACGGCGTACAACCGCTCCAATTCATCGATCGGCCGCGCATGGTCGCAGACCGACAGGTCCACGAGACGATCGTCGAAACCGCCGTAACCGCCCCCGGCCCGCACCACCTTGAGTGCCGCCGACTGCTGCCCGCGCCGATCGCCGCCGTTGGCCTGTCCGGCCCGCAGGGCCGCCAGCAACCGCTCCGCCAACGACCCCGCGGTATTCTCAAACCCCTGTACCATGGACGCCACCACTTGCGGACCGGCCAAGGTATTACCCTGGGCCGCGCAATACAGGCCCTGCCGATCACCGGCCCAGTCGAAGCAGTGGGCACCGGTAAAGCTGGCAGCCCGGCCCTGAGCATCGACGATGCCAACCTGACGATACGCACGCTGCGGGTCGCTGGCCGTCAGGATCTCCAGCGCCTGCTGGGGCGTGGCACCGTTTTCCAGCAGGGCCAAGCCACGCGGACCAAAACTGGTATTGCAGTAGGATTGGGTCGCCACCGCCCCGACCCCCGTCCGAGCAAACGGGATGGAGGCGCCGACATTGGGAAACTTGGATTGCACGGCCACTCCCAAGTCGCCGTTGGTGGGATCAAAAGCAACGATGGAAAACGTCATGAAGCCTCTCATTAGCCCTTGTGTTGCGGGTAGTGGCGATCCACGCGCTCACTGGACCTTGTCGGTGCACGGGAAGGTCCACAACGGCGGGATCGCCTTCACGAACCTCACGATCAAGCGCTGACCGATCAGCAGCACCGGGGCATACGACGGATGGGAAATCCAAGCCACCCTGAGCGCCCAGGTTGGCTCGGGAGCGGACGATAGCGGGGGCGGGATGGGTGGTCAACACCGAACAGCGGGGCTGACGGGCGTCGGGGGCGTTGCAAGCGCGCGCGTTGCGGGGGCTCGCATCCGCGGTGCCGCGTGCCGCAGGGAGATGAGTGGTATCGCCCCGCTCCAGACCCTTGCCCGACATCGTGTGGACTGCCCAGCTTCTTGGGGAAACTCCAGATATCCCAGCCACTGACAATCGGCGGGAAGCCGTCGAGATACAGGGCATGGGTATAGTTCCCCCGCTCCGCCCCGAACCGCACGGGGATCACCTGGCCGCTCTCGGTATAGTCGCCGAACCCCGCACGGTCAGCGCTACTGGCAGCCACAGCCTCTCCTGCTCCCCGCGCCCTCCCGGTGCGCTCAGAGGTTCCCCCCATCGGAGACAAGCGGTAAAGTACCCCCCATCCCCCGCCTTGACCCCGCTCAAGGTAGAACGGCGCCCCCAGCGCGATGGGCCGACGTTGGCCAGTCGTACCGGCCCCGCCGCCTCACCGTTCACATGGATTTACCGCCAGGACTGGCGTGCGGGCCTTCGGCACCCACCGTTAAGAGGTCAACACCATGCCTGATCCCGTTGCTACTGACAT
>SACH01000563.1 GCA_009928645.1 Gammaproteobacteria bacterium | reverse complement strand
GATCGCGGTGCCCTGCTCCGTCACCAGCCCCAGTTCCTGCAGAAAGCCGGTGGCGGCTTTTTCCAGTGGCCCCAGGGTGGCGTCGATTGCCGCCTGCACGGTGGAGGAGACGGATTGATAGAATTGGGTCCAGCCGGGGACCATACCGCCTAAAGTGCTCAGATGACCGGCGATAACCTTCAGCTTGGCCAGCTTGTAGGCGAAATAGCCCATCTTGAAGTAGGCCAGGATATCCTGCTGGCCAAAGGCCTCCAGCCCTTCCTCGCAACAGTCGGGGGTCAGGCCGATGTCATTGCCGATCGGCACCTTGCACTCCAGGTGCTGGCCGCGCCAGATGCGGATATCGCACGACTGGGCGATGTTTTCCGGCGGCTTGCCGGTTTCCAGGCAGATAAAATCGTTCGCCATGCCGTCCAGGGTGGCCAGGGCGCCCAACGCCGTATCCAGATGGGTATTCCATTCCACCCCGGGGTTGTGACAGGCCGTGCCCCCGCAGCCGACATAGTCACTGGCGCAGGTTTGCGAGAATTCGGTGACGCCGTCGGCGTAGGTGGTGCCGTAGGTTTTGACCTGGGAACAGCCCTCGCCCACCACCTCGTCGTAGATGGGGCTGGTGCCATCGGCGATCGCGCCGGTCGCCCCGGACAGCTGCTCCACCATGTCTTCCAGGGTGACGGTGTTGTCCTGACCGGTGGTCAGGATGTCATAGGCGGTCTGGGTGTAATCGAGCTGGCCGTCGGCAAAGATACTCTCGACGTGAAAGGCATCGGTGGCGCACACCGCCACCCCATCCATCTCGCACTGGTAGGCCGGCGGGCAGGGATCGTCCGGACTTTCGGGGTAGTAGTGCGTGGTCTCCGCCCGGTAGAGGTCGGCCTGGAGGATGACCTCGTTCGCGGCCGGGGTAACCACCCCACGCACATTCCAGCGGTTCTGCGCCGTGCCATAGCCGGCATAGCCCGGATCACTGGGATCGCCATAGCTGAAGCTCGCCGCGCCACTCCACTGCGCATTGGTCAACACGTAGGTCCCATCGGCGGGGGCCTGCAGGCGCTTATAGTCGACCACCACCGCGACCCCGTCGCTGGTCGCGGTCGCCGCTTGCAGGACCTGCACGCTTTGCGCGTCATCGCCGAGCGGGAACACGGAAAAGCGGATTTCGCTCGCCGGCAGCGCCACGGTCTCGGCGAGCGTCTGCTGGATGAGCGGCGCGCCGCCCTGATCGTACTGGAGGGCATTCGTGACCGGATGACGTTCCTGGACACCAATCAGGCGCTTGGCCACCACCTGCATGAGGTGTTGGCCGGCCCGGACCTGCGTGAAGCGGGTCGTTTCGCACCCGGCATTTTTCGCATGCGCGTCGGCCGCCATGACCAGCCCCTGGAGATCCTCCGGGTGGCTGTAAAAACCCGCCGCCTGGTCAATGCGGGCTTGATCGGCCCCGGGCAAATAATCCGCGACATTCACCCCGGTGCCGGGATTGTTGCCCTCGATCTGCAGGGTCGCGGCGGGGATGTTGCCCGCCCCGCCGAGCAATGACACGCCGAAGGCGTTGGCGTCGGCGGCCTCGGCCGAGGTATAGGCGCGCAGCACATTGAAATAGACCTGCGCAAAGGCCA
>SACH01000562.1 GCA_009928645.1 Gammaproteobacteria bacterium | reverse complement strand
GCCCCCGCCCCTGGCGCCGGTGACCTCCCTGGAGGTGGCGTTGCCGGACGCCAGCAGCATACCCAGCGGGGGGTTCCCGGGCCTGGGGGCGGTTGCCCCCCCGCCGGACCTGGCCGGACCGGCGGTGATCAACCTGCAGCCCGGGATCACCGCCAAGATCAAGATCTCGGGACGGATGCCGAACCGGATCGCCACGCCCTTCACCCAGCCCAAGGTGGTGGACACCAGCGGCGCGCAGATCATCATCAACGATGCGGATGTCTTTGTCGTGCCGGCGAGCGCCACGCCGTTCTCGATCTTCATCACCGATGCCGAGCCGGGGAAACCGGTGGCGGCCCTGACCCTGATCCCGGACAGCAGCCTGGACGCCCAGAGCGTGCTGCTGCAGATCGACCGTTCGGCGAATCCCTATCACGCGCACACCGCTGCTCAGGCGGAGGAGACGCGGGAGACCAGCGCCTACGAGTCGCAGATCGTCTATCTGTTGCGCAAGGTGGTCAACGGGCAACAACCCAAGGGCTTTGTCGAAGCGACGCTGAATGTGCCGCCCTTCAGCATCGGTCCGGTGCGCGGTGTTCCCAGCAAACGCTGGGCGGGTACGACGATGGACATCTACCGCTATGACCTGACCAACCGCAGCAATAACTGGGTGGAACTGACCGAGCAGAGTATTTACGAATCCGGGGTCAAGGCGGTGGCGTTCTTCCCCCGCGTCCGGCTGGCGCCCGGCGAATCCACCTACGCCTTTGTGGTGGCGGCGGGACGTACCGATCCCGCCACCCGGCGCTAACCGCGGGCAACCGAGACCCAGACCATCATGGCCTTGCTATTTCAAGATAAATGGGACGCGTTGACCCCGGGCACGAAACGCTTTATCGCGATCTTTGCCGCGCTCGGCGCCATCGTCGCCCTCAGCGGCCTGACGCAGTTGCTGCGCAAGGAGGCGCCGGTGCTCGACAAGGTCGACACCAGCGTGGATATGCAGATCATGATCCCGGAACGGCGCGATTCGACCCTGGATGAGCTCAATGCCAGCCAGATCGCCCAGGAGCGGCGGTTGATGCGCCTGGAGCAACTCATGCAGACGCAGCAGAAGGGCATTCAGGACGCCCTGCGCGATCTGCAGGCGCAGATCAATGAACGCCCCGGGGGGTCGCGGGAAATTCAGGGGCTGCAGGAGCAATTGCAATTTGTCACCAGCGCCCTGCGGCGCATGGAAACCAAGTCCCAGATTACCGAGCGCAAGGTGGAGGACATCAGCGAGGTCGTCCCGGCCGAGGGCGTCACCGCCGAGCAGATCGCGGCGGCCGCCGCGCAGGCCGCCAGTGGCACGCCGGGCGGCCTGGTGGTGCCCATGCCCAGCCCGGCGGGGATGCCGTCGGGGATGGCCGGGGCGACCGGGGACCCCGCCCTGCCGCCCCTGCCGGATCTGCCCGCCGGGGAAGGGGTGACCGGGACCGCCGGGGAGCCGCCGGCCCTGCCGCAACTGCCGCCGGTTCCGGCCCTGCCGGGACTGGCCCCGCTGCCCGCGGGCGCGCCGCCGGCGCCGGTCGCGGCGGAGGCGCCGGTGACCTTGCGGCTGGTGACGGCGCAAACCGAAACCCAGGAGGCCCCGCAGCC
>SACH01000561.1 GCA_009928645.1 Gammaproteobacteria bacterium | reverse complement strand
GCCACGGCGCCAGTGGGGTTGGGATGGGCGCGGGGCAGGCCGCCAAAGGCGGCGCAGGTGCCCACGGCGATCACCGCCGCCGCCCCTTCCACCGTCTCCAGCAGGATATCCAGGTTGCTGTGGCCGGCCACCGTGGAATAGCCCATGTTGGAGCCGGGCCCCGGCAGGGAGCCATCGACGATCACCAGGTAGGAGCCATGGTTCTCCCGCATGGCCTGGAGGCGCGCCTCCTCGGCCAGTTCACCCGATGCGACCTGCAGGGTGTGCTGGTAATCCAGGGACACGACGTCGAGGATCAGGTTCTCGACCGTGGGGGAATGGCTGCGGGTCAGGGACTCGATACAGCCGGTACACTCCTGGAAGGAGAGCCAGATGACGGAGGGCCGCCGGGCCTTCTCCAGGGCGGCCGCGATGGCCGTGGCCATGGTGGGCGGCAGCGCCATCATCGAGGCGGTGGCGGCGCAGAACTTCAGAAAGCCACGGCGCGACACCCCGTGCTCGCGCAAGCTCTCGCCTAGGGTCTTAGAGGTGGCCATTATCCCTCCCGTCGGTTTGGACCACTGCGTGACCGGCGGTAGCCGGCCTCCCCGCGGGGCGGGGATACTGCTTTCAACTACCTTCGTTTAGTCGGTGACCCGGGGGTTACCGACTGCCTGTCGTCCGTGGCCAGTGGCGCACGGCGTTTCGCCACCCCGGTACTGGCGTGACCAGGGGGGCTTGAAAAATCATGCGGCCTCGCCACCCGCGGCGAGGCCCTTCAGGATCTGGTCCAGGCGCGTGGGCGCCTCCGCCAGGTCCTCGGTTTGGGTCATGAGCAGGCCAGGAATGCGATCGATCTCGAGATGCAGGGCGATGCGCTCCCCCTCGGTATTGAGGTGATCGATCAACCAGACGGCGGGGATGGCGGTCTCCCAGATTCGGGTCTCGCCCAAGGCATGGATGCTCGCCTCCACCTCTCCACGCCCCAGGCGTTCGAGCAACCGGGCCTCGTCGCCGGGGCCGAAGGGAATGGCGCGCAGGTCGATGACAGTGGGTTCGCCGGTGGTGGCGAGGCGCTCCAGACCATGACGGATCTCATGGAGGATCGGCAGGGCATTGCCCCATTCCTGAGCCGGCCGCGGCGCTTCCACGGCGATGGGGATACTGTCGAGGGCGGACATGATGCGTATTAGCGCATAGCCAAATAATTAAATAACAATTATACGGGACAATCCGGGATCTTTGATTGACGTGGCTCAGCAAACTGGCAAGGAAAAGACTTGCCCGGCAGAGACCTCAGTCCTCCGCATCCCAGGCCCGCAGCACAGCGCGG
Organism: Gammaproteobacteria bacterium; assembly: GCA_009928645.1. Classification (GTDB taxonomy): domain Bacteria; phylum Pseudomonadota; class Gammaproteobacteria; order Chromatiales; family Chromatiaceae; genus M0108. Next base: position 309 of record SACH01000561.1, on the reverse strand, counting down.
ACGCGGGCCATGGCCTCCGGCACCGCGGCCGCCACCGCCGGGCTGAGTTCCTCCCCCCACTCGATCACCGCCGGCTCCACCCCCACCAAGGCGCGGCGTTGGGGCAGGGAGGCCGTGATGCGCGCCATGTCCATCAGATCCATGAGGCTGACCTCATGGACGCTCTTGCCGACGCCGCTGAGTTGCCGGTCCATGGCCTCACCCTCAAAGACCCGCACCGTCCCCGGTGGCTCGCCCATGATGGCGGCATCCACCACGATGAGTCGCGGACTGTCACCGATGGGACCGGCCAGGGTGAAGCTGAGGGTA
>SACH01000560.1 GCA_009928645.1 Gammaproteobacteria bacterium | reverse complement strand
GGTTTGGGTCCCCCCAGGCGTCGCCCATGAATTGCAGGTCCTGCTCGACACGCCGCGCAATCCCCTCAGCCTCCTCCCGCCGGATGCCGACGATGCTCAGATCGACGGGGGCGCCGAAAGCCTCGAAATGGGCGTTGTGGACCGGGTTTTCGTCACGGCATCCGGTCAGGGTCAGGAGGATGAGCGCCAAGATACCTAGAATTGGGTAGCGGCCTCGGGGCCGTCCGAAATTAACCTGAAAGAAACCACCCTTGGTGGACAGCACGCCAACCATGTCTCTGATCATGAGGGAAGCGGGGAGAGCCTTCTTGAAAGTTGAGGCTCGTTTAGATTCGCAGCCAGCCGATCGAGCAGGTCACCAGCGATGTCCAAGCCAAATTGGGCGTCCAGCTCGCGGATGCAGGTCGGGCTGGTGACATTGATCTCGGTGAGATAGTCACCAATGACGTCCAGACCGGCGAACCAGATGCCCCGCCGGCGCAGTTCCGGCCCGACCCGGGCGGCGATTTCGTGGTCACGCGTGCTTAGGGGGCGACCCTCGCCGCGGCCGCCGGCCGCCAGGTTGCCCCGGGTCTCGCCGGCCTGGGGGATGCGGGCCAGGGCATAGGGCACGGGCTCGCCATGGATCATGAGGATGCGCTTGTCCCCGGCGGCGATCTCGGGAATGAAACGCTGGGCCAGGCAGTAACGGCTGCCGTTGGCGGTCAGCGTCTCCAGGATGACCCCCAGGTTCGGGTCGCCGGGGCGGACGCGGAAGATGGAATGACCACCCATGCCCCCCAGCGGCTTGAGGATGAGATCGCCCTGCTCGGCGAGGAAGGCGCGCAGTTCGGCCTGGGAACGGGTCACCCGGCTCGGCGGGCAGCAGTCGGGAAATTCCAGGGCAACCAGTTTTTCATTGGCGTCGCGCAAGGCCTGGGGGGCGTTGACCACCAGGGCGCCGGGGCCGGAGGGGCTGAATCGGGCCCGGTCGAGGATGTGCGTGGCGTAGAGAAATTCAGTGTCGACGGGCGGGTCCTTGCGCATGAGGATGAGGTCCAACTCGTCCAGCGGCCGCTCCTCTTCACCCAGGAAGCAATACCAGTCCACCGGATCGTCCCGGACCCGCAGTTCACGCATCCGTCCCCAGGCACGCGGACCATGCAGGGAGAGGTCATCTAGGGTCAGGTAGAGGAGGCGCCAGCCCCGGCGCTGGGCGGCCAACAGCATGGCGAAACTGCTGTCTTTCGCGATCTTGATGGACTCGATGGGGTCCATGACCATGCCCAGATCTCGGTTCATAGGCGCATCTTAACGCATGGGGGAAAGGGCTTGTAAGCCGCGAGGGCAGCTGGGAGGGCAGGCTTTGGGTGGGAGCCGGTGGTTTAGGCGCAGGCCGAAGGCATTCGGGTACTTTTGTCTCTGGGGGGTTACAGCAGAGGATGACAGGCCCGACTACTTAGACCCCCAGGTCCCCCCACAGGGCCTGAGCAATGGCGAGGGCGGCCAGGGGTGCCGTCTCGGTGCGCAGGATGCGGGGGCCGAGGCGCACGCCGGTGAAACCGCTGGCATAAGCCCGTTCCCGCTCGGCGGGGGCCAACCCGCCTTCGGGACCGATCAGTAGCGTCAGGGCGGGACCGGGC
>SACH01000559.1 GCA_009928645.1 Gammaproteobacteria bacterium | reverse complement strand
AGAGCGTACATAGCGCCGTCCGCCGCGGCGATTACACGCTACGGCGGTAAAGCCTCCGACCGACATCGGTGGCACCGGCATGGGTGATGATACCGTTCCCTTGTCCCGTCTGCCCTACCCTTGCGGTCGGTCCTGCCACGCTCTCCGGGAGACCATCATGACCCGCACCGTTTTCACCATCCATTCAGATAGTCAAAACCCTAGGCCTCGGCCCATGCCCGACTAACCCACAACGGCTTAGGCATGATTCTAAATTTCCAACCCTACCCTTGCGGGCTTTTTCTTAATCCAGGAGACAACAATGAACAAACGCTGGATCGGGTTAGTGGTAGGCGCCCTGTTGAGTGCGGGTTGCGCACCCCAGGTTATCGAGACGCCGGGCGGGGCGGTGGAGTGTTACTCCAAGAAGTGTGTCAATGACGCTAAAAGCTGGGCAGCTCGGCATCGCCGCGACGCGGCCGAGGCGGACAAGCAAGAGCGGGAACGCCAAAAACAAGAGGCCGAAAAAGCACAGGACCTTGCAGCCAACCCGTGGAAAACCCAGTCGTATGACCAAGTGCAACAACTGGCCAAGGCCAACCAGGTGGCCTTGTTCCTGATTACCCGCAACCACGACGGCCTGTTGTCGGTAAGCGGCATTGACGTGGCCAACCTGGAATATGGCATCAATGCTTACGGCCTGCCGCTGGTGAAAGGCCGCCTGATGGAAAGCCCGGACCGCAAGCGGTCGGTGGCAGCCTACTTCGCCACGTACACCGCCATTTGCAAAACCGGCATCCTCATCGACCCGGCCAACCGCGCGATAGCGGTCAAAGACTACCTGCCTTACGCCAAGGAGACTTACGAGCCTGCCATTTGGCAAATCCTGTGCAGCAACGGCACCGCGTTTCCCACCCCCATCATCCTTGACCACTCCAAACGGCAAAGGTAGACCCAGCCTTCTTGCCCACCCAGCCCGCCCAGCGCGGGCTTTTTGTTGCCTGAATCCATCAGCGAAAATACTTCACAAAACAACTTGCATCAGGAAACCTTATCGCCATACTGTCACCCACGGGACGCGCACAGGGCGCAACCCACTGGCCAGACTGGAGATTTCCGATGGCAGCCCTCATCGACCTGAGCAACAACCGCGCCAACATCGCCTACATCGGCGCCACCCCCTGGCACGGCCTGGGCAAGCAACTCACCCCCAACACCCCCCTGGAGACCTGGCGCATCGAGGCCGGCCTCAACTTCGACTACCTCGGCGCCCCGGTGCTGTTCCAGACCACCCCCGACACCGAGGCGGTGGCCTTCCCCCGGCGCCAGGTCATCTACCGCTCCGACACCCAGGCGCCCCTGGCGGTGGTCAGCGACAGCTACCGCGCGGTGCAGCCCGGCCAGGTGCTGGAGTTCTTCCGCGACCTGATCGCCGACCACGGCTTCCAAATGGAGACCGCCGGCAGCCTGAAGGAGGGCGCGGTGGTGTGGGCCTTGGCCAAGACCGGGCGCGACCTGGCCCTGGGCAACGACCTCAACCGCCAGTACGCCCTGCTCATGACCTCCTGCGACAGCCTGATGGCGACCCGCGCCACCCTGACCAACGTGCGGGTGGTGTGCTGGAACACCCTCAGCCTGGCCCTGCA
>SACH01000558.1 GCA_009928645.1 Gammaproteobacteria bacterium | reverse complement strand
ATATCAGTGGGATGAGGCCCGGCGCGCTGCGTCGGCGGGTTGGCGGCTGCCGACGAAGGACGAGTTGGCCAGCCTGATCTATTGCAGTTCTGGCGAGCCCGCCTACTGGAAGCCAACATCTGCAGCATGCACAGGCGCTTACAGCCGGCCCACCATTTGGAGCGCGGCCTTTCCGCATACGCCTGCGAATTGGTTTTGGTCGTCCTCGCCCTATGCCTACAGTGCCAACTACGCGTGGGGCGTCTACTTCGGCGATGGCTACGTCTACTACTACTTTAAGCGTAGTGCCAACTACGTGCGGCTCGTGCGCGGCGGACAGTGACTTTTGCCGCGCAGCGGTCTTTTGGCCTACTTGACGCCCGCCGCCCCAACCCCGGGGCGGTAGGCGTCAGAGTCGAGGGCTTGGGCCGCCCCTGGCCTGACCGGATATTTCGTCTTGAGTCAAACCCTCATGGCGGAACAGCCGCATTTTAGGAGCCAATTCATGACCCCTGACTGCCTCAAGCGCCCGGAAATCGCCTCAAACCCCGGCAAATAATCCACTACAATCCGGCCCATGAACCAGGACGACGACGCCAGCTACAAACTCATCTTCGCCGCCCCCGAGGTGGTGCGTGACTTGGTGCTGGGCTTCATTCCCGACGCCTGGCTGCACGGGCTGGACTACAGCACCCTGGAGAAGGTCCCCGCCAGCTATGTGGCGGACGACCTGCGCCAGCGCAGCGACGACGTCGTCTGGCGGGTCAAGGCCGGCGAGGACTGGCTCTACCTCTACATCCTCATCGAGTTCCAAAGCACGGTCGACCCCTTCATGGCGGTGCGCCTGCTGGTCTATGTCGGCCTCTTGTATCAGGATCTGATCCGCCGCCAGGAGGTCAAACCGGGTCACCCCCTGCCGCCGGTCTTGCCCATCGTCCTCTACAATGGCGGTAAGACCTGGACCGCGCCGACGGACCTCGCGGCCCTGCTGCCTCGGGTGCCCGGGCTGGTGGCGAACTACCTGCCGCAACTCCAGTACCTGCTCATCGACGAGAACCGCTACGGCGAGGAGGAATTGGCGGCGATGCGCAACCTGGTAGCCGCCATCATCCGTTTCGAGCACCCGGCCAACGACCAGGCCCTGTTAGGGCTGATTGACCTGCTCAACGACTGGCTGGCGGGACGCCCGGAACTCAAGCGCACCTTTGCCCTCTGGATCCGGGCTCTGCTGCTCCGGCGCAGCAAGCACACCCTGGTCCTACCCCAAGTACGCGACCTGACGGAGTTGAAAATGACCCTCGCGGAAAAATTTGATCAATGGGCGGAGCAGTACAAACGGGAGGGACGCCAGGAAGGGCGCCTGGAAGGTGAAACCCTCTTACTCCAGCGCCAGCTGGCGCGCCGTTTTGGACCCCTGCCCGCCGGGGTGATCGCGCGCATCGCGGCGGCAACCGTGGAGGAGATCGAGACCTGGGGCGATCGCGTCCTGGACGCCCGCACCCTGGACGAGGTGTTCCGCCCCTGAAGCCCACCCGCCTGTATGTGGCACCCGCCGGTGTGCCACCAGCCGGCATGTGGCACCCGCCGGCATCGCGGCAACCTCCAGCGCCGGTCGGCATGCTCCACCGCAGGCGCGGTGGTAAATCC
>SACH01000557.1 GCA_009928645.1 Gammaproteobacteria bacterium | reverse complement strand
CCCCGCTACCCCGCCCCGGTGCTGCGCCGCTACAACCGGGTCTGCTTCGACAAGCAGTACCTGCGCCTCCCCGACCGGGTGGGCGCCGAGCGGGCCGAGGTGCTCCACCCCGGCCACCCCCTGATGCAGGCCCTCACCGATCGGGTGCTGGAGGCCCACCGCCCCAGCCTCAAGCAGGGCGCCGTGCTGCTCGACCCGGCGGACCCCGGCCTCACCCCGCGCCTGCTGTTCCTCATCGACCACGCCGTCCAGGAGGGCGCCGACCCCCGCCGGGTGGCCTCCCGCCGTCTGCACTTCGTCACCCTCCGCCCGTCCGCGGCGGAGCAGGGCAGCGATGAGCTGGTAGCCGCCGACGCCGGCTGGGCGCCGCACCTGGACCTGGCGCCCCTGGACCCCGCCGACCAGCCCCTGATCAAAGACCTCCTCGCCGCCCCCTGGCTGACCCAGGGCCTGGAGGCGCGCGCCCTGGCCTACGCCGGGACCCACCTGGTCCCCGACCACTACCAGGAGGTGCGCACCCGCCGCGAGCGGGCGGTGGACAAGACCCTGGCCGCGGTCCACGAGCGCCTGGTCAAGGAGATCAACTTCTGGTCCGACCGCTACATCAAGCTCCAGGACGACCTGGCCGCCGGCAAGGAGGTGCGCCTGACCCTGGAGAACGTGCGCCGCATCCTCGATGACCTCACCGCCCGCCGTGAGTCACGGGAAAAGGCCCTGCTGGCCAGCCGCCACCTGGTCTCCGCCACCCCGGTCATCCTCGGCGGCGCCCTGATCATCCCCGCCGGCCTGCTGCGCCAGCGCCAGGGCCAGGCCCCGGCGCCGGACCCCTGGAGCGCCGATCCCCAGGCCCGCGCCCGCATCGAGCAGGTCGCCATGGGCGCGGTCCTGGCCGCCGAGACCGCCCTCGGCCACGCGGTCAGCGACGTCTCGGCGCAAAACTGCGGCTGGGATGTCACCAGCCAGCCCCCGGCCCAGGACGGCCGCCTGCCCCCCGCGCGCCACATCGAGGTCAAGGGCCGCGCCAAGGGCCAGGACACCATCACCGTCACCCGCAACGAGATCCTCGCCGGCTTCAACCAGGGGGACAAGTTCCTCCTCGCCATCGTCCTGGTGGATGGTGACCGCCACGAGGGCCCCTTCTACGTCCGCCAGCCCTTCGCCCAGGAACCGGACTGGGCGGTGACCAGCGTCAACTTCGACCTCGATCATTTGCTTGCCCGCGCCACACCCCCCGCCTGAGATCAGACCTACCCATGACCGCCATCAAGACCCCCAAGAAGCTCATCGAAGTCGCCTTGCCGCTGGACAAGATCAACGCTGCGGCGGCGCGGGAGAAGTCGATCCGCCATGGCCATCCCAGCACCCTGCACCTCTGGTGGGCGCGCCGCCCCCTGGCGGCGGCCCGGGCGGTGATCTTCGCCCAGATGGTCAATGACCCCGGCTACGAGCGTTACCTGGGGCGCGGGGTGAACAAGGAGAAGGCCGCCGAGGAACGGGAGCGCCTGTTCCAGATCATCGAAGACCTGGTTTTATGGCAATGCCATTAACTTAAGGCTCAGCGGCAGCGCTTGTAGTTCCGGTGGAAACCCTGAAGTTTCGCGGGTTTCATCTTACGCGGAAAGGAGCGGTCCG
>SACH01000556.1 GCA_009928645.1 Gammaproteobacteria bacterium | reverse complement strand
GAGTTCATGCTGATCCTGACGGATTTGCCAGGCGCCGCGCCGGTGGCACCCCTCGTCGTGGCCTGCGAGCGGCTGCTGGCGCACCTCACCGCGCCCTATGACCTCGGCACCACACAACTGTTCGCCACTTTCGCCCTCGGGGTGGCGGTCCATCCCCAGGACGGCCGCGACGGCGAGACCCTGATGCGCAACGCCGACACGGCGTTGCATTGCGCCAAGCAAGCCGGCCTGCGGGGTTATTGCCTGTTCGAACCCCACATGAACCAGGCGCTCACCCAGTACGTGCAGACCCGCGAGGCCCTGCACGGCGCCCTGGAGCAGGGGGAATTTGAATTACGTTACCAGCCCCAGGTCTGCCTGCGTACCGGCCGTGTCGTCGGGGTGGAGGCGCTGATCCGCTGGCGGCGGCGGGATGCTGAGTTGCTGCTGCCGGACACCTTTATCGGCGCGGCGGAGGAGAGTGGTCTCATCGTCCCCATCGGCCGCTGGCTCCTCCATGAGGCCTGCCGCCAGGCGGCGGCCTGGCAGACCGCCGGGCTGCGGGACCTGACGATCGCTGTCAACCTGTCGGCGGTGCAGTTCCGCCGCCCCGAGATCATGGCGGAGGTCCTGGATGCCCTGGGCGCCAGCGGTCTGACCCCGGGGCTCCTGGAGCTGGAACTGACGGAATCCTTGCTGCTGCAAAACGAGGCGATCGTCCAGCAGACGGTGACCCGTTGGAAGGCCCAGGGCATCAAACTGGCCATCGACGACTTTGGCACCGGCTACTCGAGCCTGGCGTATCTGAAGCACTTCCGGGTGGACAAGCTCAAGATCGACCGCTCCTTCATCATCGACATTCTCCAGGACGAAGAGGCCCGGGCGATTGTCCAGGCCATGATCCAGATGGCCCGCGGCCTCAATCTGCGGACCATTGCCGAGGGGGTGGAGGAGGCCGCCGTGGCGGAGCAATTGCGGGTCATGGGCTGCGACGAGGCTCAGGGGTATCTATATTCACCACCCCTGGCGGCGGAGGAATTGTGGGCCTGGCTAAGAGACCGTGGCGGTGTGCCCACTGACCGTGGCTAGAATGCTGTGTCGTCATTCCCTTAAGTCGACACTGCACGTCAGGAGTGGATATCCCCGCCGGGTGAAGCCGTGATGGGCGTCGACCTGCTTACCAGCGGAGGGTGGCTGCCTCTCAGTCATCTCCTTGGCGGCGCTCGGACCGCAACAGGGCCTGGAGACGGGCAATCTCGGCCAAGGCGGCGTCTTTTTCCTGGAGTGCAGACTCTTTCGCCTGACGCTCAACCTCCCTCGCCTGACGCTCGGCGTCCTTCGCCAACCGTTCAGCTTCCATTTGGCGCAAGGCGGTCTCGCGCGCCGCCCGTTCCTGGGCGAGGGCCTCCTCCAGTTCCTGCTGGCGGCGGTGGATGGAGCTCTGCATGCGCAGGTAATTCTGCCGCGCCTGATAGGCATCATAGGCGCGATCTTTCTCCGAGAATTGCTTCACGGTGCTCATGGCTTGCCTCATCTCGTCGGTCTGCATCCAGTTTGGGAGGTGGTCGGCGTCCAGGCGCTCGCCGTCCTTGAAGAACTTCAGCCAGCGCTGTTCTTCGGTTTCGACCGCGCCGGCGGCGAATTTACTCAGCTCG
>SACH01000555.1 GCA_009928645.1 Gammaproteobacteria bacterium | reverse complement strand
GCCCTGACCCTGTCACTCTTCGTCATGGGACGCGGCTTTTTCGGCCGCCCGGGGCGCATCAGCCAGATCGATGGCATTCTGCTGCTCCTGGCTTATGGCGCCTACACCTCCTACCTAATGCTGGAGGTCTTTGGCGGTTGAGCTGAAGAGCCAGCGGTCTTTGGTAGCCGGACCTCAAGACTGGAGGCCCTTGGCGGCTGCGGCCGCTGAGTTGGGGGCCTTTGGCGGCTTGGCCTCAAAGCTAATGGTCTTCGGCGGTTGGGGCGGAGCTGGAGGCCTTTGGCGGCTGAACCACGGATGCCGCCTCGGCTTTCAGCCAGTCCAGGGCCTCCCGCCACCAGGCCGCTCCTGCCCCGGCGGGCCAGCTATTGTGATCGGCGGTGGGGAACAGCCACTGCCGCTTGGGCCCGGGCAGGGCCGCGAACAGCCGCTGCCCCTGGTCCGGCGGGATAATCCGGTCCTGACCGGCGATCAGCACCCCAATCGGGCCACCATAGCCCTGGAGGGCCGCCCGCGAATCGTAGGCATCGCGTACCAGCCAGCGCGCGGGCAGATACCAGTACAGCGACTGAGCCAGTTCGGGAAGATTATCCCAGGGGGTGATGAGAAAGATCCCCGCGGCGGGGCCTGCCGGATCGCTACCCACCTGGGCGGCCACGGCGGCCCCCAGGGATTCGCCCCACACCCAGACCGGGTCACCAAAGGTCGCCCGGACCTGACGCAGGGTCTCGCGTCCATCCGCCACCAGACTGGCCTCGTTGGGCTGCCCAGGACGACCGCCGTAACCGGGATACTCCGCAAGCACCACCCGCACCCCCAAGGGTTCGAGGGCTGACAAATAGTAGGTGCGATCGCGGGCGCTGCCCGCATTGCCGTGAAAAACCAAGATCGTGCCCCGCGGGGCGGTGTTGTTCAGGGGAGCGGACGAAGTCGCGCCAGACGCGCTCGGGACGCTGACCGGATTCGCGGCGGTGTCAACCTTCCCGACATGAGCGCGGACATAACCACGAAAGGCAGTCCCCTCCCCCTCCGGCCAGGTCGCCAAGGCCGGACCCCGCCGGTCACTTATGTTCGCCGTCGAGGGTGGGCTTGGGTCCGGCTGGTACAGCAACTGATCCTGGCTCAAGGTCATGAAGCTCATCAGCGCCAGATAGCCGCCCAGCAGGGGAACCAGCGAAAGACGCAACAGGGAGAAGCGGGGAGACCAAGGGCGCATCGGCGTGACTCGCTCGGGACAGGGCTAACTTGCATGCGGGGCTCACCATACCCTGAGCAGGCGAGACGCCATAGGCGCCTCCCCTGCTCAGGGCACCTCACCTGCCCAGGGCCCCGCAACGGGATGAGCCGTGGTCAGCCGTTTGAGGAGAAAGGCCGCGGCCAGGTCCAGGTTGCGCCGCGCGGACGTGCTCAGCGGATCGCCCAAGGCGAAGTGAAAGCCCCGGATGCGTAACAGGAAACTCGGTGGAGGCTGGCCCAGACCGATGCGGGCATAGACCCAGAGCAAGGCCCCGGGGCTCATCTCGTGGGTGGTGTAGCTGGGGGCCTGATCGCGCAGAATCGGCTCCAGCCGATAGGGAGCATCCAGGCTGGCATCCGCGTCCACCAGAAACACCGCCGCCCGACCGGCCAGATCCAG
>SACH01000554.1 GCA_009928645.1 Gammaproteobacteria bacterium | reverse complement strand
ACATGCCAGAAATGCCGGGCTTACCGGGCATGCTGGGTATGCCGGGTTGGTCGAGTGTGCCGGGCATGCCCGATTGGTCAAACTGGAATCCCAACGGCGGGGATGAGGATGGACGTCATCCCTCCCTGAGTCACTGGCCGCCTACCGGCGCTGAGGGTTACCCCGCCTACGGCCATCACCCCCACGGGTACCGGGGTTGGCTGAGTGGCCGCGCTTATCCCCATTGGCGTGCAGGCCCTGGCCCAAGGTCCTGGCATGCTCGGCGATGGCACCTCACCTGGCCATCTCCCCCCCTGGCACCTCCACCGTCACCGTCACCATTTCCCCCCGTCTTTGCCAGGATCACCCTTCGGGATGCCACCACCCTGATCCAGAGCCCTCACCTCCCCCCTTCTCCATCGTCCTTGCTCGGAGTGCCTTGGGGGATGACCTCGCCCTGATGCGCCGCCTGCTCTGTACACGCATTGTGGGCCCAAGCCCCGGGGTCTTCGCCTAAGCTCCCGCCGCCCCATACCTTGCAGCCGTAGGATCAGCGTCATCGCACGTCAGACTGTGGTTCACGGCCACTTGACACAAATAGGAATGATTCTCAAAATTGGCTCTAGCGACCGCCCGCTCCCTATCACCCGGCAGGGGAGCGGGTCATCTCCCCCGTCACTTCTGGAGCCATCCTCATGTCCAACCACGATCTCACCACCGGGGCCCTGGCCCTTTTGCTCCGTCATGACCTGACCGGCTGTATTCAGGCCGGCCACCAGGCCGCCGGGCTGCTGGAGCGGTTGGCCGAGACGACCGCGCTCGACCGCACGACCCGGGAACTCTGCCAGCGGATGAGCGACCGCCTCCTTGATGCCCGGGGGCTCGAGGCATGAGCGCCTTGGCTGCTGCCCTGGCCCAGGTCCTGCCACCGCCGCCACCCCCGGTCTTTGCCGCCGGCGAGCCCTTGCCGGAACGGCCCGCGCGGGCAGAGCGGTTCACCGCTCCCACCGCCAACCCGGTTGACCGAACCATTGATCCCTCAGCCAGCGCGGCGGGGCGCGCACCCGCTTCCTTTTCCAGCGCGGCAGGGTGGACCGCCGCACCCTCTTCCGCCCCTCTGGAACGGACCGCCACCCCTCTTGCCAGCCCGGCGGAGCAACCCGCCGCCACCAGCACGGGGCGGCGCGCCCGCAAGCTCTGGGAGTTGGACGACAAGCTCCATTGCCCCCTGATCGGCACCTGCCTGCCAATGGAGCAGCTGAGACGAATCGCCCGCCGCTTCGACTTCAAGGCCGACCTCCAGGACAACTACCAACTGCATGTCGAGGCGGTGCACCGTTCCCTGCATCGCAACGACTTCTCCGAGGCGGTCCAGCAGTATCTGGACCGTACCCACGCCAGCGTCATCCGCCGCTTCAAGTCAATCCGGGGCGATGCCCAGGTCCGCGACCAGTGGCGGGCGTGCCTGGAGCGGGGTGAGGTCGCCGGGCCCATGTGGGCCGCCCTCAGCCACCGCGACGCGGAGCGCGAGACCCATCAGGCCGTTTACTTCGATGTCCACATGCTCTCCCACCAGGTGGGGGCCGGTCAGGCGGCGGACCTGCGGCGCCTGACCTTCCTGGAGCGTGAGAACCAGACCCTGCGCGCCCAGTGGGAAGCGGA
>SACH01000553.1 GCA_009928645.1 Gammaproteobacteria bacterium | reverse complement strand
TTCATCCCCCACAAGGGCATAGACTCAGCCCGCAAGGGCGGCTGAGGATCACACGCCCAACAGGAGTCGTGACGGGTCTTCCAGCATATCCTTGATAGTGACCAGGCACTGAACGGCATCCCGACCGTCGATGATGCGATGGTCGTAGGACAGGGCCAGATACATCATAGGCCGGGCGACGATCTGGCCTTTCACCACCATGGGCCGCTCCTGAATCTTGTGCATGCCAAGGATGGCGCTCTGGGGCGGGTTGAGGATGGGTGTGGACAGCAGGGAGCCGAAGATGCCGCCATTGGTGATGGAGAAGGTGCCGCCGGTGAGATCCTCGAAACTCAGGGTGCCCTCCTTGGCCTTGCGGCCGAACTCGGCGATGCCCTGCTCGACGTCCGCCATGCTGAGTTGGTCGCAGTTGCGCAGGATGGGCACCACCAGGCCGCGGGGACTGCTAACGGCAATGCCGATGTCGTAGTAGCCGTGATAGATAATGTCGCCGCCATCCACCGAGGCATTAATGATGGGGAAACGACGCAAAGCCTCCACCGCGGCCTTGACGAAGAAGGACATGAAGCCCATGCGGACGTTGTGGGCCTTCTCGAACTGCTCCTTATACTTGGTGCGCAGGTCCATGATCGGCTGCATGTCCACCTCGTTGAAGGTGGTGAGGATGGCGGCGGTCTGCTGCGCCTGGACCAGCCGCTCGGCAACCCGGGCGCGCAGTCGGGTCATCGCCACGCGCTGCTCGGGACGGCCAGCCTCCCCCCCCAGGGCCGGGGCCTGAACCGGGGCCGTAGGCGCCAGGCGCTCGGCATCGGCCAGGGGAGCACTGGCCTCGCGCTGATCGAGGTGGGCGACGACATCGCTCTTATGGATGCGCCCGCCCTTGCCTGTGCCGGCAATCTCCGCGGGGTTGAGGTCCAGTTCCTTGACCAGCCGGCGGGCGGCGGGGGCCAGCAGGGCCTCGCCGGGGGGGGCGGTAGGTGCTGCCGGCGGTGCCGCGGCGACCGGCGCCTCGCCCGCCGGGCCGATCCGGGCGAGAACGGTGGCGGCGGTGACGGTCTCACCTTCACCGATCAGGATCTCGGCCAACTGGCCATCGGCGGGTGCCGGCACCTCTAGGACGACCTTGTCCGTTTCCAGGTCGACCAGGTTCTCATCTTTCTTCACCAGATCACCGGGCTGCTTGTGCCAGGCCAGGATGGTGGCGTCGGCAACGGACTCCGGGAGGGCGGGAACGAGGACTTCAGTGGTGGTGGTCATAGCGGGATCCTGGGATTTTGCTTTTCGTTGATCTGGCCGGAGAGGGCCTCGTCGATGAGGCGCTCCTGCTGCTCGACATGGACATGGCGGTGGCCGCAGGCCGGGGCCGCGGAGGGGGCACGTCCCACATAGCCAACCCGCCGGTTTTCCGCCAGGAGGCGGTAGAAACGGTGCTTGATCTGGTCCCAGGCGCCCTGGTTTTTGTGCTCATCCTGACACCAGACAAACTCGGTGGCGGCGGTGTAAGGGGCCAGGGCGGCCTCGAACTGGGCCTTGGGCCAGGGATAAATCTGCTCGATGCGCAGGATGGCGATGTCCGTCAACCCCCGGCTGCGGCGCGCCTCCAGCAGGTCATAGAAGACCTTGCCACTGCACATTATGACCCG
>SACH01000552.1 GCA_009928645.1 Gammaproteobacteria bacterium | reverse complement strand
AGCCGCCAGTGTGCGGAGCCGTCTGGTTTCCCAATGCTCCGGAATATCCCCAATCCACTCCACGCCGCTAGGTTTGAGCTTGACGCTGGGATCGAGCCCTCGGGTCACGGCCTGATTGATGATGTTCTGCTTTTGCTCCTTGAGCAGCTCGATCAGGCGGCGCTTGTTGCGGATGAATTTTCGGGACAGTCGGTCCTGGGCCTTCAGATACCTGACGATTGCGTCCTGCTCGTCCCGCGGAGGGCAAAGGAGCCGCATCGACAGAAAGCGGTCCGGGTAGAGTCGCAGTCGTGATGCGCGAATGCCAGTCGACCGGCAGATGTACTCTGAGCGGTGCCCCTCGATCCGAAGCAGATGGTCGAGATAGTAAGGGTCGTAGTCGTCCTCGTTTATTTGCCGATATACCCCATAGGATGGGCTGACGATGCCGGCATGGCTCGACACGCCCAATGCCGCCATCCAGGCCCACATGGTATTGATGACGACATCGCCAGGCTGGCAGAGCTTTTGGCCGGCATTCGATTCGGCCTGGAACATGGTCACGTTCTTCTGGCTGCGCGGTGTCACGCCGGTGATGTGAGACACCGACAGCATTTCCTCGTCGCCCGTTCGCGATCGTTCGTCGATCTCCTTGAAGTAATACTTCGCTCGTTTCTCTGGCCAATGGACAGGAATGCGACCGAGCCAAGTCACTCCTGCGTCCTTGTATTCAGGGTACGGGGCCAAGTTCATCAGCCCGCCTCACCGACAATCTGCTCCAGCAGTCCATCGGTCTCCTGCTCCAAGGCATAGATATCAACCTTGATTTCCGCCAGGGTGCGCGCGGGCGCGGGCTTGTAGAAATGGCGGGTGAAGGAGATCTCATAGCCGATCTGGGTCTTCTCCGGATCGATCCAGGCATCCGGGGTGTAGGGCAGAACCTCGCGGCGGAAGAAGGCTTCGATACCGCCGTCTTCGAGTAATGGCACCTGCTCGCTATCGCGCAGGGCGGTGTCTGGCTCGTATTCGATGACGTGGGGTTTGCCGTCCAGCTTGACCGCGTAGCGGCCGTGGATCGGGTCGGCTGTCGCCTTGCCGGGTTTGTGCCGCGTCTTGATGACCGGGGCGGCCTCCTCGTGGGGGTCGGTCAGCTCGCTCTGGAGCAGCTTCCGTCGCTTGGCGGTCAGCTTGACGCCATGCGCGTCGGCGTCCGACTCGCTGGCGGCCATGACGGCGTTGAAATCCAGATGAGGACCGGGGCCAAGGGCCTCGGCCATGCGGCGGGCTAGATTGGCGAGCGGTTCCTCCTTGAGCTTGGCGCAGATCGTGTCGAATTGTTCCAGCCGCTCCGGACTCAGGTCGGTGACGAGTCGCAGCGGGCGGTCGACCGTGAGCTTCCAGTAGCCGAAGGCGGCGTTGGGGAACAGCTTGGAGTGCGCGGTGTCGCGCGGATTCACCACCAGATCGCAGATGGCCTCGATCTGCTCCTTGGAAAGCGCACAGTTCTTCTTGCCGAGATTGCGCCGCAGCGGCTCGGACCAGGCGGTGGCGTCGATGAGCTGGACCTGGCCGCATCGTGCCGGGGTCTTGCGGTTGGTCAGCACCCAGATGTAGGTGGCGATGCCGGTGTTGTAGAAGATGTTCTCCGGCAGGGCGATGATGGCC
>SACH01000551.1 GCA_009928645.1 Gammaproteobacteria bacterium | reverse complement strand
GGGATCGGTCATGATGGTGGCCGGGTTGCTGTTGACCAGCACGATGCGATAGCCGAGGCGGCGCAGGGCCTTGCAGGCCTGGGTGCCGGAGTAGTCGAATTCGCAGGCCTGGCCGATGATGATGGGGCCGGAGCCGATGATGAGGACGGTATGGATGGAGGTGTCCTTGGGCATGGGATACTTCGCCGAGGGTGGCAGCCGACGCCAGGAGCGGGGGCCGAGGGGGGTTGATGGGCGGTGCATGACCGGGTTGGCGGACCCTGGGAAAGGGTGGCCCGATCCCGTCGCGTGCTTGCCACTGGCCTTGGCGGCCCGGGGAAAGCATGAGAGCGGGATGCAAGCGCGATCGGGAGCGCCGCTGGTACCCGGGGAGGCTCGTTGGGCCGGGGATGTTAGCCGCCGGTCTGGTGCCCGGCAAGGGGTTGGTGTGAAAGTCACAAGAATGTCTTTCATTGTCAGGGGGGTGGCCTGCCGCCTCATGACAGTTAGAATGAGGCTTGCGTTGGCCAGTCCCATAATCGCCTTTCAGGCGTTGACTCCGGAGCCCCTGCATGCCCCTGCCCGATCCCCATGTCTTCATGCGCGAGGTTGCCCGGCGCTTGCCCGACCTGACCCGCCGCGCTGAGATCGAACCCGTCCTGGACGATTTGGAGTACCTCTTCGAGGTCATGCCCCCGGAGATGCAGGACGCGGCCTATCAACTCATCGACCAGTTGCGGGCGAAGCTGGAGGCCGCCGACTCATGACCCTGACCCGGCGCTATGCGCTGCGCCGCCTCAATCCCTTTCTCGGCGTCCTCCAGGTCATCGAGAGCGATCAGGGGCGGGCCATCAGCACGGACGGCGTCAACTGGGAGATCCAGCTCTACGGAGAGCGCGCCGTCGGCTGGGGCAGCCTGGGGACGACCAAGCAGCTCGCCCTCTACCGCTTCGGCGTCTGGTCGGAAGGGGAGGGCCTGGCGCGATTCCCCAGCCCGCCGACCGTCGACCGGGGATTGGCCCAAGCCGCGGGAGAGGTCCTGCTCGAAGCCGCACGCGCCACCCACCCGCTGCTGCCCCTACCCTTGTGTGACCGCTATGAGCGCTGGCTGTTGGATGCCAGCCCCGAGCAGCGCCCCATCGCCCTGCTGGCGGCGGTCAGCGGCGTCGAACCCCTGGCCCTGGGACGGGCGCCACCCTGGTCCTGCGCCCTGGGGGAGGGGATGGTCATGGCGCCTGGACAGCGCTCGGCCCTGGAGGCCCAGGTCCGGACCCGAGCGGGTCAGGCCGGCCGCAGTCAGTGGTTCCGGCGCGAGGCGGATGGTTCCGGCATGGCCCTGGCGGCGCGGGAGGCCATGCCGGGTCAGCGCTCCGAGGCCTACGGCGGGCGCTGGCTAGACGCGGAGGCCTTTCCGGAACTGCTGCTGCGGGAAGACTGGGAAGACCCGGGGGAAGCGGCGCAGGTGGCGGATTATCTCGCCGGGATCGCGCCGCGGCTGCTGATGCTGCCCCTGCGGGCGGAAACGCGGGCCCGGCTGGAACAGCTTGCCGCCGCCGAGGCCCTGGCGGTCGATCGCTTCCATCGCCTCTATCCGCGGGTGATGGATGAGGCCTGGTTGGTGCGGCTGCGGGTCGAGGCCCGGTTGCGCCGGGGCGCGGCAACCCCCGG
>SACH01000550.1 GCA_009928645.1 Gammaproteobacteria bacterium | reverse complement strand
GCCATGCGATTCCAACAAGGCGATTAGCCGCGCATTTTCAGCCCGTAGCGCCTCAAGCCTGGCTTCGAGTGTGTCCAGCGGAGTTGGTTGGGCCATTGGCTCTATATTTTCAGCGCCTGCAGGGCCGCCATCGCCTCCCCCTCCCTGGGCAGACGACCGCCCCGCTGCCCCGTGGGCTCGGTCAGCATCCCCTCGTCGTAACACTGTAACCACAGGAAGGTCTGGGTATAGCGGCTGACGATCTCCACCAACCCGCTGCCTACTTCCGCGGTGATAGCCGGGGAACGCGCTACCCTGCGGATCATGGCCAGGGCCTGCTCCAGTTCGGCGGCGTTCTGCTCGAAGCGGGCCTGATTGAGAGTGTAGCCCTGGACCAGATGCTGGCGCAGAACCTGGGTGGCCCACTGGCGAAATCGGGTCCCCTGCACCGACTTTACCCGGTAGCCGACCGAGATGATGACATCCAGGTTGTAATGCTTGACCTGATAGTTTTTTCCGTCCATGGCAGTATGTGCAAAATTTGCACATACTGAATTCTCCTCCAGTTCACCCTCCTTAAACACATTGCGCAGGTGCTTGGTAATAACCGAACGCTCGCGGCCGAACAGTTCGCTCATCTGTTCCTGACGCAGCCAGACCGAATCCTGCTCCAGCCGTACCTCCAGCGCTACCTTGCCATCGGCGGTGAAATAGAGGGCAATCGGGGTATCCAAATTCATGAGGCCCAACCTAGCATGACACGCTCACGCTCGGTCGCGAGAGATTTGGCCGAGTGGACTCCGGCATCGGCCTTATCCAGACGCGCCACCAACTCATCCGGTCCGTCCGGTAGGGTACCTACCGGCATCAATGCTCGATCCTGAGTTGGCTCCTCGCCTTTGCAGTGCTGATCTCTTTCCATATCAGGGTTCCGGCAGGTGGTGAGTCTTGCTCAATCGTTAGAGAAGGAGTCCTGAACCGGCGCCGTGAGCAGTGACCGTCAGCTTTTTGGCATCCGCGGCGGTGCAGTGCGCCACATCAGGTCGATCTCATCCTCGGACAGGCGATAGGCACGATTGACCAGGTCCGAAATCTCCCGCTCCAAGGCGCGGACCCGGATGGCACGCTCTCGGGCCGGTTCGGAATAGTGTTGGTGAGTACGGGTGAGTTCGGTGATGAACTGGGGTGTCAGGCGCGGGGCACCCTTGGGCCGGCGCTTGCGGACCTCGGCCACGAAGTCGTCGCCGCTTAGGTCAGCGAAGGTCTCCAGCCGCTGGCCGGGTTGATCGACGCCCAGCTCCAGACGCAGCCAGGTCAGGAGTTCCCGGGACTGGTCCTGGGTTTCCTGGGAAAGGGCAAGGAGTTCGGCGACCCGCTCCTCGGCCTGGGTCCGGATCTCCGCTGTCGGCTCGGCGATCGGCAGGGCCTCCATACGGAAACCGGCCGGGTTCAGGGCCTCGTCCTTCATGTGGGGCAGATAGCGCCAGTTGTGCCACCACAGGAGGGGGGAATTGAGGACGGCGAGCAGATAGGGGTCCGCGGTGGGCAGCAGGAAAACCTTGTTGTTGCCGTATAGCGGCCCTTCGGCTTGGGCGTACTGAGGGAGGAACTGGATTTCCTGGTAGAGGATTTTCGGCCGCTCGAATGCCTGGTAGTAATCGCAGGCCCGCA
>SACH01000549.1 GCA_009928645.1 Gammaproteobacteria bacterium | reverse complement strand
GCGGTTCTGGGGCAGGCGGAAGTGGCGCACCACGTTCTCCACGTCGACGATGGGGTCGTCCACCAGGATGCCGATGGAGAAGATGAGGGCGAAGAGGGTGACGCGGTTGAGGGTGAAGCCGAGCAGATAGAAGGTCGCCAGGGTCAGGGCCAGGGTCACCGGGATGGCAATGGCCACCACCCCGGCCTCTCGCCAGCCCAGGACCAGGGCGATCAGCAGGCTGACGCCGGCCACCGCCAGGCCCATGTGGAACAGCAGCTCGTTGGACTTCTCCCGGGCCGTCTGGCCGTAGTCGCGGGTCACGGTCACCTCGACGTCCGCCGGGATGACCCGGCCGCGCAGGGTCTCGACCTTGCGCAGCACCTCGGCGACCACCTGCACGGCGTTGGTCCCGGCGCGCTTGGCCACCGCCAGGGTCACCGCCGCCGCCTCCTCCAGCGGCGGGCCAGCCCCAGAGGGGTCAACGCCAGTCGGGCTAGCGCCAGCCTGATTAGCGCTGGTTGGGCCGGGGCCGGAGCCGGTCAGGCCAGCGCCAGCCGCGCCAACACCCACCGGGTTCGGGCGGCCGAAGAGGACATAGTCCTCGATCTCTTCCGCCCCGTCCTGGATGCGGGCGATGTCGCGTAGATAGACCATCTGGCCG
This sequence comes from Gammaproteobacteria bacterium, assembly GCA_009928645.1. Taxonomy (GTDB): domain Bacteria; phylum Pseudomonadota; class Gammaproteobacteria; order Chromatiales; family Chromatiaceae; genus M0108. Next base: position 1,008 of record SACH01000549.1, on the reverse strand, counting down.
GCGTGGACCCCGACCACCACCCCGCCCACGGCGGCGGCGCTGTCCAGGAAGCCGCCGAACTCGGTCAGGACCTCCCGCTCCCCGGCGGGAAAGCTGCCGGTGCGCCGCTGGCGGTTGGCCAGCTCCACCAGTTCCAGGACCCGGGTCGGGTCCATGGCATAGGCGGTGAGGAGGCTCGCGTCCAGTTCCACCCGCACCTGACGCCGCTGGCCGCCGATCAGGGTGGTCTCCGAGACCTCGGGGATCTCCTTGACAGCGTCGTCCACCAGGGCGGCGATGCGCCGCAGGGCGAGGTGGTCCTGGCCGCCGCCGTGTAAAGTCAGGGCGAGGATGGGCACGTCGTCGATGCGCCGGGGCTTGAGCAGGGGCGGGGAGGCACCGGGGGGGATCCGGTCCAGATTGGCGTAGAGCTTCTGGTAGAGCTGAACGATGGCCTCCTCCTCGTCCCAGCCCACCAGGAAGCGGACGATGACCAGGGCCTGGCCGGGGCTGGAGGTGGAGTAGACGTATTCCACCCCGGGGAGCTCCCGGGTGAGTTTCTCCAGGGGGCGGGTGACCCGCTGGGCCACCTCCTCGGCGCTGGCCCCGGGCATGGCGACGAAGACGTCGACCATGGGCACCACGATCTGCGGCTCCTCCTCCCGGGGCAGGAGGTACACCGCCAGGGCGCCGAGCAGGATGGCCGCCCCGGCGATCAGGGGCGTCAGGGGCGAATCGACGAAAAAGGTCAGGATGCGGGCGATGAGCCCGAAGCGGCGGACCCGATAGGTGCGCTTGGCCTTCATGACGCTCCCCCCTTTGCGAGGAAAATTTTCGCCGCCTGGCCTGGCCGCCGTTCATGCTGACCGACGCTTAACCGTCCAAATTGTCTGAATATTGAGCGGTTGGACCAGAAGATCGGGCTATGTTAGAAGTTCTGATAATTCTAATTTTCTACAATTTAGTATAGGCCCTCGTCCTGGTTTGCCCAGGAGTTCGCCTTGATCTGAAGGGCGCGGGCTCAATCCA
>SACH01000548.1 GCA_009928645.1 Gammaproteobacteria bacterium | reverse complement strand
CACGATGTCCGGGAACTGGGCCACCGGCAGGACCTTGATGGCGATGAGGCCGGCGATGATGATCACCAGGGAGATCACCATCGCGAAGCGCGCGCGGTCGATGAAGAAGGCGGAAAACATGGGTTCAGTCTCCCGCCGGGAGGTCGGCGGCCACGGGCGCCACCACCATGCCGGGACGCGCCTTCTGGATGCCCTCCACGATCACCCGCTCGCCCGCCGTCAGTCCGTCGAGGACCACCCAGTCGGTGCCCTGGCGCTCGCCCAGCGTGACGCGGGTCACCTGGACCTTGTTGTCCGCGGTCAGGGTCAGGACCAGGCGGCCGGCCTGATCCTGCTGCACCGCCACTTGGGGGATCACGAGGGCCTGGGTGGGTTCGGTGGCGCGGACCGTGACGGTCACGTGCTGGCCGGGCAACAGGACGCCCGCGGCGTTATCGAACTGGGCTCGGATGCGCACCGTGTCGGTGGTGGTGTTGACCTCGGGGTCGGAAAACTGGAAGACGCCCGGCTCGGGGAACTGGCTACCATCGGCCAGGCGCAGGTAGGGCCGGAACCCCCCGGCGTTCTGGGACTGGCGGACGGCCAGCATGGCGCGGTCGGTCACCGGGATGTTGACGTATACCGGATCGATTCGCACCAGTCGGGCCAGGGGGCCGGCGCTGGGGCCGACCACGGCGCCCACGGCGAAATTGCTGCGGCCGATGCGACCGGCGAAGGGGGCGCGGATCTCGGTATAGCTCAGGTCGATCTCGGCCAGTTGGATGGCGACCTGGGCCCCATCCCGGGCCGCCTGGGCGACGCGCTCGGCGGCCACCGCCTCGTCGAGCTGGGCCTGGGTGGCGCCTCCGCGCTTAATGAGGGGTTCAAAGCGTTCCCGTTGCAGGCGGGCATTGACCAGGGTCGCCTCGGCCCGCTCCAACTCGGCCTGGCGGGTGGCGAGGGCCCCCTCGAAGGGTTCGCGCTCGATGCGGAAGAGTAGCTGGCCCTCCTCGACGGTCGCCCCTTCCTGGAACAGGCGCTCCGCCAGGAAGCCGTTGACCCGGGCGACGAGGTCGACCGCGTCGATCGCCTCGACCCGGCCGACGAATTCCATGGCCGGGGTGATCTCCTTGAGGGCCGCCGTGGCGACCCCGACGGCGGGCGGTGGCGCCTGGGTAGGTGCGACTACCTCCGCCGCGGGTCGGCAACCGATCAGACCAAGGGCGAGAATAACGGCTGGGAAAAGGGGTAGGCGCTGCATGGGGACTCCCACTGTTTACGAGCGAAGCGCTGGCCAACCAACCCTCACGAGCACCGCGAGGAGGGTTAGCGGAGGATTCAGGTGCGTTGGCTGGCCCGATGAGGAGCCAACTGCGCACGGGACTGCATCATAACTATAGACCCATCCTTGGGGGGACTAGGCGGGCAGGGGCAGGTTGGCGCCGCCCTCCGGTGCCAGGGGCTCAAGCCGCGAAGCAGCGAAGGCCAGGTGTCCGAAATGGCTCACGGGCGAGGCCCCAGCCTGCTTTCGCTGGGGAATCGCCCGCCCTACCAGATCAGGCCTGCGGTCCAGGGCCTCAGGCCAGGGCTTTGGCCTTGAGCTGATCGTACTCTTGCTGCGTCAGGGTACCGCTGTCCAGCAGGGCCTTGGCGTCGGCAATCTGCTCGGCGGG
>SACH01000547.1 GCA_009928645.1 Gammaproteobacteria bacterium | reverse complement strand
CCGCCCGGGCGACTACGCCCTCGAGGTGCAGCTGGAGACCAACTATGGGCGCACGGCCAACGCGCCCGCCACGGTCACCCTGATCGCCGGCGAGCCCCCCCAGTGCGCCCTGACCGCCAACGGCGACGGCGTCACCGCCCTCACGCTCAAGGCGCAGTGCACGGTGCCCATGGGCCGCATCGCCCGCTACCAGTGGCAGCTGCGCTATGCCGACGCCCCCGGGGCGCCGGTGGCTCCCGGGCAGAGCACCAGCGCCGCCGTGTCCTTCAGCCCGGCGCAACTGGCGCGGGGGCTGCACGAGGTACAGCTCATCGCCACCAACGACAAGGGTCAGGCCAGTCCGGTCGTGCGCTGGACACCCTGATCGCCCCCGGCACGCCCGGCCCGCGGGCAAAAAAATACCCCGGCGGGCGGGTGCAGGGAGAACTCCTGCACACCGTCCGCGGGGGTAGCTAGCCAACGACCCTTCGCGTCAGAACCACGCCCGGGTCGCCCAGGCCGGGGGACTGGGCGCCGTGTCCCGCGCAAAGAGCGCCCCCCCTTCGCCCTGGGCGATGGCGCGATGGCGCACCACTTCATAGCCGCCGGCGGCATAAAACACCAATACCAGTTCTTTGGCCGGGATCACCATCCGGATGTCGTAGAACGACGCCGGTCGGGTGCCCTCATGGTAGCGCGGTCCGTGGCTGAGCCCACTCAGGTAGCCATCGGCGCAGGCCCGCGACGCGGGCGTGATCGGCGTGCCCGGCAACCGCCCCTGGAAGCTCACCTGGGCGGCAATGCGCGTCATCGTCTCCTGCACCAGCGGATTCGCCGGGGCGCTACCCGCGCGTTGGAAATGGTCCGCCAGTGTGCGGGCCACCGGCGCCTCAGGAAACTCCCAGGGCACCTCCATCGTGCATCCCGCGCCCGGGGTGTCCGGCGCAAACTGCCAGTCCGCGATCATGCGCGTCACGTCCAGCTCCGAAGCCAGGACCGTGACCAGCTCCTGCCAGGCAATCAGCGGGCTAAAGACCGCTTCCCTGCCCCGCGCCGTCGCCACCAGGCGTCGCCAGAGACGGTGCCCCTCATGGTGGCCATGGCTGGCGCGCAGGATCCCGTAAAACCCCGACGGGCGAGCCTGGGCGATGGCGTTGAGCGCCGCAAAGCGCTGCGCATCCAGCAACAGCGGCAACACGGGCTCGCCGCGGTACGTGACCACGGCGTCGTAGGCGACGCAGGCCTGGACCAGCTCATCCAGCACCGCCTCGTCGCCGGTAGCCAACAGGGGGCGAAGATCAAGGTTGATGTCCATGACCGGCCTCCCGGACGCACACGGCCCACAGCGCTGGCAATGCGGCGGCTTCCTCCCCACGCTGCCAGGCCACCGGGCGGTGGGGCTGGGGGCGCAGGGTGGTCCCATCGTGCCGTTCAAAGGCGATGAAACCCGCCCAGATCCGCTCCTTGAGGTAATCCTCCGGGACGTCCCAGATGTCCTGATAGCCACGGGGCAGCCAGGTACCGGCGACGAACGGCGCAAACAGCGCCGGCTGATCGCCCGGTGCACCCGTCAGGCGGATGGCCCGCACGTCCTGGGCGAGCCCCGGCGGCACGGCAAAGGTCCGGTCCAGGGTGGGGAACACCGTGTCAAAGGCTTGCCACAGGCGGGCCTGACGCATCCG
>SACH01000107.1 GCA_009928645.1 Gammaproteobacteria bacterium | reverse complement strand
GTCAGTGGCGCCGGCCGAGGTGACCCTGTGGGTCCCCGGGGTCCCCAGCCCGGCGATGGCGCTGCTGGCGCGGGCCATCGAGGCGGAGTGGGCGGCGCGGGGGCAGTTGCTGCGCATCCGGCTGGTGGCCGCGGCGGCGGGGTAGCGCGTCCTGTGGACCGGTGCGCGCATCAGGCGTGGGCGGACGACGAAGTCGCGCGTCTAAATGAGCTGGGCGGCTGACCAGGCGGCAGCGCTTTGGTGGCGGTGGGGGCGCTGGCGTGGAAGAATTTGTCCAAAGTGCCGCCGGTTTTTTTACAATGCGGCGGATGGCATGGTACGGGACGACACATTGAACGTAAGCGGTGAGCCATGATGATGACGGTTCTGGGCATCGGCGCGGTCGCGCTGTCCATATTGGTGTTGGTGGTGGTTTATCTAATGATCATCGCCAGCAGCCGTGCCGAGCAAACAGAAGCGCGGGTGCAGGCCCTGTTGCGCGAGGCGCGGGCGGGGCGGACCGGCGCTCCCTCGTCATTCCGGCCGGGAAGCCGGAATCCCGGGCAGGGATAGCAACCTCGCCGTCACCATCGGCGCCGAAGTGGCCCGCTCGCTTACCCTCCCTGGCCTGGGTCCCGGCTTCCCGGCCGGGACGACGGATTACCCACACCAACATCCGGATTACCCACACCAACATCCGAATCACCCCCATCAGAACCTGGCCTCGGCCAGGTTTTTTGCGTTTGGGGTCGTGGTGATTTCCCGCCACGCCGCCAACGGTCTACCCGCCTGGGGCCTATAATCCCCGCCCAGATGACCCGCCCCTGGACGGGGCCGGGGCGGCGCGGCCGCGACTGGTGCTAGTTACCTCCGCCGCGCATATGCCGCGGGCGATGCGGCACTTCTAGGCCGTGGGCCTGGAACCTCCCGCGCCCATCCTGCGGGATGAGATCTTGGAGGTGGCGCGGGTGTCGATTGAGGCGGCGGAGCTGTTGCGGGGCTAGAGGCCTTCTTGGCGTGTGAGGAATCCCGATGTCTGTGCTACAGAATGCGCCTCTCATTGAGGGGATCTATGCGGGTGTTTCAGAGCGGGTAGGCGCCTATCTGGTTCGTTATCCGGGCGTGCTTGCCCTGTTGCCGGACGTTGCGCGACAGGTGGAGGCCTATTTTCATGCCGACCCTCGGCGTCGTCTTGGCCTGGAAGTGCTTGATGATCCCGACATGGATCAAGCGGAACTGTTCGTCATCGTCCAGTCTTCGCTGGCCGCGGATCAGGCGGAAAGCTGTCTGGATCGCTTGCTGGAGGATTGGTTTGTCGATCAGGCCGTGGTGCGTGCTGGCCGTCTAGCGATGGTTGTCGAGCCGTTGACAGCGGATGGCTGAGCGATGGCCTTCGATTGGACGCAACTGGTTGCGCTGGCCGAGCGTTGGGATGCACAGGAATCCGTCGACGAAGCGACGGAACGGGCGATCATCAGCCGTGCCTACTAGGGTGCCTTCAATTCCGCCCGTGAAGGGCTTGGCCCCAGGGTCAGTGGCACGCTGAATATCCATAGCCAGGTGATCGAGACCTATAAGAGACTCCCTTTTCAGACAATCTCTATGGGTGAGGAGGCGAACCGATACTTCGGTGGGACCGCCGGCCATAACACCATCCAGTTCGATGACCGGCATCGCCCGGCGCGGGGTGGCCCGCGAGCGGATTACCCTGATCCCCAATGGCTGCGATCTGGATATCTTCGGCGCCACCGCCGCCCCCGCCACACCCTGGCGACCCACGGGGGTGGGCGCGGCTGAGCTGATGGCGGTCTGCTGCTGGCGCGGGAGGGTGACCAGGTGGTGGGCTTCGTGGCCGGAACCCTGAACATGGGTCCGGTGTACCGGCAGTTGCGGCGGCACTGGCTGGACCTGGGGTTGAGTCTGGCGCCGTCGCTGCTGTTCCCCCGGCGGTTGTGGCGCATCCTGGAGATTCTGCGCTACAGCCGGGGCGGGGGTGGCCAGATCAGGGCCGTGGCCATGGTCGCGGATCTCACCGCGCCCGTGGCGCCGCGGGGGACAAGCGGTATTTCTGCCTCCCAGGGGGGGGCCGTTACGCTGGGTCAGACGGAGGCAACGGGTCCCCACGCGACTGCGGTGCCGACCCTGCCGGCGGCGGAACTGCTGAGCATCGCCGTCGATCCCGCCCGTCGCCTGGGGCTACGCCCAGGCGGCGCGGGAGCTGGGCATCGCCCCGGCGCGCCTCCAGGTCCTGGACACCCCGGTGGATACGGCCCAGGAGGCGCGGGCGGTGCGGGCGACCCTGGCCGGGACCGGGGCGGCGCGCCCGCGGCTGGTGCTGGTGACCTCCGCCGCGCACATGCCGCGGGCGATGCGGCACTTCCAGGCCGTGGGTCTGGACCCCCTCCCCGCGCCCACCCAGCACCTGGCGGGTCGCGCCACCGGCCGGCGCCTGAGCGACTGGCTGCCCTCCGCCGCCAATCTGCGCAAGACCGAGTCCGCCCTGCACGAATACCTGGGCCTGCTGGCCTGGCGCTGGGATCATCCGGGGTAGGGGGTTTTCCAAGGTTGACCATGGCGCCATTTGGTTTAAAAGTGAGGTAAGATTCATCTGTTTTTAAACCATCCTCGGGGGGCGTTCGTCATGATCGGTCAACGCATTCGGCAGGCCCGCCTGGCTGCGGGTCTGACCCTTGACGCCATGGGTTCGGCGGTAGGGCTGACGCATACCGCTATCCAGAAGTATGAAAAGGGGCTTATGACGCCCTCCTCAGGGCATTTGCTCAGGATGGCGCAGGCCTGTGGTGTCCGCACGGAATACTTCTTTCGCTCGAACCAGGTGGAGTTACGCCAGCCAGAATTCCGCAAGCGTGCGACCTTCGGTAAGCAGGCCCAGGAAGCATTAACGTTCAAGGTGTTGGAACTGATCGAACGGCGCGTGGAATTGTTGGGCGCGTTCCCCGACTCGCCGTTGCCGACCTTTGCCCCTCCGGCCGGGTTGCCGGCACGGCTTGCGTCCTTAGACGAGGTCGAGACCTGCGCCGATCGTGTTCGCGCTGCCTGGCAACTTGGCCTTAACCCAATCGCGGATGTGACGGATACCCTTGAAGCGCGCGGGCTGCTGGTCATCGTCGTGGATGAGGACCACCCGGGCTTCTCGGGGTTGACCGCCACCGCCCAGACGGACGATGGACGGCGGACCTACCCGGTGGTGGCTGTCTCTTCCCGCTGGCCCGGTGATCGTCAGCGCTTTACCTTGGCCCATGAACTTGGACATTTGCTGTTGGACGGTCGCTTGTCCGCGGATCTTGATGAGGAAAAAGCCTGCGATCGGTTTGCGGGGGCCTTCCTCGCTCCACGGGACGCGGTGGTTCAGATGATGGGACGCAAACGCCATGCTTTCGAGTGGCAAGAGTTGTATGCGCTCAAGCTGGAGTTTGGTCTTTCGATGGCTGGTTGGCTGCAGCGTGCCCGGCAGTGCGATGTAATCACCGAGACCACTCATGAGGTCCTTTGGCGCCGTTTTTCAGGGAAGGGGTGGCGCAAGCAGGAACCTGGCGAAGCGGTCGCCAACGAGCAGCCGCGACTTTTTGATCAGTTGGTGTATCGGGCACTGGGAGAGCGGTACATCTCGGAGTCCAAGGCGGCGGAGTTGCTGGGCATCCCGCTGATGCGCTTCCACAAGGCGCGTCAATTGGAGTCGGTGGATGCTGCTGCTGATCAGTGACGCCAACATCCTGATTGACATGGAAGCAGGGGAGTTGATGGTGACCCTGTTTCGGCTCCCGATGAAGTTTGGTATCCCCGATGTGCTCTATGTCGAGGAAATCGCGCCCGACTCACCCGACCTCGAAGTGCTTGGCTTAGCCGTGATGGAAGTGACGCCAGCGTTCGTCGACTACGCCCTCCAGTTACCTGGCAAGTATGGTGAAGCACCCAGCCGCAACGACTACTTGGCCTTGGCGCTGGCCAAGCAAGAGGCGTGTGATCTGCTGACCGGCGATCAGGCACTGAAGGCTGCGGCCCACGGCGAGGGGGTAAAGGTGATGGGGACGGTCTGGCTACTCGGCGAGATGGTCAAGCACCAGCTACTCAGCATAGAGCAGGCGCTTGTCGCACTTGATCGGATGAAGGCGCGCAAACGGCGGCTGCCCTGGACTGAAGCAGAGCGGTTGCTTCGTGAGTTGTGGGCATCCCTACCAGACAGGATCGATGGCTCATCGGCCCATTGAATTGGCTGGAAGCGCACCGCCGCGCTTTTCATCTTCTGGGGTGTGGCTGGCCCCTCCCATGACCGTTAGCCGCCTCGCTCCTGCCGATCATCCTGAGCGTTGCAGCGCCACCTTTGCGTTCATTTAAGATGACTTCCTCTTCGCCCGATCCTGCGGTTACCTTCGCCCCCCTGCTCGCGGAGATCCGCGCGCTTTACGGCCCCGGCCCCATCCCCCTGCACCGCCCGGTGTTCGAGGGCCCGGAGCGGCGCTGGCTGGTGGACTGCATCGACTCCAACTTCGTGTCCTCGGTGGGGGCGCGGGTGACGGAGTTCGAGGAACGGGTGGCGGCCTTCACCGGGGCGCGGTTCGCCGTGGCGACGGTCAACGGCACCGCGGCGCTGCACGTCGCCCTGCTCTTGGCGGGGGTGACGGCGGACACCGAGGTGCTCACCCAGGCCCTGACCTTCGTCGCCACCTGCAATGCCGTGCGCTACGCCCAGGCCTGGCCGGTGTTCATCGACGTCGACCGCGACACCCTGAGCCTGAGCCCGGTGGCCCTGGCCGCCTTTTTGGACCGCCACGCCGAGCGCCGGGCGGACGGGGTGTATAACCGTACCAGCGGCCGGCGCCTGGCCGCCTGCGTGCCCATGCACACCTTCGGCCTGCCGGGGCGGATTGCGGAGATCGTGGCCCTCTGCGACCACTGGGGGCTGCCGGTGGTGGAGGATGCGGCGGAGTCGCTGGGCAGTTGGGTGGCGGTGGGGGAGGGCTGGCGCCACACCGGCACCTTCGGCCGGCTGGGGACCCTGAGCTTCAACGGCAACAAGATCATCACCACCGGCGGCGGGGGGATGATCCTGACCGATGCCCCGGACCTGGCGGCGCGGGCCAAGCACCTGACGACCACCGCCAAAATTCCTCATCCCTATGAGTTCGTCCACGACGAGACGGGCTATAACTACCGTCTGCCCAACCTGAACGCCGCCCTGGGCTGCGCGCAGATGGCGCGCCTGCCGGAGATGCTGGCGGTCAAGGAACGGATCGCGGCGCGCTATGCGGCCGTGCCGTCGATACACCTGATCCCACCCTTGCCTGGGACACACCCCAATCACTGGCTCAACGCCGTACTGCTGGACACCCCGGCGGCGCGGGAGGCCCTGTTGACCTTCAGCAATGCCCAAGGGATTATGACCCGGCCTATTTGGCGCCTGATGCACCGCCTGCCCATGTACCAGCATTGCCAGCACGATGGTCTGGCGAACTCCCTGTGGCTAGAGGCGCGGGTGGTGAACCTGCCCTCCAGCGTGCCCGAGGGGGCGATGGGGGACTATGGAGCGCCGTGAGGCGCTGATGGCCCTCACCGCCCGGCCCGCGGCGGCCCCCTGTTTGAATATCACCCCGTCTTTCTGACGCCGTGTTGCGTAATTCTGGAACCCCGCCATGCTCGATGTCCTGCACCTGATCGGCCGTGATCAACCCCTGTTTGACGCTGACCTGGCGCGCCATGAGGCGCTGCTGTCAGAGCTGGTTCCAGCCGGGCGCTTTTTGGTCATCGGCGGCGCCGGGTCCATCGGTCAGGCGGTGGTGCGGGAGATCTTCAAGCGTAAGCCGTGGGTGCTGCATGTCGTCGATATCAGCGAGAACAACCTGGTCGAGCTGGTGCGGGATATTCGCAGCACCCTCGGCTATATCGACGGGGACTTCCGCACCTTCGCCATCGACTGCGGTTCGGTGGAGTTCGCGGCCCTGATGCGCTGGGCGACGGGCTATGACTATGTGCTGAATCTGTCGGCACTTAAGCATGTGCGCAGCGAGAAGGACCCCTTTACGCTGATGCGGATGGTGGAGGTCAATGTTCTCAATACCATCGCCACCCTGGACCAGGCCAAGGCGGGGCTGGCGAGTAAGTACTTCTGCGTCTCCACCGACAAGGCGGCCAATCCGGCCAACATGATGGGCGCCAGCAAGCGCATCATGGAGATGTTTTTGATGCGCGCCAGCCTGGAGCTGCCCATCTCCACCGCGCGCTTCGCCAACGTCGCCTTTTCCGACGGCTCGCTGCTGCATGGCTTCAACCAGCGCTTCGCCAAGCGCCAGCCGTTTTCCGCGCCCCATGACGTGCGGCGCTATTTCGTCACCCCCCAGGAGTCCGGGGAGCTGTGCCTGCTGTCATGCCTGCTGGGGGAGAACCGCGACATTTTCTTTCCCAAGCTCAGTGACAAGCTGCACCAGATCACCTTCGCCGAGATCGCCCGGCGCTACCTACGCGCCCAGGGCTATGAGCCCCATGAATGCGCCAGCGAGGACGAGGCGCGGGCGCGGGTGGCCGAGCTGGTCGCCCGCCGCCAGTGGCCCTGCTACTTCTTCGCCAGCGACACCACGGGGGAGAAGGACTTCGAGGAGTTCTACACCGAGCGGGAGACCCTGGACCTGGCGCGCTTTACCAGCATCGGCGTGATCAAGAACGAGCCGGTCTTCGACCCGGCCAAGCTGACGCTGTTTCTGGAGCGGATCAATGAGCTGAAGGCCCGCGGCCTATGGACCCGGGAGGAATTGGTGGACCTGTTCCACGCCATGATCCCGGAGTTTGGGCATAAGGAGAGGGGCAAATTCCTGGACGAGAAGATGTAGGGGTGCCCAAGTCCCCCCGCCCGCTTCGCACGCGCCACCCCCCTTCGCCAACGGCCCCCTCTTCCTCCCTCCCCCCTGGCGGGGGAGGGCCGGGGAGAGGGGGGATCCCAGCCCTGAAGCGCACCTTTTACCGGAGACCTGTTCACTACGCTGACAAGTAGCGTAATGGACAATGATCCCAGCCCTGAAACCACCTTGCATTGGAGTCCCCACCGTGGACAAACTGGACGGTACCCGTATCGCCGATTTTGTGCTTTCGACGATCTTCATCTCCTGGGTCCTGCCCCTGTGGGTCATCGTCATCCCCATCCTGCGCTTTACCGGCGAGGGCGAGGTCTTTTATCGCCAGCCGCGGGTGGGCAAGGACGGCAAGCTGTTCGACCTGCTCAAGTTCGCCACCATGCTCAAGAACAGCCCGAGCATCGGCACTGGCGAGCTGACCGTCCACAACGACCCCCGCGTGCTGCCGGTGGGCCGCTGGCTGCGCAAGAGCAAGATCAACGAGCTGCCACAGTTGCTCAACGTCTGGCTGGGGCACATGAGCATCGCCGGCCCGCGGCCGCAGACGCCGCGCTGTTTCCAGGCCTATCCGGCCCACATCCAGGCGGAGTTGATCAAGGTGCGCCCGGGGCTGTCGGGCATCGGCCCCATCCTCTTTCGCGGAGAGGAGAAGATGATGAAGGACGCCGCCGACCCGGTGGCCTTCTACGACCAGGTGATCATGCCCTACAAGGGTGAGGTGGAGCGCTGGTACATCGACAATCGCTCGGTGAAGCATTACTTCCTGATCATCATCGCCACCATCTGGATCATCCTCTTCCCCAAGAGCCGGGTAGCGTGGCGGTGGTTTAAGGGGCTGCCGACGCCGCCGAAGGAACTGGCGCCTTATATGTGAGGGGGTTGCCTTGTGGGTGGCCCTTTCTTGCCAGATCAGGAATAGGTAAATGTCATGACCGATGCTTGGTTGCAAACGATCGAGGCGACCTTCGAGCGCGACTTTGGGCTGGAAGAGGTCCGGGCGGAATTCGCCCAGGGGCCGATTCCGCACCAGGCGGCGCTGACGGTGTACGTGCCGACGGAACCGACGCCAGCGATGCGCGAACTGGCGCGGGCGATCGAGGCGGAGTGGGCGGAACTGGATAAGGTGCTGTGGGTGCGGGTGTTGAGGCAGCGCCAGCCCTGAGGTACCCAAACACCTCCGTCATTCCGGCCGGGAAGCCGGAATCCCGGGCAGGGAGAGCAACCTCGCGGTCACCATCGGCGCCAACGTGGCCCGCCCGCTCACCCTCCCTGGCCTGGGTCCCGGCTTCCCGGCCGGGACGACGAAAGCAGCGTCATTCCGGGCGAGACGACGGAAGAGCGCCCTATGGCGGAAGAGCGCAATATGGCGGAAGAGCGCCCTATGGCGGTGGAGCGCCGTCACTCCGACTCGGGCGACGGGAGGCGGCGCTACCATCGGACGCTGTCGCTACCATCGGACGCTCAATCGGCTAAACTCAGCCTATGGTCAGCACCCCCACCCCATCCCATCCGCATCCGGATCAGTCCAGAGCGACCAGTGGTTAGCACCCCCACCTTACCCCCATCCGAATCAGTCCAGAGCGACCAGGACAGCCCGTGGAAGGAGGCCCTGGACCGGTTCTTTTCGGAGTTTCTCGCCCTGCTGTTCCCGGCCATCCATGCCGAGATCGACTGGCGCACCCCCTACCGCTCGCTTGACCGTGAGCTGCAGCAGATCACCGGCGATGCCGACAGCGGGCGGCGCTATGCCGATAAACTGCTCGATGTGCGCACCCGCGATGGTCGCGAGACCTGGGTGTTGGTGCATGTCGAGGTCCAGGGTGACGCCCAAGCCGTGTTTCCCCGGCGCATGTTCCAGTACCACTACCGGATTCGCGACCGTTATGATCGTTCGGTGGTCAGCCTGGCGGTGTTGAGCGACGACAACCGGCAGTTTCGGCCGGTGAGTTACACGGATG
>SACH01000546.1 GCA_009928645.1 Gammaproteobacteria bacterium | reverse complement strand
CGGGCGGCCCAGGGGCGCGATCACCGTCCGCGCCCCGGCCGCCAGCAACTGGCGGCCCAGGTCGATCAGGTTGCCGTCCTCATCGCCACAGGCCAGGAGGATGACCAGGGGCGGCAGCCCGCGCGCCGTGGGCAAGGCCCAGGAGCGGCCATCGGCCGCCCGGAACGGGTGGTCATCCCGGTCCTCCGTGCCATGCGCCACCACGATCAGGGCGGCGAGGTGGGGCAGGTCCGCCTGGCGCAGGTACTGCCCGACCGCCGCCGGTCCGATGACCTGGGCCAGGCCCAGGGCCCGCCGCCAGGGTTGTTCCGGGTCGGTGCGCGGCAGGTGATTGAGGACGACGATCTCCCGCCCGGGGGCGATCAGGGGGCTGGGGGCCAGTGCCGGCGGGGCATAGCGGCTGACGGTCAGCCGGCCATGGAGGGTCTGACCCTCCCGGCGCAGGTATTCATAGGGGCAGCGGTGCCAGGCCTCCGGCAGGGCCGCGTCCAGGTGGAGCCGCACCCGCGCCGCTGCCGCCAGCGCCGCGTCGAGCAGCCCGGCCAGCGCCGGGACGAGGACCTGGTCCAGGCCCCACCGGGCCCCCTGATCCCGCAGTTCCCTCAGGGTGGGCGGGGTAGCCTGGCGACTGGGTTGGGCGAGGGACAGGCGGACACGCCCGTCGACACGCCGATCGTCTGCCACCCAGAGCACGGCATCGGCTCCGTCGGCCAGCAGCCAGACGTCCGCCACGGCCTGGGCGGGCAGCGTCACGACTGACCGGCCAGCGGGTCGGGCAAGCGGGCCTCGAACAGGCGCACGCCCGCCTCATCCCGCACGGACAGGGTGAGGCCCGCCTCGGCCCAGAGATCGCCTTCGGGTTGTTGAGCGTCCAGCCGCCGCTGCTGGGTCACCAGACCGTCCGCTTCCACCAGGGCGAGCGTCACCGGGGGTTGGCCGGGGACGAGGGTGGCGTGGATCTGGACCGATTGCCCGTCCGGTCCGGGGATCAGTTGCAGATCCAGGGTCTCCCCCAGTCGCCAGGTCGCGACGGCGGTGTCGGTTTCGCTGACGCCGGATGTTCCCGGCCCCATGGCCAACACCGGCACCGGGGTCAGGGTCACCTGCCACTGATCCGCCGCGTCGCGCAGGGCCGCCAGGGCGCGTTGCCACCAGGGGGCCGGCGCGGGTTCGGCCAACTCGGCCAGCGCTTGCCCCGCCATGGCGCGGATATAATCCGCCACCGTGATGTAGAGTTCCTGATAGGCGTACCGGGGATCTTGTTCATCCCCCAGGGGGGTACCGGTCACGATCAGGTGCCCCTCTGAGGTGGTGCGCTGGAGCAGCACGCCGGGATCCGCTTCCGGCAGCGCGCTGGTGTCCCCGAGCAGAAAATCCGCCGCCAGGGTCCGCACGGCGGCCAGGCGGGTGGGGGCAAGCTGTCCCAGCGCCCTGCTGGCCGCGGGGCAGTAGATATATACCGGATTGTAAACCTGGACCATGGCCACGCTGGGATCGACCGGGGCATCCTCCTCTTCCAGGAGCAGATCCCAATAGCTGGCGTAATCGGTCTCCGGGCTCATCAGCCAGCCGTACCAGACGCTGGGATGTTCCGCCGGTTCCGACAGGAGCACGGCCAGCGGCCGGGCCAGGTCCCAGTCCAGGGGCCCGCTGGGGATGCGGGC
>SACH01000545.1 GCA_009928645.1 Gammaproteobacteria bacterium | reverse complement strand
TTATCGGCATCGGGCTCGGCGTGACCTTCGTCTTCTTCGTCCTCGTCCTCATCGTCATCCATGGGACCGGGGCCGGGCAGGGCCTTCTGTAGGGTTTCCAGCTCGTCGAGCAGGGCTTCGTAACTCATGGCGGGTTTCCTCCGCGACGGTCCGCGGACAAGTCATGCAAAAAACGCTCGACCCAAGCCGCCGCTTGGTCTGGCCGCAGGCCGAACTGGTTGATCGCCCACAGGCTAATGTCACGACCACGAGCGCGGACCTGTTTCAGGCGCAGGGCCTGGGCCAGTTGGTCGCGGAAAGTGCGATAGGGGCTGTCGGTGTCAAGGGATTGCCGTCCCAAGGCCGCCCCGCCGGTGAGGGTGGCGACGTCGGTGCCGTAGCCGGCCTCCAGGGCCTTGGCCAGGACAAAGCCGCCCAGCGATTTGGCGAATACGCCCAGGGGGGCGGTGGAGATTTCGCCCACGGTGCGCGACACCGGACAGCGGTCCAGGGCGACGTTGTTCCAGCGCACGCGGTCGACCACGGCGATCTTGTCGCCGGTGTCGGGATTGAGCTTGACTGCCTTGGACAGCACCGCCCCGCCGACCGAGGGATACCAGCGCGCCGGGGGGGTCTGTTTGGTCAGGCTGTCCCACACCAGGTTGGCGTTGCGCGCCATGGCCGAATCGCCCTGGTAGAGTTGGGCCTTGACAAAGGTCCCGCCGCCGGCGATCCGCACCTCGACCGGCTTGCCAATCTCGTACTCCATGAAATTGGCAATGCCCGACTTGGGGCCGAGCAGGGTGTAATGGCTTAGGTCGATGTTGCCGTGGCGCAAAAAGTAATCGCGCGACTCCAGCAGGGCCTGCTGGGCGACGATTTCGTTTTGGTGGTCCAGGTCTTCGTTGCTGGCTTCAAAGTACAGAAAGCGCTCCCCGCCCTCTTCGGCGGGGGTGGCCTTGAGCAGAGCCCCGAACTGGATGACGTCGGGGACGGCGGCGAGCAGGGCGGCATCGGTGAACATGCCGCCCACGGTAGTGTCACGACAGGCGGCGCGTCAGGTTTGCCCCAGCACCCGCCACAGATGCCCGCGCTCTTCGACCCGGTGCAGATAGGTCTGCTGCTGCGCGTCGGTCAGCGGCGCGCTGGCTTGCAGGCGCTCGATCTCCTGCTGCACCGCCCGCAGCCGTTGCCGGGCGCCCTCCTGAAGCAAGGTGTCCTGTCGTTCTAGCCGGGCACGCAGGGCCGCGGTATCCCCCAGGCGGTGCCGCAGGTCATCTTTCACGCTCACGCTACCCTCCGCCCCGGTTGCCGCGGGTCCATCAGATCCGGCCCCTGGGGGCTTACCAGCCGGCGCAGACTGGTGCCCTCGGCGCCAATGATGTCGGTCAGCCAGCCGTGGCTGATGAGGTCGGTCAGGTGCGGCGTCTGTTCCGCCCAGTCGGCCTCGCTGAGCACCAGGAAGCGGTGCGCCCCGGCCCCGGTCATACGCCCCAGGGAGCGGAGAATCGCCGGCAGCCGCCCGCTGACGGTCTGCTCCAGCAGGGCGGGGAACGGTGCCTGACAGATCAGGTCGACCCGCGCCTCGCGCCCCTTGGTCAGGATCAGCACCGGGCAGCCCAGTTGCTGGTTGGCGCGCAGAATGCCCGCCGCCACCCGCACATCGTCCAGGCGTTGCAGGCGCAG
>SACH01000106.1 GCA_009928645.1 Gammaproteobacteria bacterium | reverse complement strand
GCCCTGGGCCTGGATGCCGCCCTGTTCAACGAATATCACGCCCTCATCGTCCGTCACGGCAAGGAGAGCTGTCGCCCCAGGCCGCGGTGCGGGGCTTGCTGCCTCGCCGGCCGCTGTCCGGCGGCCGCCGTGGCTTCATAGGTCCCGGGCAGACCGGGCTGGCCTCAGGCGGCCCGGATGCCCATCTGGGAGGCCAGGTAGGGCTCGACCTGGGCCACGATCTGATCCAGGGTCATTAGCTCGTCCCGATGGCAGCGCACCAGGGCAATGACCCGCTGGCTGGTGGCGGTGGTACATTCCAGCAGGGAGAGGTCGTTGGCCGGCGTCCCGGTCCCCTGGACGCCATCCTGTTTGATGCCCAGGCGATCCACCCGCAGGGAGGAGGGGGCGAGCTGGAGCTCGTGTTGCGGGTCGGCCAGGATGCGATGGATCTCCGTCAGCATGGCCTCCAGGCGGTTGGTGAAGCCGCCCAGGGCGGCCCGTTCCTGACCGTTGGCCGCCAGACGGGCCTCGGTGACGGTGATTTTCTCCTGAAGGACGGCGGGGTCCTCCGCCCCTTGGCGGACCTGGGCGCGCAGCCCCTTGAGCCGGGTCTCCATGATGAGGCGCTCCTGATCCAGGCCCTCCCGCTGGCCCTGGCGTTTGGCCAGGCGTTTCTTGGCCTGGCCAATGTAGAGATTCAGGGCGCAATGGCGGGCCTCCTCGCGCACCTCTTCCTCGGTGGCGGAGGGGTTCAGGAGCTGGGGTTCGTAAAAGCCGACGCTGGTCTGTGCCACGTCCCGCCGCACCATCTCGTCTTGGAGGCTGATGCCGAAGACCTGCCGTTCCTTCCGCTTCAGGGTCAGGATGGCGAAGGCCTGGCTGGCCCCGGGATGGCGCTGGAAAAAATCCTGCAACTCCTTGCTGCGACTGAGAAACAAGGGCAAATCGGCGGCGCTGGCGAAGAAGGCGTTGACATGGGGGTCCCGCTGCCAGGCCCGCCGGCTGAGCTCGATGGGCGGTGGCAGTCGGTCGATCAGCGCGGCGATATGGTCGAGGGCGCCGGCGATGACGGGGCCGAGGGAGCGGTCGTAATGAGCGAGGGCCCGCAGCTTGGGATCCGTCCCGGCGATGACCTCCTCGATGGCCTCGGCGATGGTGGCCGCGCGCTCCTGCTCGGCCGCGCGGACGGCGCGGCGGGCCTGGAGCCAGCCATTCAGGGTGCCGAACAAGCCCTGGGGCCGCTGATCGGCGAAAGCGATACTCGTCATGGGCGGAAACCTCCTCGCGATGGTGGCAATCCCCGAGATGGCGATACGGCTTTTCCAGCAACAGGGGGATGTGATTCCACGGGGGCTGCTGGGTGGACGGAGCCGCAGCCTCTTTTTTTCTGGTGCCAGGGCGCGGCGGCAAGGGCCGGGCGTGGGCTGACCGATCCGGTGAGATGGACCGGGTCTAATGAAAGCATATAAATGACAAATGTCATAGCGGGGATGAGCGGGAGTGTGCCAAGGCGATACCCGGGTTTGGCCGGATTCAGGTCCACAGCACCGATCAGGCCCCGATTAGCCCTGGCCCCGATCAGTCCTGTCAACCCAAGGTGGAAATGTCCCCAGGCCCCGATCAGCCCTGTCGCCCCTGACCGATTTTGATTAAGATGAAACGATATTTGCCCGCAGTGCCAGGATCATGGATCTCAACTTTCTCGAATTTGAACAACCCATCGCCGAACTCGAGGCCAAGATCGAGGAACTGCGGCTGGTGGGCAACGACAGCGCCATCAACATCGGCGAGGAAATCGAGCGCCTCCAGACCAAGTGTCGCGCCCTCACCGAGAGCACCTTTTCCACGCTGACCCCCTGGCAGATCTCCCAGCTTGCCCGCCATCCCCAGCGACCCTACACCCTGGACTATGTGCCGCGGATCTTCACCGGCTTCCAGGAACTGCACGGGGATCGGGCCTTCGCCGACGACCCGGCCATCGTCGGCGGCGTGGCGCGGCTGGCGGGGCGCTCGGTCATGGTCATCGGTCACCAGAAGGGGCGGGACACTAAGGAGAAGATCCTCCGTAACTTCGGGATGCCGCGCCCGGAGGGCTACCGCAAGGCCCTGCGCCTGATGGAACTGGCGGAGCGCTTCCGGCTGCCCATCCTCACCTTTATCGATACCCCCGGGGCCTATCCGGGGGTCGGCGCCGAGGAGCGTGGCCAGAGCGAGGCCATCGCCCACAACCTGATGGTCATGGCCCATTTGCGCACCCCGATCATCTGCACCGTGGTGGGCGAGGGCGGCTCCGGCGGCGCCCTGGCCATTGGTGTCGGCGACCGGCTGCTGATGCTGCAATACGGGACCTATTCCGTCATCTCCCCCGAGGGGTGCGCCTCCATCCTCTGGCGCAGCGCCGACAAGGCCGACCTGGCGGCGGAGGCCATGGCCATCACCTCGGACAAGCTCAAGGAGCATGCCCTGGTGGACGAGGTCATCCCCGAGCCCCTGGGCGGCGCCCATCGCCACCCCGACCAGATGGCGGCGAACCTCAAGGAGGCCCTGCTCCGGCACCTGGATATCCTCGCCGACGAGGATCTGGATGACCTGCTGGCGCGTCGCTACAAACGGCTGATGGGCTTCGCGCGCTTCAAGGAGTAGAGGCCGGCGCGCGGGCTGCCGGCTCCGCCATGAATCCCCTGACCCCGGCGGGTCTCCAGCGGACGCTGGCCCCCTGGCTCCCGGCCCCACGGGTCTGGGTCGCCTTCAGCGGGGGGCTGGACTCCACCGTCCTGTTGCACCTCCTTGCCGCCGCCCGGTCTGAGCCTGAATCCGAACCTAAGCCTGCACCGGATTCTGAGCCAGGGGCCTTGCCCACCTCCGTCGCCAACCATCCCGGCGACCTCGCCGCCTCGCCCTCCGCCGGTCGCCCCTCCCAATCAACCGCCGCGCCAGCAGCCACGCCCTTACGGCGCGCCTTGCCCCTGGCCGCGATTCACGTCGATCATGGCCTGCAGCCAGATTCTGCCGCCTGGGCGGAACACTGCCGCCAGGTCTGCGTTGCGCTGGGCGTACCCCTTACCATTCGCCGCCTGGCGTTACGCCGCCGTCCCGGGGAGAGCCTGGAGGCCCTGGCGCGGGAGGGGCGCTACGCCCTCCTGCGGGAACTGGCCGGTCCCGGGGACCTGGTGCTGACCGCCCAGCACCAGGACGATCAGGCCGAGACCCTGCTCCTGGCCCTGCTGCGGGGCAGTGGCGTCAAAGGCCTGGCGGCCATGCCCATGGTCGCCCCCCTGGGGGAGGCGCGGTTGCTGCGGCCCCTGCTCGGCCATTCCCGGGCCCAGCTTCTGGCCTGGGCCCAGGCCAGGAATCTGCGCTGGCGGGAAGACCCATCCAACGCCGACCCGGTCTTCGATCGCAATTTCCTGCGCGCCCGGGTCCTGCCCGTCCTGGCCGAGCGCTGGCCCGCCTGCGCCGCCAGCCTGTCACGCTCCGCCGCCCATTGCGCCGCGGCCCAGGGCCTGATCGAAGGTCTGGCGGCGGCGGAATTACCCCGCCTGGTCGGCAGTCGGCCCGCCACCCTGTCCCTCGGTCGGCTCGCCGCCCTCGCACCGGATCTCCTGGCCGCGGTATTGCGGCATTGGATCGCGGGACTCGGTCTGCCGCCCCCGGACAGCCGCCATCTGGGGCGTATCCGGGATGAGCTGCTGACCGCCCGCCCGGATCGCCAGCCCCTGGTGGCCTGGCCCGGGGCGGAGGCACGCCGCTATCGCGAAGATCTGTACGTCATGGTGCCCCTGCCGGCTCCGCCCACCTCCTCCGTTCCGTCTAGTTCGTCTCTTCCCTTCACCCTACCCTGTCCCTACCAACCGCCCAGACCGTCCCAGCCGCCTACCCGGGTCGCGCCGATGGCTGGGGATGGCGGCCACTCCTTCTCACCGGCGCCGGATGTCAGGTCCTTGACCATGACCTGGCGGCGGGGCGACCTGCTTCTGCCCGCGGGGCTGGGACGCCTGCGCTTGATCGGGAAAGAAGGTGGATCGGGGCAGGACCCCGAGGCCCGCTGGCCAGGCGGTCTGGAGGTGCGTTTCACCGGCGAGGGCCTGAGTTGCCGGCCCCTCAGCCAAGGCCATCGCCGCCGTCTCAAGCACCTCTTCCAGGAGGCCGGCATCCCGCCCTGGTTAAGGCCCTATGTCCCCCGCCTGTTCGCTGAGGGCCAACTTATTGCCGTGGGGGATCGCTGGCGATGCACGCCGGCCACCACCGCCCCGGTGGAGGACTGGATCCTGGTCTGGCAGGGCGGTATCCGGGATCATCCAGGCTTTGGTTGAGCTCGAAACGGTCGAACCATTGTTCAAGGCTGCGCTTGTCGGCCTGCTCTTGCTCAAGCCGAGGCGACGACTGCTTCGCCGATGCCCTGGGAGGGCCCGTTTAGGGGCGGAATACTTCTTCAAGGCAACCCGCATCCAGGATTCGATCTACCCATTGATTGATGTCCTCCTCGGAGGCTGAGGCAATGCGGGCCAGCACCTCGGGCGGCAGTGGACCAAAGCGTCGGGATAAGAGTCGTTGCAGAACCAGCGCCTCACCTTCCTTCTGGCCTTCCTGCTTGTACTCCTTGGCCCACTGATCAAATTTTTCCGCCAGGGTCATTTTCAGTTCCTCCAGGCCACGAATGTCGGGAATGATGAGGGTGTTCTTGCTGCGTCGGCGCAGCAGGGCCCGAATCCAGAGGGCGAAGGAGGCCGGGATTACCGGTCAGCCTGAAGCGATTGCGTCGCTCACGCCTGAGCGGGCAGCGTCTCCCCGAGTACTTGCAGCCAGCCGCGTAACCGCTGCTGCTGGTCTTCCGCCAGCTCGGCGTCAAACAGACCGTAGAGTGACTGGGCCTCGAACAGGAAGTGGGCGTCCATTTCCGCGAGGAGCTGGAGGATGAGCCCCTGGATCGTCGGCTGGGCGGAGGCCGCGAGGTCTTCCTCGATGCGCGCCATCTGTAACCGCAGCGCATCGTGCTGGCGCAGCAACTCCGGCATATCGAGATAGTTACAGCGATTCTCGGTGGTGAGGAAGGCGAGGATCGCATGCTCCTCAAGAAACATGTGCCGGCTCATCGCCTCGCTGAAGGTCACGAAATCGCGGCGGGGATCGCGGCGGTTGGCATCGCGGAGATGCTTCGCCTGGCTCTCCAACCGGGCATGGTCCCGTTGCAGAATCTCGGTTATGGTCATGGCTTGTCCCCTGTGGGTTACTGACTACAAGGGCGCGCGCCGGGTGTTCACTTTGCCACTCTCACCGTCTCATTGAGCATCCTGGGTCATGCGCATCCAGCGCGGATCGGCTCGCGCAATGACGGAAATCCTTACCGCATTACTGGGGATTGTAGACCAAATCTAAGCGGGCAAGCGCCGGAGGGGCGTGCAAGGCACCCGCCAGGGCCTTCATGATGCTGTGTGCAGCGTCGAGCAAGATCGCGTCGGCTCGGAGCGCCTGCGCCGCCATGCCCACAACATCGTCCAGGGTGAGTTATCGTGGAGAGATCGCCTCGATACGCTGCCCGTTAAAGGTGAAGACATCTGCGGGAGTAACGACGTCATTCAGAGGATCTTGGTGGAGTTCAAACAATCGCAGCTCGACGGTGCCATCAATTCGACCGTTTCGGTCGACGTGGCCTTCGTAGTCCAGTCGTGCCAGCCCACCATCGGGATCGATTTGCCCAGGGATATTGAAATTGATGGAGACGGCATGGAAAGTACCCCATCCGGCACATCGCCAGGCGCCTTGTCCCGAAGTAAAGGAGTCCCATGCGTTCTTAAGTCCACCTTGACTGGAATCGTTCACCACGAGATTGCCGTCCTTGAACAGCGAAAGAACGCCGCGCGAGGAGAAGGCGCCGTCGCTAAAGTTGAAGCTGACGAGATAACTTCCGGCGACTCCGACTGGGCAGAACCAGGGTGGCAATCCGGCGAGGGGCCTGGCGCCCTCCTGATCCGTCCCTTGGGCCTCATCAGTCCACTGGGCAGGTCGCATGGGCACCCCGCCGGTGGCCTGGCCAAGGGCCGTCGGTCCGGCCAGCGCGGCGATGACGGCCCCCGCGGCGATCAGGGAAAGGTTCCTCATGGGATTGTTAACCTCCTTCAAGTGACTGCCTGAAGGGACCAGATTAGCCATTCTGCCGGCGGCTTTCCAGGTCCGCGGCCGCGGAAGGCCCCCAGACCCGACTCGCCCTCACAACCACTCCCGCCTAAGCCGCCGCACGGTATGCACGCTGGCCTGGAACCGTTTCGCCACCGTCGCCAGCGGCTCCCCCGCGTCCAGCGCCGCCTGGATCTCCGCGTTGCGCAGCTCCCGGTCCACCGCCCGGAGGGCAGAAACCACTCCCGCGCCTCACAGAAGGCATACACCTGGGCGGTGTGGTGGCCGCCGGAGTCGATACAGACCGCCCCCAGCCGCAGGGCACGCCCGTCCTTGGTCCGCCACTCCCCGGCCAGCAGGTAGTCGAGTTGCTGCCAGGTTTCGAGCTGCGCCGGGTCCCCGGGGATGACGATGTCGTCCACTCCCCCAGGACTCGGGGGGGTAGTCGGGACCGTCCATGCGCCAGCCCACCACCTCCAGCTCCAGGCGATCCCCCTGCTTAAGTTGAAGCTAGCTTTGCTGGTGCTATATCGAGTTGCGATATAAGATATAACCCATGATCAAGAGCTTCCGCTGCCCCGAAACGCAGGCCCTGTTTGAAACCGGTAAGACGCGGCGCTGGCAGGCCATCCTCAAGGTGGCCACGCGCAAGCTGACCATGCTGGACGCGGCCGCCACGCTGGAGTTCTTGCGCAGCCCGCCCGGCAACCGCCTTGAAGCCCTGGCGGGTGATCGGGCCGGGCAGCACAGCATCCGTATCAACGACCAATGGCGCCTGTACTTTGAATGGCGCGACACCAGCGTATTCAATGTCGAGATCGTCGATTACCACTGAGGAGAGCCATCCATGATTCATAACGGCATGCGCCCGGTGCACCCGGGCGAGATCCTGCGCGAAGAGTTCATGGCCCCGCTGGGCTTGAGCGCCAATGCCCTGGCGCGGGCGCTGCATGTCACCCCGGCGCGCATCAATGACATCGCGCGCGAACGCCGCGGCATCACCGCGGACACGGCGCTGCGCCTGGCCCGCTATTTCGGTGGCGATGCGCAAAGCTGGCTGAATTTGCAAACCACCTTTGATCTGCGTTTGGCTGAGCAGAGCGTGGAATTGCGTGACATTCAGCCGCGCGCGGCATGATGGGGGCGAGGCGATCAAAGACATCAGGCTGACGCCAGGGCCTTCCCCAACCGCGGCACGCGCGACACCGGGGACCAGGGTGGCGACGTAGGCGACTACTAGGCCATAACGCCGGTCTGGACCCGCTCATCGGCTTCTTCCATGACCTGGACCATGGGCGGGAGTCCCTGGCGTGCAATCTGGTGGAACCGCTGCGCCCCGGGGTGGATGTTTGGGTCTGGACCCTGTTCCGTGAGCGGCGCTTGACGGCGGACCACTTCGAGCAGTCGGGGGAGTCCTGCCTGTTGGGCAAGCCGGGGCGTGAGCACTTCTACGCCGCCTTCGATCCCTTCGCCCGCCGCAACCCTGGCGGCTGCGGCGTCTGGCCAATCGTCTGGCCCAGGGTCTGGGGCTGGGCGCCAACACCGAACTGGCCCAGGCCGGGGCGCCGGCCCTGGCCCGCGATCTGTCCGGGCTGCTGATGTGGTACCTGGAGCCCGCCCGTCTGGGTTGGCTACGGCGGCGGTGGCTGGTGGCCCAGGAGAAGGGTGAGCCCCTGCTGCCGACGGACCACGCTTCAGGAGCTTGGGCAGGGACCGCGGCTGGTAGTAGATATTGTTACTGGATTGAAATTATAGGCCAGCGGCCCGCCGGGTTTTGGCGCTTGGTGTCGTCATGGCCAGTTCAGAGGAGTAAGGTTTATGCACCACAACATCACGCTGGACACGGTGGCGCAGGTCATCTATCACCAGGCCATCTGTCCGACGTGCGCGCCCCAAGCCGTCAATGAGTAGCTGGAGATCAACCGGATGGGAAACACCATGACGGAACCCCTTGTTGACCTGGGCCCTAGCGTCATTAACGCCAACACCATGCAACCCCTTCAGGAAAGGAGGCGGATTTACCGCGTCCAGACCCTGCTTGGCCGCCAAGCGCCGGGGGATGGGGAGGATCTGGACGCAGATAGACGAGGATCGTCTTGATGCCCGAAGCCCCGATCACCCTCAGCCAGCTTGAGAGCCATCTCTGGGAGTCCGCCAACATCCTGCGCGGCCCGGTGGATGCGGCTGATTTCAAGACCTACATCTTCCCGCTGCTGTTCTTCAAGCGCATCTGCGATGTCTGGGACGAGGAGTACCAGGAGATCGTCGCTGAAACGGGCGACGAGCAATTGGCCTGGTTCCCGGAGTCACACCGCTTTCAGATCCCGGAGGATTGCCACTGGGTCGATGTACGCGCCAAGCCGACCAACGTCGGCGCCGCCCTGCAGCACGCGCTGCGCGGGATTGAAAAGGCTAACCCGAACACCCTCTACGGCGTGTTCGGTGACGCGCAGTGGACGAACAAGGAGCGGCTGTCGGACGCGCTGCTCAAGGACCTGATCGAGCATTTTTCCGCGCTCCCGCTGGGCAACCACTCCGTCGCGTCCGACCTGGTCGGCGATGCCTATGAATACCTGATCAAGAAGTTCGCCGACGCCACCAACAAGAAGGCGGGTGAGTTCTACACCCCGCGCAGCGTGGTGCGGCTGATGATCGACATGCTCGATCCCCAGGAGGCCGAGACCATCTACGACCCGGCCTGCGGCACCGGCGGC
>SACH01000544.1 GCA_009928645.1 Gammaproteobacteria bacterium | reverse complement strand
GGAAGTGGTCCACCACCAGGGGCACGTCGGCGTTGAGGGTCTCGCGCACCGCCTTGCCGTTGTCCCAGGTCTCGGCCACCGCCAGCATCTCCAGGTTGGCCTCCAGGCGATCGGCGATCTTGAGCAGGATATTGGCGCGGGCGGTCACCGAGGTGGCGCCCCAGGCGGCCTTGGCGGCATGGGCGGCGTCCAGGGCCAGCTCGATGTCTTCGTCGGAGGACCGGGCGACCTGGCAGAAGGCCTGGCCGTTGACCGGCGAGACATTGTCGAAATACTGACCCTTGACCGGGGGCACCCATTGGCCACCAATGAAGTTGTCGTAACGGTCGCGGAAGTTGACGACGGCGCCGGGGGTGTTCGGATTGGCGTAGATCATGTGGAGTCTTCCTCGCTTTGTTGGTGGTGTTGTTTTTGTGAACAAATCAATTTGGTGCCCGTATTCACCAGCTCAAGTGCCAGCGGACGCGCGGTCTCGGGCCTGGCCGCGCAAACCGTCATCAGGGGTGCGCCCCACCCCTGCATGATGAAAGACTATGCCGTGGCTTTCACACTAACTGTCATGATGGGGTAAGCCACACCCCAGCAGATGAAAGGCTCCGTTGGTGTGTTTCACGCCAACCGTCATCCGGATTCTCCCTCGCACCCCTGATGATGAAAGATGGCGTTAGTCCCAGGTGGTGATCATTCTCGCCAAATTTCATGCGACCCGGATGCCGGGGGTACCGGCCTCCAGGGTGCCGATGCGGACCGCCTGGCCGAAGCCCGCCGCTTGGTAGGCCGCCAGCACGGCCGCTTCCTGTTCCGGGTTGCAGGCGACCAGCAGGCCGCCGCTGGTCTGGGGGTCGCATAGCAGGCGCCGCGCCGTATCCGGCAGGCCAGGGTCGAGCGTGACCTCGGCGCCGTAGCTAGCCCAGTTGCGGTCGATGGCCCCCGGTCCCACCCCGACCTCGAGGAAGGGCAAGGCTGCCGCCAGCCGCGGGATGTTCGCCCAGTCGAGGCAAGCGGCGACCCGTGAGGCGCGGCAGATCTCCAGCAGATGGCCCAGCAGGCCGAAGCCGGTGACGTCGGTCATGGCATGGACGCCGTCCATGGCCCCGAGGGTCATGCCGACCTTGTTGAGCTGGGTGGTGGTGGCCAGCATGGCGGCATAGCCCGGGGCGTCGAGTTTGCCCTGCTTGAGGGCGGCACTGAGGATGCCGACCCCCAGGGGCTTGCCGAGGATGAGCGCATCGCCGGCTTGGGCGCCGTCGTTGCGCTTGACCCGCTCCGGGGACACCAGACCCATGACCGCCAGGCCGTAGATGGGCTCGGGGGAATCGATGGAGTGGCCCCCGGCCAGGGGAATGCCGGCATCCCGGCAGACGGTGGCGCCCCCAGCCATGATCTCCCGCACCACGCTGATGGGTAGGGTGTTCACGGGCATGCCGACGATGGCCAGGGCCAGGATGGGGGTGCCACCCATGGCGTAGACATCGGAGATGGCATTGGTGGCGGCGATGCGGCCAAAGTCCGTCGGATCGTCGACGATGGGCATGAAGAAATCGGTGGTGGCCACCAGGGCCTGGCGGTCATTGAGGCGGAACACCGCGGCGTCGTCGGCGGTGGCGCTGCCCACCATCAGGTCTGGGTGCTCGAAGCCGATGGACAGCCCCTTGAGGGCCTCCTCC
>SACH01000543.1 GCA_009928645.1 Gammaproteobacteria bacterium | reverse complement strand
GTCCGGGCCTTGGTCCTGGGGCTGGCGCCACATGCTGGGGGCGGATCTCCCCTGCTGGCATTTGCCGGCCGGCCGGGGGGGCGCCCTGGATCTCGCCGCTTAGCACTTCACCACCACCGGCCGGGGGTCACCTCGGCCGCTCACCTCGGGAGATTTCAAAATGACATCGTTCCTTGATCGCTGGGAAACCGAACTCGACCGGACTGAGTTCTCAATCGACCTCGTGACGCTGGAGGGGGATCTCGTCTTTTCCTTCCCGCCTGACTGGACCAGGGAGATGGTCTGGAAGGCGCTGGAGTTCGGCAATCTGACCTGGCGCAAAGGCTACGCGAGCGGCGAGGCGCAGGCCAAGCACGCCATGCGCCAAGCCTTGGGGGTCTAAACACCAGCGGCCAAGGTCGGCCGCCGCTCCGCACACCCCGCTACGCGGGGTGTTTTTATGATCCTCACTCGGCAACTTCGCCGAGGCTTTCATGCCCGAGGATCGTCATGCAATCAGCAATAGACCAAGCCAACAGGATCGCCTCTCTCGTGGAGCTCTGCCAGGCGCTTGCCCTGCACCTGGAGAACGGTATCCAGGATTCGGGCCGCACCTGGGATCAGCTCCATAGCCTTCTAGAGGCTATCAAGACGCTTGCTCAAGAACTTAGTAACCTTTTGCAAGAAAAGTATAATTTATAGCTGTACCTTTGCTTTTTAGCCTTAATAAGGCTATACTTTAGTTAAGGGGCTGGCAGGGGGTCAGCCCCACTGGACCGCCGGGGGGCACCATGATTTACGCCGACTTCTACGGGGAAACCGAGATCGACGACGACGAACTCGTCAACGACGACCATCAAGGCCACCTGGTGGCCGAGGCGATTCGCATCGTCAACGGGGACTCATCCGACCATCCCACCGTCGATATGCTCGCCGCCCTGATCACCGAGCTGAGTTGGGTCAGGGCGCTGGTGTCCGAGCTTCAAAGCCACACCATCGAGGACATCCCGTTCTGATTTTTTTTGCCCTCGCTTAGCCGCGAGGGTAGATATTTAGCCTAATAGGGGGTAGGACATGGCCACCAAGATCACCACCATCAACGAGGGGACCGCCCTCACCGTCAACCCGATCGCGCCACCACCCGCCGTGATCGACGCCGGCGCCCTGCTGGCCCAGGGCATCCAGCACGGCTTGAGCGTGGACGCCCTGGAAAGACTCCTCAGCATGCGGCGGGAACTCCAGGCGGAACAAGCCAAGGCGGCCTTCTTCGCCGCCCTCGCCACCTTCCAGGCGCAGATCCCCGCGATCCCCAAGAGCCAGACCGCCCGGGTCGCCAGCGCCAAGGGGACCTTTACCTACCGCTACGCGGATCTCGCCGACATCCAGAAAACGATCGCGCCCGTGCTGGCGGGTAACGGGCTGT
The DNA here is from genome assembly GCA_009928645.1 of Gammaproteobacteria bacterium. Lineage (GTDB taxonomy): Bacteria > Pseudomonadota > Gammaproteobacteria > Chromatiales > Chromatiaceae > M0108. Next base: position 265 of record SACH01000543.1, on the reverse strand, counting down.
CGGTCACCTTCGACACGGAGCAAGACCAGGGGGGCTATGTCGTCATGGCCAAGGTCCACCACACCGGGGGGCACTCGGAGACTACGACCTTCCGGGTCCCGCTGGACGGGGCGGCCCGCATGAACTCCACCCAAGCGGCAGGCTCGGCCCTCACCTACGGCCGCCGCTATGCCCTGACCGCGGCACTGGGCATCGTCACCGCGGACGAGGACGACGACGCCCAAGCCACCTATTCGGCCGGGACTCCCCCCTCCCGGCCCGCCCC
>SACH01000542.1 GCA_009928645.1 Gammaproteobacteria bacterium | reverse complement strand
GCAGTACCGCATCGGACAGATACATCCCGCTGTCGCGCAGGCGCTCCAGAACCGGACGGGCGGCAGTGAGACGACCGGCTTGCTTGGCCGCGAGCACCAGTCCGACTGTGCCGCGCAATGGCAACCCCAGTGCCTCGGCACAGCGGCGTCCCGCCAGGTCATCGATGACCGCCGTACTTCCGGGGTTAGTCCGGGCCAGTTCCAGTACCGCGGTTTCCCCCGGCCCCAAGTCCCATGCCAGAACTTGCGCCGATAGCACGGGGACTGGCTGGACCTCCAGCCAGTCGTGCGCCGCCAGCGCTCGCGCTGTCGGGTCAAGGTTCCCATAGGCGCGAATCTCCCGCGCTACCGGTTCGGGGACCCACACGGTGGGCGCGGCCTCCCTGAGCAGATGCATAAGGCTGGCCTCGGCCATGTGAATCAAGGGCGAGGTATTCACCACCAGTCGCACCGGGTGCTCGCTCATCTCGCGGCAGCCGTTCCGCCTTCTGCCTGACCGAATTCCCGCGCAAGACTATCGTCATCGAGGATGAAGACATCGACACCTTCTCGGGCAAGCGCGTGGATGAAATCGCGTCTGTTCATCCCAGCCAGCTCAGCCGCCCGTTCCTGTGACATCAGGCCACGCCCGTACCAGTGGATGGCCGCCGCCAGTTTCATCTCGCGGCCGAATTCGGTCGGCGAACGGCGCAAGGCGGACAAGGCGGAATCGGGAATGGCGAGGGTCAATGCAGCCATGTGTGTTCTCGACTCGTTTCTCAATGGGTGAAGGCTACCATAGCCACTGTACGCCGAAGCGATCGAACAGGTCGTGATGCGGGCCGGGCATGCACGACACCGATCGGCGGTTGGTCTTGGCCTCGTGGATGTTGACCTGGATCATGGCGGGACTCAATGCCTTGCCAACGGGGATTGGTCAAGAGTCGCCGTCGGACGGCATCCGGCCTGCCACCGCCGCAGCGGTGGCAGGAGTACGGGGAGGTTATGCGACTTCCCGCCCCTCCACCTGCTTCATCCGCCATTCCCCCGCCAGCCGCCGCAGGAACTGCTCCGGCGTCAGCGCCTCCCCCAGCAGCTCCCGCTGCCGGCACACCGTGGCGAAATCCCCCGGCGTCAGCCCGGTCAGGGCGTCCAGGGGGCGAGCAAAAGCCTCCGGTACCGGTGCTTGATCATCCCCCAGGGCCTCCCGGGCGAACAAGGCCCGCCGCTGGGCCGGGGTCAGGGCGCGGAAGTGCAGCTTGAAGTCGAACCGCCGCAGGGCCGCCGGGTCCAGGCCGCTGATCAGGTTGGTGGCGGCGATGAAGATGCCGGGGTAGCGCTCCATCTGCTGGAGCAGTTCGTTGACCTGGGTGCGCTCCCAGGCCTGGCGCGCGCTGAGGAAGCTGTCCACCTCGTCGAGGAGCAGCACCGTCCGCCGCGGGTCGCCGTCACGAAACAGGGCGGCCAGGTTGCGCTCGGTCTCGCCATTCCAGGGGGAGAGCAGGTCCGAGGCCGGGAACGCCACCAGTTCCCGGTCCAGGGCCGCCGCCAGGATCTCGGCGAAGGCGGTCTTGCCGGTGCCGGGTGGGCCATAAAAGCACAGGCTACCCTGGCCGCGGCGCGCCAGGGCCTGGACGATGGCGCTGGGGCGGAGGTCGCCGGCCAGGTTGAGGAAGGCGACGTCGAAC
>SACH01000541.1 GCA_009928645.1 Gammaproteobacteria bacterium | reverse complement strand
TGGGGTAGGTGGGCCATGGTAAATAAATCCTATGACGAATGAAGCGTTAGCGGGGAAAGAGCCGATTTAGCCAGCGCACATCCCTTCCCGGTCGTTCCGGGTCGGGTGGCGTCTGGCGGGGGACGCCGTGCATCCCTCCCTGGAGGCTTGCCAACCGCCTCCCTGCGGTTGACACCCCCGCCAGACGCCCCCCGACCCTCCCGCCACAGGCTCGGCCAAGACCGAAAAGCGGCAGGCGTGGCTAAAAACCTCCCAGGCTCGTTAGCCTGACTTCAGGCCTGACCCAGAAAGTCCTTGGCGAAGCGCTGCAACACGCCGCCGGCCGCATAGATCGACACCTCCTCGGCGGTGTCGAGACGGCAGGTCATGGGTACCGCCAGGCGCTCGCCGTTCTGCCGGTGGATCACCAGGGTCAGGTCACCGCGCGGGGCGCGTTCGCCCACGACGTCATAGGTCTCGGTACCGTCCAGGCCCAGGGTCAGGCGGTTGGTGCCGGGCTTGAACTCCAGGGGCAGGACGCCCATGCCGATGAGGTTGGTGCGGTGGATGCGCTCGAAGCCCTCGGCGGCGATGGCCTCGACCCCCGCCAGGCGCACGCCCTTGGCCGCCCAGTCGCGGGAGGAGCCCTGACCATAGTCCGCCCCGGCGACGATGATCAGCGGCTGCTGACGGTTCATGTAGGTCTCGATCGCCTCCCACATGCGCATGACCTCACCCTCGGGCTCGACCCGCGCCAGGGACCCCTGCCGCACCTTGCCCTCGGCATCCCGCACCATCTCGTTCAGCAGCTTGGGATTGGCGAAGGTCGCGCGCTGGGCGGTCAGATGATCGCCGCGATGGGTGGCGTAGGAGTTAAAGTCCTCCTCCGGCAGGCCCATCTTCGCCAGGTACTCGCCGGCCGCGCTGTTGAGCAGGATGGCGTTGGACGGCGACAGGTGGTCGGTGGTGATGTTGTCCCCCAGGATCGCCAGGGGGCGCATGCCCGTGAGGGTCCGCTCCCCGGCCAGGGCCCCCTCCCAATAGGGCGGGCGGCGGATGTAGGTCGACTGGGGCCGCCAGGCATAGAGCGGGCTCTTGGCCGGCTCCACCGCCCCCAGGTCGAACATGGGGATGTAGACCTGCTGGAACTGCTCCGGCTTGACGCAGGCGGCGACGAGGGCGTCGATCTCCGTGTCACTCGGCCACAGGTCCTTGAGGGTGATGGGGTTGCCGTCCTGATCCTGGCCCAGCACATCCCGCTCGATATCGAAGCGGATGGTGCCGGCGAGGGCATAGGCCACCACCAGGGGCGGCGAGGCGAGGAAGGCCTGCTTGGCGTAGGGGTGGATGCGCCCATCGAAGTTGCGGTTGCCGGACAGCACGGCCACGGCATAGAGATCGCGATCGATGATCTCCTGCTGGATCTGGGGCTCCAGGGCGCCGGACATGCCGTTGCAGGTAGTACAGGCGTAGGCGACGATGCCAAAGCCCAGTTGCTCTAGCTCGGTCAGCAGCCCGGCCGCCTCCAGATAGAGCCTGGCGACCTTGGAGCCGGGGGCGAAGGAGGTCTTGACCCAGGGCTTGCGCACCAGGCCCAGTTGGTTGGCCTTGCGCGCCAGCAGGCCGGCGGCGACCACGTTGCGCGGGTTGGAGGTATTGGTGCAGGAGGTGATGGCGGCGATGATCACCGC
>SACH01000540.1 GCA_009928645.1 Gammaproteobacteria bacterium | reverse complement strand
TCCGCCTTGCCCCGCTCCACCACCTTGGTATCACCGGTCACCACGGGCACCCCGGCCTCGTTGGCCGCCCGCGCCATGCTTTCCACCACCCGGGCCAGGTCGGCCAGGGGGAAGCCCTCCTCCAGGATGAAGCCGGCCGCCAGGTAGAGGGGGCGGGCGCCGGCCATGGCCACGTCGTTGATGGTGCCGTGGACGGCCAGGCAGCCGATGTCGCCGCCGGGGAAGAAGAGCGGCGAGATGACGTGGCCGTCGGTGCTCATCACCAGCCGCCCCGCCGGAGGCTGGAACAGGGCCTGGTCGTTGCCCTGGCGGAGCAGCTCGTTGTCCAGGTGGCGCTGGAACAACTCGGCGATGAGCTGGGCCATGGCGCGCCCGCCGCTGCCATGGCTCATATCCACCGCCCCGCGTTTGATGTCGAGGCCCGGGGCGAATCGGCGTGGCTTGTCCGTCATGATGTTAGCTGTCGTACTGCAACGAAGGGTTGATTGGATTTTGTCTTCGTCAGACCCCTCGCGCCCCAGGAGGGTTTCTGGGGCACAACTTGCTGATTCTTTTGCTCCCTCCCCCCCCTAGCGGGGGAGGGTTGGGGAGAGGGGGTCTGAAGGGTGACAGTGGATTTAGTGGCTTGGCTGGGTCGAGTGGGCTGGAATGGCTGGTCAGCTGGTCGGTCGGTCGGTCGGTCGGTCGGTCGGTCGGTCGGTCGGTTGGTCGGGGATAACTCCCGCCGGATGAGGCCGGGCGCGAGGGGCTACCGGGACCGCTTTCAGTATATCCGGGACCCCCTTCAGTATCAGGGCCGGGTGGCGCAACCGAGCCGGAAAAGTGCCGGACCTCCGATACACGGACTCCGCATCAACGGGCCCTGGATTCAATGGCCATCGCTTACCTCGCGTCTGGCCCACTGGCTGCTAGGCGGCAACCACTTTTCCCCAGCATCTGTGGATAACTCTGTCAGTAAACCCTGACGACTGGCCCGGAGGGCGCGTCATCATTGGGCTGGTGCGGTCTTGGTAACATTCTGGTCATCAGGAATATTTCGATAATTAACATTAAGTTAAAAATTCGTTGTCATGCTGGCTTCCAGTGCTTGACTTCCAGAGCCCCCTTTGATTCAGGCTGTGCGCAATCCAACGGGGAATGACCCCATACCAATCGTCGGCCACTAAACAATGGCCAACGAGGGGGCTGTCGTAGCATCATTGATGGCGGTCAGGGACCCAGAACTCGCCCCTTTGGACGAAGAGCCCTGCGTTCCTGGCGGCCGGCAAATTGGCAACCCAGTAACCCAGCAATCCGGGAGTTCGGCAACTCGGCAACCCAGCAGCCTGGGGATCTGACGATCCAGTAACCCGTTCACTTCGGCTTTCAAGGTGATCGCCAAGGTTGTCCGCCGTAGACGACCGCCATGCCGGAGCGCCCCGCCCGCGACTCATTTCTGGCTGTCAAGTAGGCTGGGATCATAACGAGAACCCGTCGTGGAAATATTATTTCAACCCCAATCGACTGCAAGAAGATTCGCAATATCATGAATATTAATAGAATAACCCTCTCCTGTGGTCTGGTGGCCAGCCTGTTGTTGAGCGCCTGCGGCACGACCAGTGGCCCGACGAAACTGGACGCGGAGCGTTGGAAGATCGTCGATAAAAACTATCTGGAGGCGGCGAAAGAGGCCA
>SACH01000105.1 GCA_009928645.1 Gammaproteobacteria bacterium | reverse complement strand
CCAGGGCCTCGGCGCTGCAATCGGCGAGATCGATCTCGTCGTCGGCGATTCGGCAGAAGGCATAGAGGGCCGTCGCCGGTTCGTGCACCCGCCGGGGCAGCAGGAAGGAAGCGGCATAGAAGGAGCGCGAGCCTCCGCACAGCAGGTCCCGGCATTCCGCCAGGTCCGCGGGCGTCGCGAGTTGGGGATCAAGCCAGCTCTGAGGCATGGGGAACCACCTTGTCGAGGACACGGGCTGAAGAGATGACGCCGGGCACCCCGGCTCCGGGGTGGGTGCCAGCGCCGACCAGATAGAGGCGCTCCAGTTCTTCGCTGCGGTTGTGGGGCCGGAACCAGGCGCTCTGGGTCAGGGCCGGCTCCAGGCTGAAGCCGGCGCCTAAATAGGAGTTGAGCCGGTCGCGGAAGTCCTGGGGCGTGGCGACTCGGGAGGTCACCACCTGATTCTCCAGGTCCGGCAGGACCGAGGCGCTTAGGTAGCGCGCGATGGCGGCGCGGTAGGGTTCGGCCTGGCGGCTCCAGTCAGTGCCACTGCCCAGATGCGGCACCGGCGCCAGGGCATAGAAGGTATCGCACCCCGCCGGGGCCAGACTGGGATCGGTGGCCGTGGGCCGGTGCAGGTAGAGGCTGAAGTCCTCCGCCAAGCGCTTATGTTTAAAGATGTCCTGGAGCAACCCCTGATAGCGCGGCCCGAGCAGGATCGAGTGGTGGGGCACCTCCTCGTAGCGCTTCTTGGTGCCGAAGTACCAGACGAAGAGGCCGGCCGAGTAGCGGGCCCGCTCCAGGCGGCGGTCGGTCCAGCGGCGCCGGTGCTCCGCCGGCACCAGATGGCGATAGGTCCAGGCGGCGTCGGCATTGGAGACGACCACGTCGGCGGGGATGACCTCGCCGGAGACCAGGCGCACACCGGTGGCCCGCTTCCCGGAAACGGTGATCTCCGCCACCTCGGCGTTGCAGCGGATCTGGTTGCCCTGCCCCGCGATGAGCCCCACCAGGCCCTTGACCAGGCTGCCGGTGCCGCCCATGGCCGAGTGCACCCCCCAGTTACGCTCCAGGAAGGAGATCAGGGCATAGATGGAGGTGACCGTCAGGGGGTTGCCGCCGATCAGCAGGGGATGGAAGGACAGGACCATGCGCAGGCGCGGATCCTTGACGTACTTGGAGACCAGGCCGTAGACGGTCCGGTAGCTGCCCAGCCGCACCATGTCCGGGACGATCTTGGCCATGTCCCAGAGCGTGTTGAAGGGCACGTCGCCGAGTTGCTCGAAGCCCACCCGATAGATGGCCTCGCTTTCTTGCATGTAGCGGTCGTAGCCGGCGATGTCGCCGGGGGCGAAGCGGGCGATCTCGGCGCGGACCTGGGCCGGGTCGCCGCTGTAGTCGAAGGTGTCGCCATCGTCGAAGCGGATGCGGTAAAAGGGCATCATGGGCACGAGGGTGACGTCGTCGGCGAAGCGCTTGCCGCACAGGCCCCAGAGCTCCTCCAGGACGAAGGGCGCGGTGACGATGGTCGGCCCAGCATCGAAGGTAAAGCCATCCTGGCGGAAGACATAGGCCCGCCCGCCCGGGGCGTCGAGCTTCTCCAGGACCGTCACCCGATACCCCCGCGCCCCCAGGCGCACCGCCGCCGCCAGGCCGCCAAAGCCGCTGCCGATGACCAGGGCATGAGGGGCCACCGGAGCGGCTGGTGAGGAAGGTGGCTGCGGTACCGTGGCTGTCATGTCGACCTTACTTTAAGGAGTGTCAGATTCTTTTGACAGTATATCAGCAAGCCTTTGCCAGTCGCCAGACCTGGCGATGACGAGGTCCATGATCAACTCGCGGCGGTGCTCGTCCGGGGATTCCCAACTAGGGGATCCCCAACGGAGGGATTCCTTACGGAGGCATTCCCAATCCAAGTATTCCGGAGGCTGGTATTCCCGACCCCTGTCGTGGGATGGCAGGCAGGAGTACAGCGTCAGGTTGGGACGGGGACCTTGTCCATCGCGGATGCGGGGGCTAAGATCATTCGCAAGTACGACGGGTTCGTTTTAAGATCCTGCCCAGTTTCGGCCGGACGCCATCACCCCCTACCGGACATTTTCGCCCGCTGGATGGCCGGTCACGGCTCCTAACCGCCTAGCCCCCCAACAGCCACGACCCAGCAGCCCCCATGCCCGAAGACGCCGCTGACCAGAGTCGGATCGAGGAGATCGCGAGCGGTTTCAACCACCTGCTTGACCAGCAGTTCGCCATGCATCTGCGGGTGGCCCGACGCACCACGGGCCTGGTCCGTTACGGCATGGTCAGCCTGGGGGTGATCGGCATCAGCATGTTCCTGCTGTTGCTGACCCTCTCCTGGTGGATCAAGCCAATGATCGACGCCGTCAGCAAAATGAATCACGACTTCACCGCCATTGCCGAGGATATGACGGTCATGAAGTCCGCCGTGCTCGAAATGCAGGCCCATGTCGCCGAGATGCCGGTCATGGCCGCAGAGATGGACCTGATGCGCGGCAATGTCCGGGACATCACCACCAGCATGGATCTGATGTCACGGCGCATGAGCAATATTGACACCAATATGGCCAGCATCACCCAGGGCGTGACGCGCATGGCCGGCAGTTTTGGGGTCATGAATCAGACGGTGGGGGTGATGGGCGGTGACGTGAACACCCTCTCGGGGCCCATGCGCATCTTCAACTGGATGGCCCCCATCAAGTGACTTTCACCGCCACCGCGCTTGCCCGCAGGACATCTGCCCCCCCCTCTTCGGGCCGCCCCAACGCTGGTTGAGCGGGCTGCACCATGGCCGATACCCGTAACCTGATCGATGTCCTGCACCATGCCGTCAGTACCGCCGACGCGCGGTTGACGGCAGAAAACCAGATCGGCCAACGCATCGCCACCCGCACCCAAAGGATCATCCGTGGGGTGGTGCTGTTACTGATGATCGCTGCGGCCATCAACCTTTACCTGATTCAGGATCTGGCCCAGGGCATGCGCTCCATGACCGTGAACATGGAGTCTATGTATGACCATTTTTCCAGCGTCAGCGGGGATATGCACCACATCACCGCCGCCGTGACGGCGATGAACGTCCAGGTCCGCAGCCTGCCGCCCATGCGGGAGGACATGGTGCTCATCAGCCAGGACATGGCCCTGATCAATCAGGACATCCAGACCATCGACGGCGACCTGGCCGCCATGGACCAGCACGTCGCCACCATCACCAATGGCGTCGGCGAGATGGCCTGGCGTTTTGACCAGTTGATTCACACCACCCGGGACATGGGCTACAACGTCAATCAGATGTCGCAGCCGGTCAGGACCCTGGACCCCTTCGGCATCATGGGACGCTGAGCCTTCTCCAGCATGGATACCCTGGCCCTGGGGGCCGTGCCTACCGCGGCTGAATGGACGCAGATGATCGAGGGCCTGCTCGAGGCCGGCCAATGCTTCCTCGCCTACGACCGTGCCAATCAGGCCCGCCGCGACTATCCCGACAACCGCCATCTGCACCTGTTGAGCATTCTGGCCCTGATGCGCAGCGGCGGCCTCACTGAGGCTCGCCGGCAGGTAGCGGCCCTGCCCGAGGTCCTGGAGAGCGGCGAGCGCCACGCCGCCCGTATCCTCGCCCTGCTCCGGGAACACCTGTCCGGAACCCTGGAGAGTGAGGCAACGAACGGCGAGGTTGCTGACCCCGCCCTGGTGTGGGTCGAGGAACTGGCCCGGCATCTGCGACTGCTGGGCCAGTATAGCCCCGGTAGCACCCCCTGCGACCCGGAGACGTTGGAATTGCGGGCGCGCATCCACACCGAACTCTGGCGCCAGCAGGGCAATCCTCAGGACCTGCGCCAGGGCCGGGATAGCTACCTGCGTGCCTTTCACGCCCATCGGCGCTGTTCCAGCGGCACTCATGCCGCCCGACTCACCTGGTTGCTGGGTGAGCCGGAGCGGGCCGGGGTGATCGCCGCCGAGGTCCAGGCCACCACCCGAACCCGTACCCCCGCCTTTGCCCAGCAGGACACCAGCCGCAGTGACTCGGTTCAGGAACTCAAGGAACGGTTTTTCGCCCTCGTCGATGGCGGCGAATGCGCCTTGCTCACGGGGGACCCGGCCCAGGCCGAGTCCCGCTACCGCCAGGCCCTGGCGGATGAGCGACGGCACTTTGCCTGGGTCCTGGAGGCGCGGCAGCGGTTACTGACCCTCCAGGAGGGTGGCTTTCCCGTCGCCCCCGAGTTGCTGGACCTGCTACCGCCGCCGGTGATCCTGATCGGGGGTGGACACCCCCTGGACCCGCCGGGCGCTTCCCCGCCAGTCTTCCCCCCTGACTGTGAGGGGGCGGTGCGACTCGCCATCCAGACTCACCTCGACAAGCTGGGACCGCAGATCGGTTACAGTTCCGCCAGCGCCGGCACCGAGTTGCTGTTCGTCGAGGCCCTGCTCGAACGGGACGCGGAGGTCCACCTGGTGCTGCCCTTCGCCACCGAGGACTTCATCCGCGAGCGGGTCGCCCCCGCCGGCCCCCGCTGGGAGCGGCGCTTCCGCCAGGCCCTCAAGCTGGTCGCCAGCGTCACCCATGCCACCGAAGAGCCCTACCTCGGCCACGACTGGCTGTTCCGCTTCAACAACCAGATCATCGACGGCCTGGCCCGCCTGCGGGCCGATCTCCTGGGCACGGCGCCCCACCTGCTCCTGGTCTGGGATTATGCCGCCGGCCTGGGGGCGGGTACGGCGGCGGATTTCATGGACCATTGGCCGGATCCGGCCCGTCTGCGCCTGATCGACCTGGATGGTGTGCGTAGCTGCCACCTCGCCCGGTCGCCGGCCTCGGGATCTTCCCCTGCAGCCCAAGGCGCCCTCCCCTGCCCCCCGCAACCGGTGGGCCTGCGACGGGAACCCCAGCGCGTCCTCAAGACCCTGCTCTTCGCCGATCTGGTCGGGTTCAGCAAGCTGCGTGAGGAGGAACTGCCAGGTTTCTGGGACTACCTGGGGTGTATCCAGCGGCGCATGGCGGGCATCGGCACCACGCCCGACCTCGTGGAGAGTTGGGGCGACGCCCTCTACGTCGTCATGTCCAGCGCCCGCGCCCTCCTGCGCTACGCCTTCGCCCTCCAGGACAGCTTCAGCCGCCTCGATCCCCAGGCCCAGGGGCTGCCGGAGCACCTCAACCTGCGCATCGGTCTCCATGCGGGACCCGTCTATACCGGGCAGCACCCCCTCACCGGCCGCCCCATCGTCTACGGCAGTCACGTCTCGCGCACCGCCCGCATCGAACCCATCGCCTTGCCGGGCAAGGTCTATGCCTCCCAGCAGTTCGTCGCCCTGCTCACCGCGGAGGAGACGGCCCACACCGCCGACCAGGCCTCCCGGGGCGGGCCAGCCTCACCCTGGTATGCCTGCGAATACCTGGGCTACCAGTCCCTGGCCAAGGCCTACGGCAAGATGCCGGTATACCACCTCCTGCCTTGAGTGCTTCCCGCCGCGGCTCCGGATCAGGGTCCTTGCCGCCACAGCCGCAGCCGCTCCCGCGGGTAGCGGCTAACGCGTCCGGCAGCGACCCCGGCCTGGTGACCAAGGGGTCATCCCGGCGGGTAATGACACCCGCATGGCCCTCAGTCGGGCCTGGTCAGGGCGACGGCTTGACCCGCCGGTCGTGCTCGTTCGCCTGTCGTGATCGTTCGCATTGAATCCCACGCCCACGGCGGTTAGCATCCGCCCCCCTCTTAATGGAGTCTGTTCATGAAAGCCATCGAACTCTTACTGGAACGGGTGCTGTTCAATAGCCGCTGGCTGCTCGCCCCCTTCTACCTCGGGCTGGTCCTGGCCATGGCCCTACTCCTGGTGAAATTCATCAAGGAATTCTTCTATTTCGTGCCCCTGGTCTTCACGGGCACCGGGGGGGATGTGATCATCGGCATCCTCTCCCTCATCGACGTGGTGATGATCGCCAACCTGGTGCTGATCATTGTCCTCGCTGGCTATGAGAACTTCGTCTCCCGCATCGAAGCGGACAACCAGGAGGACTGGCCCAAATGGATGGGGCATGTCGGTTTTGCCGAGCTCAAGATGAAGCTCATTGGCTCCATCGTCGCCATCTCCGGTATCGAACTACTCAAGGCCTTCATGCACGTCGACAGCCTCTCCAACGAGCAATTGGGCTGGAAGGTGGGCATCCACATGACCTTCGTCGTCTCCGGCGTGCTATTCGCCGTCATGGACCGCATCTCCACCGACAAGGCAGGCGGTCATGGGGGTGAGAGCCACGAGAGTGAGAAACACTGACCCGGCCGCCGCCGCAGTGCACGGCCAGGATCGGGGGTGGGGATGGCCGGGACAATGCTCGGGGACCGGCCCGGCCGAGGCCGCCTGAAGCAACGATTATTGTTCAGCTGCTAACCTGCCCGCCGGGGTGGCGGTGGTCCGGCTCGGTGCCAACCCCTGCCTCAGCCGCCAGGCGGTGGATCAGTGTCGCCAGTTCGGCTGGGCGCTCCTCATGGGCCAGGTGGCCAAGTTTAGCCAGGGTGATGATCTGCGCCTGAGGCAGTAGCTGGCGGACCCGCTCCGTGTCGCTGGGCGGCACCGTCCAGTCCCGATCGCCAACGACCAGGTAAAGGGGGGAGCGGAGGTGGGACAGATCACGCTGCAGGGCGGCCAGGTCCCACTTGGCCATCATGGTCAGGGCGGCGCCGACGTGACCGGAATTGGTCACCAGGCGACGGTAGAGTTCGATCCCGGCGGTATCCAGGGTCGAACCGGTGCTGTGGACCAGCCGTTCCACGGCCCCAGGGGCGGCGGCGCGCCAGGCGAAGAAGCGGGGCAGCAGGGGGGTGGCCGCCGCCAGCCGGGCGGCCGGGGCGAAGAAGTGGCCGGGCATGCCGCGCAGGGGCAGCAGGGCGCCATTGAGACTGATCAAGGCCCGGGGCGTGATGAGCCGGTCGAGGCACATGCGCGCCAGGATGGCGGCGCCGGCGGAGTGCCCCACCACCAACTCCGGCGCCTTGCCGAGTCGGCGCAGGAGCCCGCCCAAGGCCCGGGCCATCCCGGGCAGCGAGAGATCCGCCGCCGGCGGGGCGGCGGTAAACCCATGGCCGGGCAGGTCCGGCGCCAGGACCTCGAAGTGCTCCGCCAGCAAGGGCGCAAGGCCGCGCCAGGAATGGGTGGCGGCCCCCGTACCATGGACCAGCAGCAACCGGGGTCCCTGGCCCATGACTTGCAGGTGCCAGCGCAACCCCGCCTCGACGGGGAAACAACTCGCCTCCCGGTTGGGCCAGTCGCGGCCCTCGCGGTCCCAGCGGGGTCCCTCACCCATGGCTTGGCCACCGCCGCGTTGCGACCGCCAGGTCTGGGTCCTGCCAGATCCGCCAGCATCTTGAGTCCGCGGGGTCGAAGCCTGCCAGACCCACACCGTGCTTACGACCGGTGGAACGGACCATGCTCCCTACCCAGCATACTGAGCCCGCCAGTTGCGCCTTGGCCAGACCCCCAACGCCGCTGCGACCGAGGTAACGGGTCATCCCAGACCCACCGCTAACCGGCCACCGCCTGGACGGCGGCGGAGAGGGTGCCGGCGTCGGCGTAGGGCAGCGGCAGATAGGTGGCGCCCATGGCCCCCGCCAGTTCCCGCGCCTTGGGCTGGGGATGCGGGGAGGTATCCACCAGCAGGGCGCGCACGCCGGCCAGCAGCACCAGGCGCGCCGCGGCCAGGGCCTCCTCCCCCGCCCGGGCCCGGCCGCCCTGGCCGTCACGGGCGACGTTGGCGCGCCCGTCCGTCAGCACCACCAGGGTCGGGGTGCCACCACGGCGCTGGACGCCATCGGCGAGGAGCAGGGACAGGTCGATGCCGGAGGCCAGGGGCGTGCCACCCCCGCCGGGCAGGCTGGCCAGGGAGCGCTTGGCCCGCACCAGGGAGCGGGTCGGTGGCAGCAGGATCTCGGCCCCCTGGCCGCGGAAGGCCACCAGGGCCACCCGGTCGCGGCGTACGTAGCAACTGGCCAGCAGGAGTTCGATGGCGCCCTTGGCCTCCGCCAGGCGGTGCAGGGCGGAGGAGCCGGAGGCGTCGACGGCAAAAATGGTGGTGGTCTCGGCGCGCTGCTGAAAGCGGGTGACACGAAAGTCGTCCCGGCGCACCTCGACCCGTTTGGGCGTCAGGCCCCGGGCCGCCACCTCGCGGCGGCGGATGATCTGCCAGGGGGCGGCGGCGCGCAGGGTCTCGACCAGGTTCATGCGCACCCCGGGCCCCGGATCGCCGCGGCGGGCGCCGATGGGCCGACCACGCAGGGAGGCGTGCTGCTGGGCGCCGGCCTTACCCTGGGAACGGGGGCGGGAGCGGCGCTCGACCCCGGCGCGCAACTGGTCGAGCAGGTCCTTGGGCATGGCCGCTTGGGCCGCCTCCAGGATCATGTCCTCCAGGGGCTGATCGGGGATGTCCTGGTCGTCCTCGTTCTGGCCCTCGTCTGGGTCGGGGGGTGGCGGCTCGGGGGGCGGCTCCTCCTCCGGGGCCGGTTCCCCCGCCGGCAGGCGGGTGGCACGGGGGGCCAGGACCAGGCGGGCGGCGGCGGCCACGTCCTCCTCGGCCACCTGGTCGCGCCCGGCCAGGGCGGCGGCGAGCCGGGCGACGCGGATGGCCAGCAGCGAGCCGCGCAGGGAGGCGATGCCCAGGGCCAGGGCGGCGGCGCACAGGGTCTCGACGAAGGCATCGCCGATGGTCACCGCCGGCAGCCGGGCCCGGGCGGCCGCGACCTCCGCCGGACCCCAGGGGATCGTCACCTCGGTGTCATGGATGCCGAAACGCGCCAGGTCGAGATGGAAGGCCAGGCGGTCACGCAGGGGTTCCGGCAGATGCTCGTCCTCCCCCACCCCCTCGTCCAGGGCGATGAC
>SACH01000539.1 GCA_009928645.1 Gammaproteobacteria bacterium | reverse complement strand
TTGGGGGTGCGCATCGAGTGGGGTGGCGATTGGCCGCGCTTCCCCGATGGCCCCCATTTTGAGTTGTCGCGGGCGGCCTACCCCGCTTGAGGCTTGTGGACGCGGCATGAAGATTTCTATCCAGTCGTTCAAAGGGGTCGCCCCTCGGATCAACCCCCGCTATCTGCCGGATGGCGGGGCGCAGGTGGCGCTGAACGTCGAGGCGTTTGGCCAAAGCCTCAAACCGCTCAAGGGCCTGGGCAGCGTGGTCACCACGCTTACCAAGTCCGGGACCCTGACTTCGTTGTACCGCTTTGGCCAGGATGAGACCAACGCGGCCAATTACTGGTGTCACTGGCCTTACCCGGTGGATGTCTGCCGGGGGCAAATCGCCGGGGATACCAGCGAGTGGACCTTCTACACGGACTATTCAGCCGCCAATACCGGCGGCTTTCCCAAGGCAACCTACAACACCCTGGTTTTGGCGGGGGGTGGGACGGATTATCCGGTGCAGTGGCGACGCCTGGGCCTGCCGGCGCCCACCGCGAATCTGACCGGGGTGGTGACCCAACCGACCGCCGAGACGGTGGCGGCGGCGGTGACCCTGACCAGCGCCAACCTGGGCGCCATGACGGCGACCTACGGCCTCAAGGTGTCGGTGGACAACGGGGAGACCTACACGGCCTGTAGCCTGAGCGCGGACGCGCCCACGGCGGCCCAGGCCAAGACGGCGATTGACGCCAGCGCGTCCAGCCTGGTGGAGACCCTGGTGGACGGGACCAGTCTCAAGGTGACTTCCAAGACCAAGGGGAGCACGGTCAAACTGGTGGTGCGCTGGAGCGACGCCACGACTGGCGCGGTCAGTGGCGCGGGGACGACCAAGGACCTGGGGACGCTGGAGACGCGGACCTATACCTACACCTGGATCGCCAACGAGTCGGGGCTGGTGGTGGAGTCGGCGCCGCAGTCCAGCGTCAGCATGAATACCTTTGATGTGTACCCTGGCGGCTCGGTGCTGCTGGGCGGCTTCAGTACCCCGCCGACGACGGGAGGCTACCTGGCGACCGGGGTGCGCGTCTACCGGTCCACGTCCGGGACCTTCTTGTTCGTGGGCGAGAAAACCCTGGCGCAATTGGCGGCGGCGGGCAACAGCTTCGATGACACCCTGGACGCGGACGAGCTAGGCGAGGCCCTGACCAGCACCGGCTGGTCCATGCCGCCGGCGGAACTCCAGGGGCTGATCAACCTGCCCAACGGCGCCATGGCGGGCTTTGTCGGGCGCGAGGTCTATTTCAGCGCGCCGTACCGGCCCTATGCCTGGCCGGACGAGTACCGACAGACGGTGGACTTCCCCGTGGTGGGCCTGGGACGAACGGACACGACGCTGGTGGTGTTGACCACGGGCACGCCGTATCTGATGCAGGGCGCCTCGCCGGAATACGTGACGGTGGTCAAGTCCGACCTGGAACAGGCGTGCGTGAGCAAGCGGTCCATCGTCTCGATGGGCGGGGCGGTGGTCTATGCCAGCCCGGACGGGCTGATGTTGCTGGCGCCGGGCAAGTCCCAGAACCTGACCGAGGCGCTGTTTGACCGCGACGACTGGCAGGCCCTGGGGCCGGCGACGATTCACGCTTACGGCCACGACAACAAGTACGTCGCCTTTCACGCGGCGGTGACGCTGGAGGGTGTGAGCTACAC
>SACH01000538.1 GCA_009928645.1 Gammaproteobacteria bacterium | reverse complement strand
TCCATGCCCAAGGGCAAACCTGACATGGCGAAGAAGAAACCTGCCATGCCCAAGAAAGGCGGTCGCGGCTGTTAAGCAGCAGAGGTAACCCCCCATGGCCCTTGCCCCCGTGATGTCCCTGGTGCCGTTCAAGACGGCGGCGCAACTGGAAGACGAGGCCCGCGAGGCGAGTCAGAAGTCCCAGTCCAAGCCGGTGATCCAGTCCCTGGCGGCCCATGTGCGCGAGCGATGGGAAGAGGCCAAGGACGCCAAGCGCGACGTTGAGGAGCGCATGGTGGACAACCTGGGGCGGCGGCGGGGGCAGTACGACAGTCAGAAACTGGCGCAGATTCGCGCCTTTGGTGGCTCGGAAATCTTCCTCGGCATCACCTCGGTGAAGTGCCGGGCCGCCTGTTCCTGGCTGCGGGATACCCTGATGGGGACCGGTCTCGACCGGCCCTGGCAGTTGGAGCATACCCCGGAGCCGGAGCTGCCCCCGGACGTGGCTATGGGGATGCAGCAGACCCTGATGCAGCAGGCGTACCAGCAGACCCTGATGTCTGGGATGCCGCCCGATCCCGCCGCCTTGCAGGCCCAGGCGCAGCAGATGAAAGAGACCGCCGCCCAGCAGATGCGCGAGGAGGCCAAGCGCCGGGTCGAGCGCATGGAGCTGAAGATTGAGGACCAGCTCATCGAGGGCGGTTGGCTGGGGGCCTTCTCCCAGTTCATCGACGACCTGGTGACCTTCCCCACGGCGATCCTCAAAGGGCCGGTGGCGCGCAACCGCAAGCAGCTCAAGTGGTCGGGGCAGGAGTTGCAGCCGGTCGAGACCGTGGGCCTGGAGTGGGAACGGGTCGACCCCTTCATGCTTTATCCCGCGCCCTGGTCCAGCAGCGTCCACGAGGGCTACCTGATCGAACGCCACCGCCTGACTCGTGAGGCCCTGCAAGCCATGATCGGGGTGGAGGGCTACGATGAGGCGGCGATCAAGACCGTGCTGACTGATTTTGAATCTGGTGGGCTGAACGAGTGGCTGTGGATCGACAGCGAGCGGGCCGAGGCCGAGGGCAAGGAGTCCGACGCCCACGATACCGACGACCTGATTGACGCCTTGCAGCTCTGGGACAGCGTGCCGGGTAGCCTGCTGATCGAGTGGGGCGTGCCGGAGGCGGAGATCGAGGACCCGTTCATGAGCTACCCCTGCGAGGTGTGGCTGGTGGGCGGCACGGTGATCCGGGCGGTGCTGAACTACGACCCCCTGGGGCGCAAGCCCTACTACGCCACCAGCTACGAGAAAATCCCCGGTTCGTTCTGGGGCAACTCGGTGGTCGACCTGGTCAAGGACCCGCAAGACATGGTCAACGCCAGTGCGCGTGCCCTGGCCAACAACATGGGCGTGGCCTCTGGCCCGCAGGTTGAGATCAATATCTCGCGCCTGCCGCCGGGTGAGGACATCACCCAGATGTACCCGTGGAAAATCTGGCAGTCGGAGTATCACGACTTCCAGGACAGCAGCCCAGCGGTACGGTTCTTCCAGCCGACCTCCAACGCCGCCGAATTGCTGACGGTGCTGGAGAAGTTCGCCACGTTGGCGGATGAGTATTCCGGCATCCCGCGTTACATGACCGGCGAGCACGTCGCGGGCGCCGGGCGGACCTCCTCCGGCCTGGCGATGCTGATCAACAACGCCGCCAAGAGT
>SACH01000537.1 GCA_009928645.1 Gammaproteobacteria bacterium | reverse complement strand
ATGCCGGGTCGGCAACCGGCTGCTGGAGGCCCTGGTGGAAAAGGTGGCGGCGGGCAAGGCCTCGGCCTATGACCTGGAAGAGATGCGCCGGATCGGCGAACTGATGCGTCAGGCCAGTTATTGTGGTCTGGGCACGACGGCGGCCAATCATGTCCGCGATATCCTGGACAAGTTCCCGGCAACCTTCCAGCACCGGTTGCGGCCCGGCAATGACTTCACCCCCGCCTTCGACCTGGACGCCGCCCTGGCGGTGGCGCGGGCCATCACCGGGCGCAACGATGCGGGCGCGCATCTGGAGGAGGTATGAACCTGTCGACATCCCTGTCGAATGCCTTCCGGCTGGATGGCCGCGACATCCCCTTCCAGCCGGGCCAGACCATCATGGACGCCGCCCTCGCGGCGGGGGCCTACATTCCCCATCTCTGCCATAACCCGGAACTGGCCCCCCACGGCAGTTGCCGGGTGTGCGTGGTGCGGGTCGGCGGGCGCCTGGTGTCTTCCTGCACCGCCCCGGCGGCGGCGGGGCTGGAGGTGGCCTCGGACACCCCGGACATCCAGGCCAACCGGCGGACCATCCTGCAGATGCTCTTCGTCGAGGGCAACCACATCTGCCCGGCCTGCGAGAAGACCGGCGCCTGTCAGCTCCAAGCAGTGGCCTACTACACCGGCATGCTGACGCCCCACTTCAGCCACTTCTTCCCCCGCCGGGACCTGGATGCCTCCCACCCGGACTACGTCATCGACTATAACCGCTGCATCCTCTGCGAATTGTGCGTGCGCGCCAGTCGCGACCTGGACGGTAAGAACGTCTTCGCCGTCAGCGGTCGGGGCATCGACAGCCGGCTGGTCATCGAGTCCCCCACGGGCAAGCTGGGTGACAGCGCCTTCGCCGCCACGGACCGGGCGGCGCATGTCTGCCCGGTCGGGGCCATCCTGCCCAAACGCGGCGCCTATGCCGTCCCCATCGGTCAGCGCCTGTATGATCGCGAGCCCATCAGCCTGGTCGGCGATGTGGCCGCCAACGAGGGGGGGCCCGGCCATGAGTGACGTGATCGAGCTGACCCCCGCCGTTGGCGCCACGGGAAAGGACCGTCCGTCCGCCACCCCTGAAGGGCGACCAGAGCCAGGCGCCATTGCGAGGCCTGGCCCGCGGCCTAAGCTCAAGGTGGCCACCACCTCCCTGGCCGGCTGTTTCGGCTGTCACATGTCCTTACTGGATATCGACGAGCGCATCCTCGATCTGGTGGAGTTGGTGGAGTTCGACCGTTCCCCGATCACGGACATCAAGCAGCTCGGCCCCTGTGACCTGGGCTTGGTGGAGGGGGGAGTCGCCAACGCGGAAAATGTCGAGGTCTTGCGGGAGTTCCGCCGCCACTGCAAGGTCCTGGTGGCCTTGGGCGCATGCGCGGTCAACGGTGGCGTCCCCGCCATGCGCAATAGCTTCGCCCTGGGGGATTGCCTGACCGAGTCTTATGTCGGCGGCATCGGCATCCATAATCCCGGCGTGCCCAACGATCCGGAGATCCCCCTGTTGCTGAACAAGGTCCATCCCATCCACGAGGTGGTCAAGGTCGATTACTTCCTCCCCGGCTGCCCGCCCTCCGGGGATGCCATCTGGACCTTCCTCACCGAACTACTGGCGGGACAACCCATCAGCCTGCCGTACACCCAGCTGCAC
>SACH01000104.1 GCA_009928645.1 Gammaproteobacteria bacterium | reverse complement strand
CGCAACATCGACCTGCTGGCGCGCAACACCACCTGGACCCTGGTGCGGGAGGCCGTGATGGGGGTCCAGTTCGCGGCGACCCTCTTCTATGACGGCCAATCCTTCCTGGTCCCGGCCGAGAACCCAGTCCAACGGCCCACCGACCTGGCGGGCGCCACCATCTGCGTGCAGAAGGGCACCACCAGCGAACGCAATCTCAAGCGGTATTTCGCCCAGCGCCAGCTCAGCGTCACACCCCTGGTACTCGATACCACGCCCGATGTCGCCGAAGCCCTCTTTGCCGGCCGCTGTCAGGCCTATTCCTCCGATAGCGCTCAGCTTGCCGGCATGCGACTCCTCGCCCCGGCCGGCCGTCAGGCCTATCGCATCCTGCCTGAGCTCATCTCCAGCGAGCCCCTGGCGCCCGCCGTCTGGGGGGGCGATCAGCAATGGGCCACCATGGTCCGTTGGGTACTCTTCGCCCTGATCCACGCCGAGGATCTGGGCATCACCCGTACCCTGGCCAGGGAGCCCCCGTCCGATTTCATCACCTCCCTGCTGAGTTGGGATCAGGAGGAGGCGAACGCCCTCAGCAAGGCCATGGGGGTGGCCCCGGGCTGGTCCCAGCGGGCCGTGGCGACCGTTGGCAACTATGGCGAACTGTTCGAGCGTAACCTGGGCGACGCCAGTGAACTGGGCCTGGAGCGGGGTTACAACCGGTTATGGAAAGACGGCGGGCTCCTGTATGCGCCGCCTTATCGCTAACACGCCTCGACCTCTCCCGGCCAGCAGCGGGCCGCGCTCCTGATCCGCCCTCCCTCGCGCGTGCATCCACCTAGATCCGCGCCCCACTTCGAACCCTGACAGGGTACCCTCATGACCGATTTTCAGATTATTCTCACCATTGGGGTCTTTGGCGCGGTCATCGTGCTGATTGCCCTGGACCTGATCGACATGACCGTTACCGCCCTGCTCGGCCTGTCGGTCCTGGTGCTGACGGGGGTCTTCGACCGGAACGACATGCTGGAGACGGTGCGGATCGCTAGCGGACCCATCGCCCTCTTGTTCGGCGGTATGGTGGTGGCCCGGGTCCTGTCGAAGACTGGGCTCTTCGAGCGCCTTGGCGCCCTGATGCTCCGCGCCACCGGCGGCAGTGGGCGGCGGTTCCTGCTGTTGCTGCTGGCCCTGGTAACTCCCATGAACGCCTTTCTGCCCAACGCCACCACGGTCGTTTTGGTGGCCCCGGTGATCATAGGCGTCTGCCGAGCGCTCAAGGTCGATTTCGTCGGCCCTTTGGTGCTGACGGCTATCATCAGTAACTCGGCCGGCCTGCTTACTCTGGTCGGGGACCCGGCCACCTTCCTGGTGGGCAGTTCCATCGGTCTGAGCTTTGGCGATTACCTGCGCAACGTCAGCCTGGGCGGCCTGCTGGCGGTCCTGGCCATTATCCCCTTTTTGCCCTGGCTGCTGCGGGACACCTGGCGCCTACGCCTGACACTGCCCGAGCCAACGCCCGCGCCGCCCATTGAACGCCCCGGTTTCGTGCTGCTGGCCATGGGCGTCCTGCTGGTCATGGTCCTGCTCTTCCTATTTGGGGAAGAGTTGCCGAACATGGTCACGCCGCCCGCCGTGGCCATCATCGCCGCCACCCTGGCCCTCCTGGTCATCCATGGGCTGCGAGTGGAACCGGTTGATCAGGTCCTGCGGGATGTGGACTGGAAGACCCTGATCTTTCTGGCCGCCATCTTCTCCCTGGTACATGCCTTCACCAAGACCGGGTTGCTGCAGGGCATGTCCCTCCATCTCTACGCCTGGTTCGGGGCCGACATCACCCTGGTGGCCCTGCTCCTGCTGGGGGGGATCGGCGTCGTCGGCAGTGTCCTCGCCAATATCCCGCTCGTTGCCGCCTCCCTAATCATGGCCAAGGGCTACCTGGTGGCGGCGGACGCCGTGCCGGAGTTCGCCCTGGCCCCCAGCTTCACCGATTGGCCGGAGGCGACCCTGCCCTTCTTCATCGCCATGATGTTCGGCGCCACCCTGGGCGGCAACGCTACCCTGATCGGCGCCTCGGCCAATATCGTCAGCGCCGGGATCTGCAATAGCCATGGGGGACACCTGACCTTCCTGCGCTTCGCCCGATACGGCGTCCCTATCACCCTGTTGCAATTGACTTTGGGCGCGGGCTACGTGCTGGTCCTGACCAGCCTTCTCGCCCCCTGAGCCACCGCGGAGATCCTTTCATGCCTTCCCCCCCTCACCGCCGTGTCCAACCCGCTGACGCCCCTACCACCCTGAGTGAACGGTCACTCGCGCTGGCCCTGGCCCTCGGGCTCAGCGGGGGGCTCCTGCTTGCGGGGGGCTGCGCCAGCAGCCCGGATGCCGGGACCCAGAACCTGCTAGGTAAGGGTACCCAGGTCACCGTCAGCGACCCGACCCGCTTCACCCAGAGCGGCTTCCTGAGCGACTACGCCCGCCTCAAGACCGTGCCCTGGGCCGATGGCGTCCAGTGCTGGAGTCAGCCCCAACTCCAGACGGCGGCCTACGATAAGCTCCTGATCACCCGCATGACCGTCAAACTCAAGGACGGCCAGCAACAGGGTATCGATCCCAGCGATCTCAAAGCCCTGACGGACT
Organism: Gammaproteobacteria bacterium; assembly: GCA_009928645.1. GTDB lineage: Bacteria > Pseudomonadota > Gammaproteobacteria > Chromatiales > Chromatiaceae > M0108. The sequence goes on along the minus strand of SACH01000104.1, from coordinate 6,261 downwards.
ACTTCCACCAGTCCCTGGTCAAGGCCCTCTCGCCTGAGTATCGGCTGGTCAAGAAACCCGGACCCGGGGTCCTGGCCCTGCGCATCGCCCTCACCAATCTGGTGCCGACCCAGGTTGGCGAGAGCGCCCTGGGCACCCTGGTGCCTTATGGTTTCGTGGCGGAGATCGGCTCCGGCGCCGCCACCGGCCGGCCCGCCGGCTCCACGCCCTATCTCGGCGAGACGGGCATCGAGTTACAACTCGTCGACGGCGGTAACCAACAGATCCTTGCGGAGTGCCGGGACACCGAGATCGGCCGTAAGTATGCCGCGGATGATAAGAATGGCGTCGGCGGGGCGGTGCAGACCTGGGCCAGCGGCTACGTCAACTCCTTCCAGCAATGGGCCTATGCCAAAGACGCCTTCGACAAGTGGTCCGCTCTAATCGCCGAGCGGCTGGCCAAGCTGCGAGGGGCATAACCGCGGGGCTGACGGGGCGTGAGGGCCCCGCCCGTCCCAGGGCGGCGGCCGCCAGGGTGACCCCCAGGGTACAAAAGAGGGGCCAGGTCTGGGTCAGGTCGGTGCGCAAGGCGGTGTAAACCAGCAGGCCGGTGGAACCTTGCAGGAACACGATGCCGATCAAGAACTTGATCAGACTGGAGAGGTGCAGGGTTAGCATGGGGGCGTTCAAATTCACCCTGGCGCGTCTCAGGGCGCTAACCTGGGGTTTTTCCGGCTCTTTAACGCTTCCGGATCCCTCACCGCCCCTACCCGCTTCATATCCAGAAAACGCAGCTACTTCAGCCGGATACTGAAGGGGATGACGTAACGCACCTCTGGGAAAAAAAGCGTCCTTTCACGCGGAACACGGCAGCGGCGAGCCAACCGTCAGTGATTCCGTCGCTGGTGGGCCAGCCAGGCTTCAATGGTGGCGGGATCAAGGCCCCGCAGCCGCTGCTCGGGATCAAGGCCCCGCAACCGCTGCTCGGGATCGAGGCCCTTTAGCCGCTGTTCGGGCGCGAAGCGCTTGAGGATCGCCTCCGGATCGCGTTTGATCGCCTCGGCGATGACCATCTCTTGGGTCTCGCGCAGAAATTCTTCCAGGTTGTAGGCCATGTCGGGTGCCTCCCGTTGGTATATCAGATACAGGTGTTCGAGCAGCGCCCAGTGCCCGCCGGGGGTCGGGTGCGGGTAGCGGGCGCGATAGTGGATCAGGCCCTGGCAGATGCGATCGCGTTCGCTGGCAAAGAGTTCCCAGGTGGCGTTCCCTGTCGGTCGGGGCTTAGACCTCGTCTGGCTCGACCGGGACCTCGCCCTCGGGGCTAAGGTCCAGCCGGGGCTCGTAGGCCGCGAGTCTGTAATCCACCAACTCCTGGACCATGGCCTGAAACAGGGCGTGCTCGTGGTCGGCCACCGCGAAGGTGGGGGTGAAGCGCCCGTCCCGGACCTCGAACCAAGGGCGGGCCTCAGCTTTGCGGTTGCCACCGGTCCAGGCTTTGATCGGGTTGGCGCTCCAGTAGGCTAACCACTTAGCTGGGTCGTTGCGGTCCAGATTCCGCAGGTCCTCCCGGATATCGCCGATGAAGCTCCGGCGACGTCGAAAGACGTGCACGGCCCGGTCGGCGAGTACCGCGACCCGGGGCGGGGTACGGAAACCGTCGAGTTCCAACAGTGACTCCAGCAGAATTGCCTTGAAGCTCTTGGTCATGGCGGTGGTCTGGACCTCCCGGAAGAATCCCGCATGACGCTCCAGGCAGTCGGCCTCGGCTGGTTCCAGGTCGCCCTGGTCGCGCACCAGGGCCCACCAGTGGCCGCCCATGCGGCGGAAATCCTTAAGGTCGGTCCTGGCGCGATAGACCTCAGTCAAGGTTGGGCGCCGGCCGGCGGACTCCTTCAGGGCCTGGTAGTCGGTCTCCAGACCCTTGCCGCTGAGTCGGGTCAGAAAGTCGATGATGGCCAGGTCGTAGTTGGCGAAGCATCCGGGCGGTAGCTTGAGCTGCCCGTCGCGCACTTGGCGGCCGAAGGCAGCGAGGTCCTGGTAGCGGCTGCCGCAGTCGAAGAGGGCCTGGGGCTTGTTGAGGAAGCCCTTATGGTTGCCAATGAAATCGAGGACAACCAAGTGCCCCTTGCCCGGGTAGAGGCGCAGGCCACGGCCAAGCTGTTGCATGAACAGGATCTTGGACTCCGTAGGCCGGAGCATCATGACGGTGTCGATGGCCGGCAGGTCCACGCCCTCGTTGAACAGGTCCACCGAGAAGAGTACTTGCAGGTCGCCACGCCCCAAGGCCTCCAGAGCGGCGCCGCGGTCCAGGCTGGAGCCTGCGTAGACCGCCTCCGCTCTGACGCCCTCTTTGCGGAAGCGCTCGGCCATAAAGTCGGCATGGGCGGTGGAGACGCAGAAGGCCAGGGTGCGGTCCTGGGCCTTGTCGCGCCAGTGGTGCAGGGCGTGGCGGGCGCGGCCCAGGGTGGCGAGCTTGTGGGACAGGGCGGTCGGGTCGAAGCGGCCGTTGCGCCAGGGGATCTCCTGGTAGTCCACGGTCTCGTCGTGGATGCCATAGTAGATGAAGGGGCACAACAGGCCCAGCTCGACCCCATCGAACAGGCTGCGGCTGTAGACCAGGTTGTCGTCACAGGCTCATAATATCCGACTGGTCGGTACGCTCAGGGGTGGCGGTGAGGCCAAGCAGGAAGCGGGGCCGGAAGTGTTGTAGCAGGCGTCGATAAATGGGGGCTGCGGCATGGTGGAATTCGTCCACCACCACATAGTCGAAGTGGGCCGGCCCGAACAGGGCCAGGTGCTCGGCGCGGCCCAGGGTCTGGATGGAGGCGAAGAGCAGGTCCGCCTCGTCCTTGCGCCCCCCGGCGTACCAGCCGATGCGCGCACTCGGGCACACCTGCTGAAAGCTCGCCTCGGCTTGGAGCAGGATCTCCTCCCGGTGGGCGACGAAGAGGACGCACCGGGCCTGCAGGCGCTCGCTGTCAAAGGCGGCAAGGTAGGTCTTGCCAAGCCCGGTGGCCATGACCGCTAGACCCCGGGTGTAGCCTGCCAGCCGGGTAGCCTCCAGCGCGGGCAGGGCCTCCACCTGAACCGGCGAGGGCTGGGGCCTGGGCTCCTCGGGCTCATCCCAGACGTGGGCCAAGGGCAGGCGCTGGACCCGGCGGCGGACCTCGTAGGCGTCGATCCATGCGTGGTCAAGGGTGTGGGCGTTACTATGGTCAAAGAGGATCTGGAACTCGTCACGGATCTCCCGGAAGTGGCTGGCCGCGGGGTCGGTAAGGTTCTCCGGGTGGTCGACGCGGAAATTCCACTCCAGCCCGTCGGTCAAGGCCGTGCGGCTGATGTTGCTGGAACCGATGAAGGCGGCGCCCCACAGGGTCTGGCCCCAGTGGCTGCGCACGCAGATATACGCCTTGAGGTGGAAGCTGTGGTTACCGGCCTCGAACAGGCGCACCTCGGCCCCACGCTCGGCGAGCAGCAGCAGGCGGCGGAGGGCCGGCGGGTCGGTGACGTCGAGATAGTCGCTGGTCAGGACCCGCAGGCGGGCACCACGGATCAAGATGGCGTCGGACAGGGCGCTGAACAGTAGGGCGAGACCGCTGGACTTGACGAAAGCCACCGCCAAGTCAATCTCGTTGGCCTGGCGGATAGAGGTGAGCAGACGCGGCAAGAAGGGGTCGCGGATGCCGCCAGTTGTGAGTTGCTGGGGCATGGGTCAGGCGGCCAGCAGGGTATTGAGCCAGCGCTCGGCGGCGCGGCCGGGGCGCAAATCCTCGGAGATCCAGGTCTCCAGTTCCCTTAAGTCAGTAACCTGGCTCAACAGTGCCTGGAGCCCAGCCTGGTCGAGATCGGTGAAGCGCCGCCCCTGGCACTCGCGCTCACCGCGGCCGTACTTGAAGGAGGCATAGAGGACTCCACCCGTGCGCAGAGCCCTGGCTAGTCGGCCCATGACATCTGGAAGCTCGGCAGCAGGGACATGCAGCAGACTCGCGCAAGCCCAGATACCGTCGAAGGTCTGTGACCACTCCAGGTCCTGGAGGCGCAACACCTTTACTGGCTGGCCGGAATGGCGCTCGGCCAGTGCGGCGAGGCTCGGCGAGGCATCGAAGGCGGTGACCCGATAGCCACGCTCCAAAAAGGCCAACGAGTCCCGGCCCGAGCCGCAGCCCGCATCGAGGATGTGCCCGCCCGGCGGGATGTGGGGCAGGAAACGGGTGTAAAGCGATTCCATGGCGACGAGGACGGTGTCGGTGAAGAATACCGGGGCATTCTCCGTGTAGTACCTGGTCGTCGTATCTTCCATCCGAACGTCTCCGGGGGCGCGGGGAGATTATTGTCTCCGCTCTCGCGTTGGAGTGGAAGGTGGCGTTGCGAGGCCATCGGTCTGTTCGACGAACCTAAGCGGATCGGTCACCCGCGCCAGTGGCTGGATCTGGTCCGGGAGAATGGCTACCTCATCGAGGGCCATGGCTTGAGCAGGTCGCCTTCGACGAGGCCCTGGACGCCTTGGGGCTGTGCGACCTGTCTGGCTATGGCCCGAACCCCCAGACCTTCGATGGGGCCCTGGCCGCCCGGCGCTGGGAGGTCAATGGGCTGCGTTTGGTGCGGTCCCGCGCCATCCCGGACTTGGATGATGGCTGCGGGCGCTTCCTGACCTATCGCCAACTCATTACCTGCGGGGAGACCCAGGCGTGGACGGGGCTGCCCAACCTACCCCGGGAGCCAGACAGTTACTCGGCCCTGCTGGACCTGGCGGTGCAGGTGCTGGACCCGGTGATCGAGTGGTTCGGTATGATCCGGCTGACCTACGGCTTCTGCTCCCCAGAGCTGGCGCGCGCGATCCCCGGGCGCATCGATCCCAAGCTTGACCAGCACGCCTCCCACGAGCGCAACCGGCGGGGCTTGCCCATCTGCCCGCGCATGGGGGCAGCGGTGGACTTCATCGTGGAAGACGAGGACATGCGCGAGGTCGCCCGCTGGCTGGTGGCCAACACACCATTCGACCGGATCTATTTCTACGGTCCGGACCTGCCCATTCATGTGAGCTACGGGCCGGATCACAGCCGCCAAATTGTGGAAATGCGCCCCACTGCCGCCGGGCGTTTGGTGCCACGGGTGGTTGCTGGCCTCGGCTAGCGGGATGCTGAACCAGGGCCTGGGGGTGCCCCCGAGGATCTTTTAACGATCCCCTTCCTGACGGGCAGGAATGAGCCTATCGCTCGGGGACCAGTCCCCGCCCTCGACAAGGACAATGACCGGTGAGGGGGCTGCGGCGGCCAGCTCAATTCGGGTTGTCAGCTCAGTCCGTATCCCAGCCCCGCTCGGTCTCGGGGCTGGGGGTTGACTTGAGGGCGGGTCGGCGAGGCTTAGGCAGCACCACATGGGCCTCCTCGACCTGGGCCGCCAGGACCGCGACCGGTTTCTCCCGTCGGCCCAGACCCAGAAATCCCCCGCCACTGCCTTCGCTCCCCAGCCGATCCTGCCGCGCCCGCACGCCATAGCCGATGGCGGCGCCACCGGCGGTGGTCAGGGCCAGCATGCCCAGGGAGATCATCTGAGTCATCAGCAGCAGGAGTCCGGCCCCGGCCCCCCCGGCGATCAGGAGTCCGGTCTTGAGTTGACCACCAACCCGGGCACGCTGCTGCTGGCGCTCCGCCTGGCGCTGAGTGTTCTTGACCTCCCGGGCCTTCTCCTGCTCCGCCCGCACCCGGATCTTCTCCCGCTCCCGGGAAAAACTCGCCTGGACCTTAGCCAGGGCCTCCTTGCGGGAACCATCGGCGATGGCATTGAACCAGAGGGCGGTCATGGCCGCCAGAGTGACCCCCAGGGCACCGAACAGGGGCCAAGTCTGGGTCAGGTCGGTCCGCAGGGCGGTGAAAACCAGCAGGCCGGTGGAACCTTGCAGAAAAACGATGCCGATCAGAAACTTGATGAGACTGGAGAGGTGCAGGGTCAGCATGGGGTGTTGAAGTTCAAGGGACTGGATTCATGAAGAAACAGGAAATTCATAACCTTTAACTAGGCCTTTTAGCTGGCGATGAACGAAACACAGCCATTTTCGGGAGATCTTCAATCTGAGAAACCACCCGGATAGGGCAGCAAATGAGCCCCCAAATGACCCGTTTTAGCAGACTCATGACGGCTGCAGCCAGGGGAATTGGGAGCTTTGGAGTAAGTTGGAAATGCCTTGCCGCCGTAAACGAAAAAGCCCCTCGTAAGGGGCTGTTTTCTTGGTCTTTTTGGTGGCTACGACTAGATTCGAACTAGTGACATCAGCATTATGAG